>JANOCP010000175.1:0-4114 GCA_031412235.1 Polaromonas sp.
ACCAGGGCGCACCAGAGCACCTGCGCGAGCTGATGGTTGCCAAGTTCAGCCTTGACGTAACCCAGCCCGACTACGCCCTCGGTTACGTGTTTGACATCGTGCTGCGCGGTGCCAAACAGACACGTTTTGAATAAAGAGGCATACCCAATGACGACCACCAAACTGAACCAGACGCCATCCCAAACCGTCGGCCCCTTCTTTGCCTACGGCCTGACGCCGACCCAGTACGGCTACGACCTCAAAAGCCTGTTCACCCCGGTGCTGGCCCAGCCGTATGCCAAAGGCGAACACATACGCATCACCGGCCAGGTGATTGACGGCGCAGGCAACCCGATCCTCGACGCGATGGTCGAGATCAGCCAGCCAGACGCCAGCGGCCATCCGGTGCTGTCACTGGCCGATGCCGAAGCCAGTGGTTTCACCGGTTTCGGCCGCTGCGGTACGGGTACCGACCCGCAAAACTTCTTCGAATTCAAAACCGTCAAACCGGGCATTCCGACTGCCGGTCAGGCACCGTTCGTCAACGTTTGCCTCACCATGCGCGGCCTGCTGGTGCATACCTTTACCCGTATTTACTTTGACGACGAAGCCGCAGCCAATGCACAGGACGCCGTGCTGATAAGCGTGCCAGCAGAGCGCCGTGCTACGCTGATTGCAACGCGACAGCAACTGGACGGCGGCGTGGTGTACCGCTTTGATATCCGCATGCAGGGCGAAGCGGAGACTGTGTTTTTTGATCTTTGAGCGCGCTGGCTCAAGGTTAGGTATTCAAGGTCAATTGCTTCTTTATTGATAGCTGCTTGTAGCCGTACTCATTGGGCTCCAGATACTTTTTATCAATATTTAGTCGCTTTCACTACTTCCTCATCAAACTTCGCGTTTTATTGAGCTTGACCGCAAGAGTAAAAGCAATCAGTATGTACAAATTAGCCAGTTAAAATACTTAACTGGCTAATTTGTTTGATCGGAACACGTCACATGCTCACTCTGACTTCTGTCGAAGCTCAAAACCGCTTCGGTCAACTGCTGGACGCTGCCCAGCGCGAGCCGGTGGCCATAACCCGGCGCGGCAGGCCGGTCGCCATGCTCGTAGCCATGCAGGATTACGAGGCGTTGCAGGGCGATCAGAAGGCAGCCCTGGCCGCCAGAGTGGCCGGAATTAGTGCGGTTGCGGCATTTCGGGGTGTCGGTCAAGGCGCATCGGTAGCAAACTTGCTGGCAGATCGCCGGGCTGACCGGGCCAAGGAACAGGCGAAAGAAATATCGCAAACCAGCAAGTCATGAGCGCTTACGTACTGGATACCTCCGCATTGCTAGCGTTGCGTGACAACGAACCAGGCGCTAATCGGGTAGCTGAGCTTCTGCTGGCCGCCAATGACGGTGCTGCAGACGTGCAGGCCTGCTTTATGTCGCTGATGGAAGTCATGTACCGGGTCTGGAAGGACGAAGGCGAAGCCTCGGGCCGCGCGGCTTATGCACAATGCCAGGCCTTGCCCATCATCTGGGTACATGAAAGCGCCGAACTGCTTGAAGCTGCCGCCCGCCTGAAAGCGCTTCACCCGATGTCGCTAGATGCCTGGATAGCCGCTACGGCGCTGCAGTGCAACGCAACGCTGGTTCACAAGGACCCGGAGTTCGAGCCGGTGAGCGGCTTGCTGGAGGAGCGTTTGCCTTATAAATAGGCAAATAAATGGGTAAATAGAGCGCCGGGCCGGGCGAAATGGGCGTTATCAGCTTTGAGGTTCGCTGCGGTTCCGCAGTGTCAGTGCTGCAACCCTCAAACCACCAGGCCCGCATCCACCTCCCGCACCCGGTGGTCAACGTAATATCCGCCAAACTCGGTATAGCGCAGCACGACCTTGCTGCAATTGGTGCAGGCGTACACGTCGCTGACGTTGTACGGGAAAAACCTGACGGCCACCGGTGCGTCGGGTGAGGCGTAGCGGGTGCCTTGCGGGTGAAATTCTTCTGCGGTGGGCTCGTAAACCTCAGGGTCACGCAGGGTGCCGAGGGGCTGCATCTGGGTTGCTGGCCAGCGGTCGTCGGTAAAACTCTCCCAGCCTGCGCAGGGGCGTAGCGCGCATTGGCAGGGCTGGGGCTGCCTGTTGCTGCAGGTGGCTTTGAGGGTTTCTGGGGTCAATTTCTGCATGTTGGCGATGACGACTGCTTGATGGGCTCAATTCGGAGGCATTTTTATACCATTTACGCCCTGTGCCCAATGAGTACGGCTATACATAGCTATTAAATACATAGCAAAAGAAGTGAAGAATCTAACTCTGAAACCGTTTGCGCGTCAGTGCCAGTGCAATCCAGAAGCCCGCCACCGCATAAAACACCAGCATGGCCAGGTGTTGCAGGCCGTGCGCTGGCCACTGGCCCAAAAACAGCGGGCGTATCAATTCAACAGCAGCCGTCAGCGGCAGCCAGTCTGAAATCACGCGCATCACACCGGGCAACTGGTCACGCGGAAAGAACACACCGCTTAAAAACATGGTGGGCGTTAAAAACAGCGTGAAGTAGTAAGTGAAAAAGTCATAACCTTTGGCCAGGGCGTTAAAAATCAGCGCCACGCTCGCAAAGGTAATGCCGACCAGGCCCAGCAGCGGCCAGGCCAGAAACAGCATGGGGCTGTGGCTGATACCCAGCACCAGCATGACCAGCAAAATCACCGTGGTGGTAAATAGCGCCTTGAAGGCGGCCCACAGCATTTCGGCAAACACCACGTCGTCAAGCTGCACCGGCGCGTTCATGATGCCGTCCCAGGTGCGCTGCACCTGCATGCGTGAAAAAGCTGAATACAGCGCCTCAAACGACGCCGCCTGCATGGCGCTCATGCAGATGGAGCCGCTTGCCAAAAACAAAATGTAGGGCACAGCCACGCCATTGAGCTGCACCTGCCCGACGAGTGCGCCCAGGCCGTAGCCAAAGGCCACCAGCGTGATTAGTGGCTCGGCAATATTGCCGACCAGGCTGGGAATAGCCAGCTTTTTCCAGACCAGCAGGTTGCGGCGAAAAACCGGCAGCCAGCGCCAGCTGATTTGTGGCGGGCGAAACAGGGACGCCCAGTTGCTTGAGGTTTTGGACATTACGCGTCCTCCCTGATCTGGCGGCCAGTTAACTTTAGGAATAAATCTTCCAGATTGGCTGGCCGGTGCAGCGTGCGCAGTTGCGGGTAGTCAGCCAGCGCGGCCAGCAGACGTTTGGAGTCCTGCGTGTAGAAAAACACGGTTTCGCCGCTAACTTCGGTGCGGGCGGCCAGGGCCTTGAGGGGCGAGTCCATCAATGCCAGTGCACCTGCGCCATAAACCTCGACCACATCGGGCTCCAGGTTGTCGGCAATGAGCTGGCGCGGCGTGCCTTCGGTCATCTTTTTGCCATGGTCAAGCACCAGCAGCCGGTTGCACAGGCGCTCGGCCTCGTCCATGAAGTGGGTGGTCAGCAAAATTGATTTGCCTTGCTGCACCAGCCGTTGCAGGCGCTCCCACATCAGATGCCTGGCCTGCGGATCAAGACCGGTGGTGGGTTCGTCAAGCAGCAACAATTGCGGGTCATTGACCAGGGCACGCGCCAGGCTCAGGCGGCGCTTCATGCCGCCCGACAGTTCGCTGAGCTTGGCATCAGCCTTGTGCGTCAGGGCCGCAAACTCCAGAAGTTTGGGAATACGCTCCCTGATCACCGCGTCTTTCATGCCGAAATAGCGGCCAAACACCAGCAGGTTTTCAGCGCATGAAAAATCCGGATCCAGGCTGTCAAACTGGCTGACGATGCCCAGCTTGTCTTTGATGGCCAGTGCGTCTTGCGGCATGCGCAAGGCAGACCCGCCGGGTGTAAAGGTGATCTCGCCAGCATCGGGCGCGGTCAGCCCCAGGCACATGCGGATAGTCGTGGTCTTGCCCGCGCCGTTGGGGCCGATCACGCCCAGGCATTCACCCGGAGCGATTTCAAATGACAGGTCGTTGACGACGACGGTGCTGCCGTAGCGTTTGGTCAGGCCTTCAATCTTCAATAGTGCGTTACTCATGGGCCTATTGTTGCGCATGAGCGGCCGTTGATCGCCGGGGGGTTTCGCAAACGGGGGCCGAGGAACCGGCTTAGCCGGGCCTCAGGCGCAGCG
>JANOCP010000176.1:0-6007 GCA_031412235.1 Polaromonas sp.
GTTGAGCAGGTGGTTCCATTGAATGCCCACCGATTGCAGCGCAAAGGAGATCACCCCCATGGGTGACGAGAACATGAAGACCCACAGCACGCCAGCTACGACGGGTGCTACTGCGTATGGCCAAATCAGCAGGGTTTTGTAGGTGCCCGCGCCGCGAATCACGCCGTTGGCCATGACGGCCAGCAGCAGGGCAATTGCCAAGCCGGAACCCGCGACCAGAAAAGAAAACAGCGCTGTAACCTTGAACGAGTTGAGGTAGGTGCTGTCGGCCCATAACCTTGAAAAGTTGAGCATGCCGACAAACTCGCTCGACGTGCCAAAGGCGTCTTCGCTCAGCACGCTCTGGTAAACCGCCTGGCTGGCGGGCCAGAAAAAAAACACCAGCACGATCAGCATTTGCGGCGCAACCAGTGCCCACGGTAGCCATGCGGATTTAAAAAGGACTCGTTTTTCCAAAGCTGGACTTCTTTTAATTCAGGGGCTGAACATCAGCAAAGAGGAGTTTTGCTATAAATATAATAGCACTCTATAACCGTACTCATTGGGCTAAAGCACTATTTGATGCCTGAAAGTGGTTCATTGAACCATTTCCAGGCAGTCCTACGCGTTTCCAGGCATTTCCACGCATCTGCGTATTTTCAGGTGCCTGGCCTGGCTTATTTGCCTTTGTTGGCCGTCTGGAAGCGCTCCAGCTGCTCGTTGCCGCGTTTTACGGCGGTGTCCAGCGCTTCTTTGGCTGACTTTTTACCGGCCCAGACCTGTTCCAGCTCTTCGTCGTTGATGGCGCGGATCTGCACAAAGTTGCCCAAACGAATGCCGCGCGACTTGTCGGTGGTTTTGCGGATCATCTGGTTGACCGATACGTCAGTTCCAGGGTTTTGCTTGTAAAAACCGGATTTATCGGTCATTTCAAATGATGCTTTGGTCAGGGGCAGGTAGCCGGTGCGCTGATGGCTTTTGGCGGCCTCGGCAGGTTGCGACAAGAAGGCATAGAACTGTCCCACCCCCTTGTAGTCGCCTGCTGGCTTGCCCGACATGGCCCACAAGCTGGCGCCGCCTATCACGGTGTTTTGCGGCGATCCAGGTACATCCGGGTAGTACGGCAATGCGCCTATGCCAGAGGCGAATTTGGCATTGCGTTTGATGTTGCCATAAAGGGCAGACGAGCCAGTGGTCATGGCGCATTCGCCAGACACAAAGGTGGCGTCTGCCAGGTTGCCGCGGCCCTTGTAAACAAAAAGCCCCTGTTTGGACATATTGGCCAGGTTTTCAATATGGCGAACATGCAAAGGCGTGTTGAAGGTCAGACGCGTGTCCAGGCCTTTCATGCCGTTGCTTTTGCTTGCAAACTCCACGTTGTGCCAGGCCGAGAAGCTCTCCAGTTGCGTCCAGCTTACCCAACTCGTGGTGAACGGGCATTTGTGACCATTGGCTTTGAGTTTGGCTGCCGCCAAGGCCACTTCAGGCCAGGTGGTGGGTACCGTGTCCACGCCAGCGGCCTTCAGGGCGTCTTTGTTGTAGTGGAAAACAGTGGTGGAGCTGTTGAAGGGAAAGCTCAGCATGTCGCCACTGGGCGCGGTGTAGTAGCCCGCAACGGCTGGCACATAGGCGCTTGCATCAAACTTGATATTGGCCTTTTTCATGACTTCAGTGACGGGCACGATGGCCTGTTTACTGGCCATCATGGTGGCCGTGCCGACTTCAAACACCTGCAAAATGTGTGGGGCGTTGCCCGCGCGGAAGGCGGCAATGGCGGCGGTCATGGATTCGTCGTAGCTGCCCTTGAAGGTAGGCACAACCTTGTAATCCTTCTGGCTGGCGTTGAAGTCTTTGGCCTGGTCGTTGACCCATTCACCCAAAGCGCCACCCATCGAGTGCCACCACTGGATTTCGGTCTGGGCATGGCTGGCCAGCGGGGTCAAAAAGGCGAATGCGGCCAGGGTAACAGCAGACAGCCGGGTGGTTGATGAGCGCTTTTGCATTAAAACTCCTGATTCTGGTGTGTTGAACAAGTTAAACCTAGCCAGACAGCTTAAAACCCGTCTGTGACAGTTCGATTTAAGCGATGTGGCTGCTTTTTAACAAGCGGGGTTTCCATAAGTTGAAAGGGGGCGGCATGAGGTCTTTCCCCCGGCGTCCCTACCCGGATGTTGCGCTGCGATAATATTAGGCTCCACAGCCAGAGGCGGATTTGCAAACCGCCCCCAGTACAGCTGATTGCCGCAAAAAGCCGCTGAGCTCCACGATGAACGCCCCTACTACCCTTCGCGAGTTAACTGCCTTTGATGTCACCAACCCCGGTGCCGTCAAACCGGACGAAGCCCGCATTCGCGAAATCCCCTACAACTACACCTCGTTTTCTGACCGTGAGGTGGTTATCCGCTTGCTGGGCTCACGGGCCTGGGACCTGCTGAACCAGTTGCGCGGCGAGCGCCGTACGGGCCGCTCAGCCCGCATGTTGTATGAGGTGCTTGGTGATATCTGGGTAGTGCAGCGCAACCCCTATTTGCAGGACGACATGCTCGACAACCCCAAGCGCCGCAAGCTGCTGGTTGAGGCCCTGCAGCACCGGCTGGGTGAAGTCGAAAAACGCCGTACCCCCGACGCGGACAGCCAGCGTGATGCCATCGTGGGCGAGCTTCTGCAGGCCGCGCGTGATGCGGTCAACCGCTTTGCCACGTCGTTTGAAGCCATGTACGACCTGCGCCGATTGACGGAACGCAAGCTGCGCAAATTGACGCTCAAGGACAACATCAAGTTCGACGGCCTGTCGCGGGTGTCGCATGTCACCGATGCGACCGACTGGCGGGTTGAATATCCTTTCGTAGTACTTACGCCTGACACCGAAGTTGAAATGGCTGGCCTGGTCAGGGGCTGTATTGACCTTGGTTTGACCATTGTTCCGCGCGGCGGCGGTACCGGCTACACCGGCGGCGCGATTCCGCTGACCTGGAAGTCGGCCGTCATCAACACCGAAAAGCTGGAGGCCATGACCGAGGTTGAAATGGTCAGCTTGCCAGGGCTGGGCAAACCGGTCGCCACCATATGGACCGAAGCCGGCGTTGTCACACAGCGAGTGGCTGACGCTGCAGAGCGCGGCGGTTTTGTGTTTGCGGTAGACCCGACGTCAGCCGAAGCGTCGTGCATAGGCGGCAACATCGCCATGAATGCAGGCGGTAAAAAAGCCGTGCTGTGGGGCACCGCGCTGGACAACCTGGCCTCGTGGCGCATGGTGACGCCCGATTCGCAGTGGCTTGAAGTCACCCGGCTGAACCACAACCTCGGCAAGATTCATGATGCCGAACTCGCCAGTTTTGAACTTAAATATTTTGAAGCCGACGGCAAAACACTGGTTCGTACCGAGCAGCTTGATATTCCCGGCAAGAGCTTTCGCAAGGAAGGCCTGGGCAAGGACGTTACCGACAAGTTTTTAAGCGGCCTGCCGGGTATCCAGAAAGAAGGCTGCGACGGCCTGATTACCAGCGCGCGCTGGATTGTTCACCGCATGCCGGCGCACACCCGCACCGTTTGCCTTGAGTTTTTTGGCAACGCTAAAGATGCCGTGCCCAGCATTGTGGAAATCAAGGATTTCATGTTTGCCGAGCAAAGGCGCAGCGAGGCAGCCGGCTCACCGGTCCTGCTGGCCGGGCTGGAGCATCTCGATGACCGTTATCTGCGCGCTGTAGGCTACGCCACCAAATCCAAACGTGGCGGCCTGCCCAAAATGGTGTTGTTTGGCGACATTGCAGGTGACGACGCCGATGCCGTGGCGCGCGCCACGTCCGAAGTCGTGCGGATTGCGAACTCGCGGGCTGGCGAGGGTTTTATAGCCATCAGCCCGGAGGCGCGCAAAAAGTTCTGGCTGGACCGCAAAAAAACCGCCGCCATTTCGCGCCACACCAACGCCTTCAAGATCAATGAAGACGTGGTGATTCCCCTGCCGCGCATGGCCGAATACACCGACGGCATTGAACGCATCAATATCGAGCTGAGCCTGGCCAACAAGATCAAGCTGTGCGACGAGCTGGACGCTTTCTTGCGCAAGGGCAATTTGCCGCTGGGCAAGGCCGAAGATGCGGGCGACATGCCGTCCGCCGAAATGCTGGAAGACCGGGTTTCGCAGGCGCTGGCTCTGGTGGGCGAGGTTCGCGAGCTGTGGGCGGGCTGGTTGCAGGGTGTGGACACGCTGTTCCCACAGTTACAGGACCATTCGCTGCGCGCCAGCTGGAAAACCCAACTGCGTGCGCCGTTGGCCACCATCTTTACCGGTGGCGCGTTTTTGCCGATTCTGGCTGAATGCACTGCCATCCACAAACGCGTGCTCAAGGGCCGTGTCTGGGCTGCACTGCACATGCATGCAGGTGACGGTAATGTGCATACCAATTTACCCGTCAACAGCGATGACTACGAAATGTTGCAAACGGCTCACCATGCCGTCGCCCGAATCATGGTGCTCGCGCGCAGCCTGGACGGCGTGATTTCTGGCGAGCACGGCATCGGCATCACCAAGCTGGAGTTTTTGACCGACGCCGAGATTCAGCCCTTCGCTGACTACAAGGCCAAAGTTGACCCTGAAGGGCGCTTTAATAAAGGCAAGTTGCTACGAAATCAGGAGCTGCCTGTAGCCGTAAATGTTGGGCTGGAAGCCAAAAACACCATTATTTCGGCGATTGGGAGCCAAAAAGACGTGCGTAACCGCGAGGACGCGTCTCCCATCAAGCAGGGGCCGCGGGACTGGCTCCGCCAGACCGCAGGCGCAGCGGCCCCCTCGGGGGGCAGGAAGCTACACGAAGTGAGCGACCGTGGGGGTCCAATTTATGCTGATTTGACGAACGCTTACACGCCCAGCTTTGGACTCATGGGCCACGAGTCGCTGATCATGCAGCAGTCAGACATTGGCGCCATCGCTGATTCGGTCAAGGACTGCCTTCGCTGCGGAAAATGCAAACCGGTGTGCGCCACCCACGTGCCGCGCGCCAATCTGCTGTACAGCCCGCGCAACAAGATTCTGGCGACTTCGCTGTTGGTGGAAGCCTTTTTATACGAAGAGCAGACCCGGCGGGGTATCAGCATCAAGCATTGGGAAGAGTTTGAAGACGTTGCCGACCACTGCACGGTGTGCCACAAGTGCCTGAGCCCCTGTCCGGTGGACATTGACTTTGGCGACGTGTCCATGAACATGCGCAATTTGCTGCGCAAGATGGGCCAAAAATCATTCAGGCCCGGCAATGCGGCAGCCATGGTGTTTTTGAACGCGACCAGCCCGCAAACCATCAAGTTCATGCGCAGCGCCATGGTTGATGTGGGTTTCAAGGCACAGCGCCTGGCCAATGACCTGCTGGGACGACTCGCGCGCAAGCAGACGACCAAGCCGCCGGCTACGGTTGGCAAGTCGCCCATCAAGGAGCAGGTGATTCACTTCATCAACAAGAAAATGCCTGGTGGCCTGCCGAAGAAAACCGCACGCGCCCTGCTTGATATTGAAGACAAGGATTACGTCCCGATCATTCGGAACCCGAAAACCACCACGTCTGAAACCGAAGCGGTGTTTTACTTCCCGGGCTGCGGGTCTGAGCGCCTGTTCAGCCAGGTTGGCCTGGCGACGCAGGCCATGCTCTGGCATGCCGGTGTGCAAACCGTGTTGCCACCGGGCTATTTGTGCTGCGGGTACCCGCAAAAAGGCAGCGGCCAGTTCGACAAGGCCGAGAAAATCATCACCGACAACCGGGTGCTGTTTCACCGGGTTGCCAACACGCTGAATTACCTCGACATCAAGACTGTGGTGGTCAGCTGCGGTACCTGCTATGACCAGTTGCAGGGCTATGAATTTGACAAGATTTTCCCCGGCAGCCGCATCATTGACATCCACGAGTACCTGCTTGAAAAAGGTATCACCTTGCGGCCAGAAAACGGCGACGGCAACGGGTATCTTTTTCACGACCCCTGCCACAGCCCCATGAAGTTGCAAGAGCCTATGAAGACCGTCAAGGCGCTGCTGGGTGACAAC
>JANOCP010000177.1:0-4063 GCA_031412235.1 Polaromonas sp.
GATAGCACCCAGGCTGAGAGCCATGGCAGCGACGATGGGCTTGAGCGTTTTAAGGGCATTGAGTTTCATGAGTGTCTCCAGTTGAAAGGTAAAGGATGAGGAATTTGGAAAGCTAAAAAAGCACGCTGAGTCAATGGGGGCTCAGACCCCGAGGTACTCTTGCAGCATGCCCATGTTTTGTGTCAGTTCGCTTTGGGCAAACTGCTTGACGATGGTGCCGTGTTCCATGACATAAAAGCGGTCGGCCAGCGGCGCGGCAAAGCGAAAGTTCTGCTCTACCAGCACGATGGTGTAGCCCTTGGCCTTGAGCGTCAGGATCATTTCAGCCAGCTTTTGAACAATGACTGGTGCCAGGCCTTCAGAGATTTCATCAAGCAGCAAAAGCCGCGCACCCGTCCTTAAAATGCGTGCGACCGCAAGCATTTGCTGCTCGCCGCCTGAAAGGCGTGTGCCAGGGCTGCTGGCGCGCTCTTTCAGGTTGGGAAACATCGTGTAGATTTCATCCAGACTCATGCCGCCCGGCGCGATCGTGGGCGGCAGCATCAGGTTTTCTTCGGCGCTCAGGCTGGCAAAAATACCGCGCTCTTCAGGGCAATAGCCAATACCCAGCCGGGCAACGTTGTGCGGTGCCAGCTTGATGGCTTCTTCGCCCTTGATTTTGATGGAACCCTTGCGCGTGCCCGTCAAGCCCACAATGGCGCGCATGGTGGTGGTGCGGCCTGCGCCGTTACGGCCCAGCAGGGTGACCACTTCACCTTCATTGACGGTCAGGTTAACGCCATGCAGGATGTGCGACTCGCCATACCAGGCATGCAGGTTTTCAATTTTCAGCAGCTCTTTGGTCATCAGTGTGCACCCGCCAATTCAGTGTTGGCCGTACCCATATAGGCTTCAATCACCAGCGGATTGCTGGCTACCTCTGCATACGGGCCATCGGCAATGATGGCACCGCGCTGCAGCACCGTGATGCGGTCAGCAATGGAGGACACCACGTTCATGTTGTGCTCGACCATCAGTATGGTGCGGCCTGCGGATACCTTTTTAATCAGCTGGGTCACGCGATCCACGTCTTCGTGGCCCATGCCCTGGGTGGGCTCATCGAGCAGCATCAGCTCGGGCTCAAGTGCCAGCGTGGTGGCCAGTTCAAGCGCGCGTTTGCGGCCATACGGCAGGTTAACGGTCATTTCATCAGCAAAGCCGCCCAGATCGACCGATTCGAGCAGTTCACGGGCGCGATCATGCAGATGAAAAAGACTGTCTTCGCCCTTCCAGAAGTGAAACGAAGTGCCCAGATTGCGCTGAAGCGCTGCACGCACATTCTCAAGCACTGTCATGTGCGGGAACACGGCTGAAATCTGGAACGAGCGTACGATGCCGCGCCTGGCGGTTTGCGCAGGCTTTTCGTGTGTGATGTCAATGCCGTTAAACGTAATGCTGCCACGCGTCGGCGGCAAAAATTTGGTCAGCAAATTAAAGAAGGTGGTTTTACCCGCGCCATTGGGCCCAATCAGCGCGTGAATATGCCCACGCTGGACTTTCAGGTCCACGTTGTTGACGGCGACGAATCCCTTGAATTCTTTGGTCAAACCGCGCGTTTCAAGAATGAACTCAACTGACAAATGACTCTCCGGCGGATGATGAATTTGCCAAAGGGGCCACAGTGCCATGAAGCACTGCTGGCGTGCCCTTGGAACACAGGTGGTGATAGTAGCCAGCCACCTACAGTGGCGATACCGGGTAAGACCCTTAGGTAGTTTTGCGTGATGGGCAGGCAGTGGGATGGATGCGTTTCAGGGGTGATTCCACGCAGTCACGCTTCAGGCGAATGCTGTCAATTTATGTAAAGGTAAATATTGCTTCAAGGGGTGTTTTGGAATGCATAGATTTCTTGACAGACATCGATTGTCTGGCAAACACCCAAACAAGTACTTTGGGGTTAATGGAGTATCTGCAGGCCTTATCAGCATATGGGGCGGTCTGCGGTGAAAATACCTGAAACGCCTTGTTGTCAACCGGGTACGAATTGCCCATGCAATACATGCTCACACGCCTGCAAAATCAGGGGCGATGCCGTGCCGGGATCAATGAACGTTAACGCTATTTATCGGCCAAGTCAGAATATTGGAAACTTGAGTTTATTCATAAAAGACGGAGTATTCATGAAATTGCACTACAAGACGCTTGGTGCGTTTGCGTTGGCGGGTCTTTTGGCCTCACCGCCAGCCGCGCAGGGCCAGAACGTGATCAAGATCGGCGAACTCAATAGCTACAAGGCCCAGCCAGCCTTTCTTGAGCCCTATAAAAAGGGCATGGAGCTGGCGATTGAAGAGATCAACGCCAAAGGCGGAGTCAATGGCAAAAAGCTCGAGCTTATTACCCGCGACGATAACGCCAACCCTGGTGATGCCGTGCGCGTGGCCGAAGAACTGGTAGCGCGCGAAAAAATCGACGTGCTGACGGGTACATTTCTGTCCAACACCGGCCTGGCGGTAGCAGATTTTGCCAAGCAAAAGAAAATTTTCTTTCTTGCTGGCGAGCCCCTTACCGACAAGATGACGTGGCAAGGCGGAAACCAGTACACCTTCCGTTTGCGCCCAGGTACTTATATGCAGGCCGCCATGCTGGTACCCGAGGCTGTCAAGCTCAAGAAAAAACGCTGGGCCATTGTTTACCCCAACTACGAGTATGGCCAGTCGGCGGTAGCCGCCTTCAAGGCTTTGCTCAAAGCCGCCCAGCCTGATGTTGAATTTGTGACTGAACAGGCCACGCCGTTAGGCCGGGTTGATGCAGGCAGTGTGACGCAGGCACTGGCCGATGCAAAACCAGATGCGATTTTTAATGTGCTGTTTGGGGCCGACCTGTCCCGGTTTGTCCGCGAAGGCAACACTCGTGGCCTGTTCAAAGACCGTACCGTCGTCAGCGTGCTGACAGGTGAACCAGAATATCTGGACCCTTTGAAAGAAGAGACACCCAACGACTGGATAGTTACCGGTTACCCGTGGTACGGCATCCAGACGCCAGAACACAAGGCATTCTTTTTGGCCTACCACGGCAAGTACAAGGACTACCCGCGCCTGGGCTCTGTCGTGGGCTACACCATGATCAAGTCTGTTGCAGCCGGTATCGCCAAAGCCAAAAGTACCGAGACACCCAAGCTCGTCGCCGCCTTCAGGGGCTTGCAGCTCGACTCACCTTTCGGCAAGATTACCTATCGGGCTGAAGACCACCAGTCAACCATGGGCGCCTTTGTTGGCAAAACCAAAAATGACAATGGCAAGGGTGTGATGGTGGACTATGTTTACCGTGATGGCGCAAACTTTCAGCCGCCGGCAGCGGACGTCAAGAAGTCTCGCGCGCCCTACTGATTTGCCTGATGCCAGTCTGCACATGCGCTGCGTCCAACGCCCACTGATCAGGACAGCCTCTGCATGAGTTTCTCTGGCTTTATCGTCCAGCTGCTTAACGGGCTGGCTGGCGCGTCATCGCTGTTTTTTGTGGCGGCGGGCTTGTCGCTGATATTTGGCGTGACGCGCATCGTCAACTTCGCGCACGGTTCGTTTTTCATGCTGGGCATCTACATCGCTTACACCCTGGTCGAGCGCCTGGGTGCCGATTTGGGCTTCTGGCCTGCGCTGGTTTTGTCGGCGCTGGCAACCGGTATCGTCGGTGCGTTGATTGAGGTGGTGCTATTGCGCCGCATCTACAAGGCGCCCGAGCTGTTTCAGTTGCTGGCAACGTTTGCGCTGGTACTGGTCATCAAGGACGCAGTTTTATATCTGTGGGGGCCAGACGAACTGCTGGGCCCGCGCGCCCCCGGCCTGGAGGGGTCGGTACAGATTCTTGGCCGGCAGTTTCCAAGCTACGACCTGTTCCTGATCGTTATCGGCCCCATCGTACTGGGCCTGCTTTGGCTCCTGCTGACACGCACCCGCTGGGGCACCCTGGTACGCGCAGCTACCCAAGACCGCGAAATGGTCAGCGCGCTGGGTGTCAATCAGGCCTGGCTGTTTACGGCAGTGTTTGCCCTGGGCGCCCTGCTGGCGGGACTGGGCGGCGCGTTGCA
>JANOCP010000178.1:0-10354 GCA_031412235.1 Polaromonas sp.
ATGTTGGTCTGGATAAAGTCTTCGGGGCCGTGGATCGACCTGTCGACATGGGATTCGGCGGCAAAGTTGACTATGGCCCGGGGCTGGTGCGTTGCCAGCAAGCTGGTAACAAGTGCAGAGTCACCAATGTCACCCTTGACAAACACATGCCGTTCGTCCGCTTGCAGGGACGACAGGGTTTCAAGATTACCCGCATAGGTCAGGTTGTCGAGGTTGACAACCGGCTCATTGGATTGCGCAAGCCAGTCAAGTACGAAGTTGGCGCCAATAAAACCGGCGCCGCCAGTAACAAAAATCATGCAAACCTCTGTGGTCGTGGTGGACGTGGTGGCACCACAGGGCCTCCACTTTTTTCTTTTGATTATCTCACCACGCCACCAGAGCCCTCAGCCTCACCGCTGACCAGCCCACATCGCCTGCTGCCAGGGTCAGAAATGAATGCCGCGCATCATCTCTGCCATGGCCATAGCCTCGTGGGACAAACCCGGCTTGGCGCTCTTGTCACCTTTGGCGGCCGAGCTGTCCGGGAACATCCTGAAAGTGGTGTTCATCAGGATCTGCGTCACCCGTGGCGCTACCGCATGCAACAGCGCAACCGTCGTGCCCAGGCGCGTTGCCACCCGCACTGGCTTGCTGATGCATGACTGCACCACCATGTCGGCCGCTTCCTGCGGGTCAAGCAGGGGCATGTTTTCGTAAATCTTTGTAGGCGCGGTCATGGGCGTGCGCACCAGTGGCATATTTACAGTTGTAAACGTGATGCCCTGATCCTGAAACTCACTGGCCGCACATGCCGTCCAGGCATCAAGCGCAGCCTTGGACGCAACATAGGCCGAAAACCGCGGCGCATTGACCAGCACGCTGATGGAGCTGAGGTTGACCACATGCCCCTTGCGTTTGGCCACCATGCCTGGCAGCAGGCCCATGGTCACGCGCAATGAGCCAAAGTAGTTGAGCTGCATGGTGCGCTCAAAGTCATGAAAGCGGTCGTAGCTGGCCTCAATGGCGCGGCGAATGGAGCGGCCCGCGTTGTTGATGAGGAAGTCAACGCCGCCATGCTCGGTTTCCAGCATTTTGGTGAACTCGGCACAACCGACCGCATCGGCAATGTCTACCGAATAGGTAAAGACTTTTGCGTCTTTGCCGGCAAAACTCAAAATCTCTTTTTTGGCTTCTGCCAATTTATCTTCGCCACGGCCGCAAATGATCGTGATGGCCCCGGCTTCGGCAAACTTGCAGGCGGCCGAAAGGCCGATACCCGACGAACCACCGGTGACCAGCACAACTTTGCCGCCAACCGTGCCTTTTAGCGACCGGTCAATATGTAGGTCGGGGTCAAGATGGCGTTCCCAGTAGTCCCACAAGCGCCATGCGTAGTCCCTAAGGTTGGGGCATTCAATGTTTGAGCCCTTCAGCGCCGCTGTCATGTCACGGCTGTCAAAGCGGGTCGGGTAATTGACAAAAGTGAGCATGTCTTCGGGCACGCCCAGGTCTTTCATCACGGCTGCGCGCACGCGGCGTACCGGGGCCAGCGCCATCAGGCCTTTTTTGACACTCTTTGGAATGAACCCCAGCAAAGCGGCATTGATAAACAGATTCATCTTGGGCGCATGTGCTGCCTTGCTGAAAATATCCAGCACGTCACCCACGCGGTAGCCCACCGGATCAACCAGGTGGTAGCATTTTTTGGCAATACCGGTTTTGTGGCTGATGTGGTCAAGCGCGTCAACCACAAAATCAACCGGTACGATGTTGACGCGGCCGCCCTCCAAGCCTACAGCTGGCATCCATGGCGGCAGCAACTGACGCATGCGCTGAATCAGCTTGAAGAAGTAATACGGTCCGTCAATCTTGTCCATCTCACCAGTGGTGCTGTCACCCACCACCATGGCGGGCCGAAACACCGTCCAGGGAACCTTGCATTCCTTGCGCACGATTTTTTCGCTCTCGTGCTTGGTCTTGAAGTAGGGGTGATCGTAGTTTTCAGCCTCTTCAAACATGTCTTCGCGGAACACGCCTTCATACAGGCCTGCAGCGGCAATCGAAGACACATGATGAAAGTGGGCCGCGTCAATCGCCTTGGCAAATTCAACGGTATTGCGTGTGCCATCGATATTGACAGCGGTCTGGCTTTCTTCGTCGGCACCCAGGTCATAGACCGCGGCCAGATGATAGAAATGACCAACCTGGCCTTTCAGTTTCTTGATGTCGTCTGCGCTGACGCCCAGTTTTTTGCTGGTCAGGTCACCGTGCACCGCAACGGCCCGGGCGGCACTGACGCCCCAGTAGGCACGCAGCCCGGCCAGCTTGCCTTCGCTTTCCTTTCGGATCAGGAAATGAACCGTCGTACCCTTTCGTTCAAGGAGTTTTTTGACCAGGCGCTTGCCGATGAAACCCGTAGCGCCAGTGACGAAATAATGCATCTTCATTTCCCTCGTGTTTTTTGCTTGTGCAGCATTTAAAGCCTGATTCTTGCTTAAAGCACGCCAGTCTCTATTCAGCAAAAACCCGCGCTAGGCCTGTTCAACACCGTTTTTCCATAGAGCGGCAACCCTAGCGCTCTAGAACCGGTACCCTAAACGGCAAGATGCCGAGGGCTTACATTTTCTGATGTGCGTGGTTTGGCTGCCAAGGCAAAATATCATTCATCCATTACCTGTCTCAATCACCCGTCTGGAGTAACCCCATGGTCAAGAAACTGCAAAAAATGAGCGCCGATAAAAAATCCACCCCACACCTGACGGGTGCCGTCAAAGAGTCCGCCCAGCAAATCTGGCTGGCTGGTCTGGGCGCTTTCTCCAAAGCGCAGGAAGGCGGCGGAAAAGTGTTTGAAGCCCTGATGAAGGAAGGCCTGTCCATCCAGCGTAAAACCCAGGCAGTTGCTGAAGAGAAAATCTCCGAAGCCACCAGCAAGATGGCCAATATGGCTGGCGACATCCAGTCCAAGGCTGGCCACCAGTGGGACAAGCTCGAAAACATTTTTGAAGACCGCGTTGCCAAGGCCCTGAACAAACTCGGCGTGCCATCGGCCAAAGACGTTGACGCGCTGATCGCCCGCATTGACGAGCTCAACAGGAACGTGCAAAAAATGAGCGGCAAGGCACCTGCTGCCAAAACTGCTGCGAAAACTGCTGCCAAGCCAGCCGCCAAAAAAGCCGCACCTGCTGCCAAAAAGGCTGCCAGCCCTGCAGCCAAGCCAGCGGCGGCCAAACGCCCTGCCGCAAAACGCGCACCTGCTACTGCCAAGACTGTTTGATTGGCTGAAAGCTTTGTGCTTGAAAGAAAGGGACGACTTGTCCCTTTTTTTACGCCCGCACCCTCCTCATCTGAAGCCTTAACGATGACTGAACTTTGCTGCACAGCAGCAATTCAAAAACCAGTCGCCGTCTACACTTTTGAGTCATGACATCTGAAAAGTATCTTTCCAATAAGTCCGTAAATACAAAAGCCCGCATTGGTTTAGCGCTTGCAGGCGGAGGTCCGTTGGGGGCTATTTACGAAATCGGTGCGCTGTGCGCGCTTGATGAGTCCCTGAGCGGCTTGTCATTTACGGATCTGCATCACTACGTTGGCGTTTCTGCCGGGGGTTTTATTGCCGCAGGTTTGGCCAACGGCATGACCCCGCGCGAGTTGTGCGCGTCTTTCATTGAAAACGACAACGAAGTTTCTGAGGTGTTTGACCCAGCCTGGCTGATGGTGCCAGCCTACGGTGAGTTCCTCAGGCGCAGCATCATGTTGCCGGGGCTGGCCGCGTCTGCGCTGTGGCGGGCCACCTTCGGGCGCAAAACCCTGCTCCATGCGGCTGAGGCGCTGGGCCCCGTTCTGCCTACAGGCATTTTTTCAAATGACGAAATTGATGCGCGGCTGACCAAACTGTTCGCCAAACCCGGCCGTACCAACGACTTTCGGGAGCTCCGCAGCAAACTGACTCTGGTCGCCACCAACCTCGACAGCGGCGACGCAGCACCCTTCGGACAGCCGGGCTGGGACCACATACCCATCTCCAAAGCGGTACAGGCCAGTTCAGCGCTGCCCGGCTTGTTTCCACCAGTGGAAATTGATAACCAGTACTTCGTCGATGGCGCGCTCAAAAAAACCATGCACGCAGGCGTTGCCATGGACGACGGTATTGACCTGATGTTTTGCCTGAACCCGCTGGTGCCGTTTAACGCCACCCGCAGGCCCGAGTTTGCGCCCAGCCAGCGCGTCATGCGGCGCGGCCTGCCAGCCGAGAAGCAGGCCATACCGCGCATTGTGGATGGCGGCCTGCCCGCCGTGATGAGCCAGACTTTCCGGGCGATGATCCACTCGCGGCTGGAGTTGGGCATGAAGCACTATGAGCACGCCTACCCGGACACCGACATCGTGCTGCTGGAGCCCGACCACCGCGACGCTGACATGTTTTTGGCCAACACCTTCAGCTACGGCCAGCGCCGCGAAATGGCCGAACACGCTTACCAAAAAACCCGGCAAATGCTGCGCTCCAGAAAAACCACCCTGTCCGCCAAACTGGCCCGCCACGGCGTGTCACTGAATATGGATGTGCTCGATGACCCCAAACGGCATCTGGTCGCCGCAAGGCCTGCAGCCACACGACTCGGCCGTGCGATTGCGTCGCTGGAAGAAACCATGGAAGACCTGAGCCATTCAGTGAATCCCGCAGTGCGACCCGTGACGCCGGCCCTGGCCTGATACCTGCATGGCGTGCTGGACTTCCCTAGTTACACCGGCCGGCCCGCTGGGTTAGAGTAAAAAGAACCGAGAGGAAGACACTATGGCGAAAAAAGCCCCGCGCCGCACTGCAGAACGCATTCTGGAGGTCACGCTGGACCTTTTCAACCGCTTTGGCGAGCCTAACGTCTCCACCACGCTGATTTCGGCCGAACTCAGCATCAGCCCTGGCAACCTCTACTACCACTACCCTGCCAAAGACGAGCTGATCAACTCGCTGTTTGACCGTTATGAAAAGTCGCTCAGCGAGCTGCTTAACGCCAGCGACGGCGTGCGCAATGTTGAAGATGCCTGGTTTTTCATGCACACGCTGTTTGAGCTGATCTGGCAATACCGCTTTTTGTACCGCGACCTCAATGATCTGCTGAGCAAAAACCGCAGGCTGGAGACGCATTTTCAATGGGTGCTTAAAAACAAGACCCGCTCGGTCAGGGCGCTGCTTGACGGCATGAGCCGCTCGGGCGCCATGGCTATTGACTCGCGTGAGGTTGAAGCCACCGCAACCAGCATGGTGGTGGTGCTGACCTACTGGCTCAGCTTTGAATACGTACGTGACCCGCGCAATGCGCTGGAGCCCGAAAACGCCCAGGCCGCGCTGCTGCGGGGGGCACATCACGTGCTTAACCTGCTGATTCCCTATCTTGAGCAAAGCCAGCGGGCGCACCTGCAGGCATTGGTCAGCGCCTACAGCGTGCCGGCCAACAGCCCTGCTACCCTTTCCAAGTAGACATGCCTTTGCCGCGACGATCACCAGACACCCACTTTAATAATCAAGGAGACAAAAAATGGCTAAATGGACCGCTTTCCCCCACGCAGGGGACTATGAATTTGACGCCGCCAGCCTGAAAAAAAGCTGGGCCAGACTGCATCAGGGCGACTGCGAACCGCTTCCCAAAGAAGCAGCAGTGCTGCAGGCCTGGGTGCTGTTTCATAACGGTGAGTTTCAAAAGGCGTTTGACGCCGGCATGAAGGCCGGAGGCCATGGTTTGACGGTAGCCAACAAGGCCGCCAGCATTTACGCCAACTACCTTGAGACCAAAGAAAAAACCAAGCTGGAAATGTTCATGGAAGTCGCCGGGCGCGCCGAAGCGCAGCAGGCCGACGACCCCAAAAACCCGAACGCGTTTTACTGGCAGGCCTATGCGCTGGGCCGCTATGGCCAGGGCATCAGCGTGGCCAAGGCACTGGCGCAGGGCCTGGGCACCAAGGTCAAAAATGCGCTGGAACAAGCCATCAAGCTGCAGCCCAAACACGCCGACGCACATATCGCGCTGGCAGCTTTTCATGCCGAAGTGATCGACAAGGTGGGCTCGCTGATAGGCGGCATGACTTACGGCGCCAAAAAAGACACCGGCCTGTCGCTGTTCAAGCAGGCGCTTGTGCTGAACCCGGCGTCGGCCATTGGCATGGTCGAGTACGCCAATGGCATGGTCATGCTTGAAGGCGACAAGAAAATGAAGGACGCCACCAAACTTTACGAGCAGGCAGCAGCCAGCAAACCGCTTGATGCTACGGAGCGGCTTGACGTAGAGATGGCCAAGGCCGAACTTGAAGACTGAGCGTCCCTCAGTATGCTATATATTTTATAGCAAGGTATAACCGTAATCATTGGGCACAGAGCATATTCTGCCCAATTATTGCTGTTTTGAGGCCGTCCAGGGGGCTTCCCGGTAAAAAGCATGCTGAGCGATACCGAGCATGGGTTTGTCGCCCGGCGTATCGCCGTATGCGTAAAGCGTAAAACCGGTGTCAGTGCCAAAGCGCTCACGCATCCAGGCTTTCAGGCGCAGCACTTTTTGCTCGCCATAGCAGTTGGGCGTGCGCATACGGCCCGTCAAAACGCCCGCATCTGCCGCCATTTCAGTACAAATCAGGGCGTCAAAACCCATCTGCAGGGCAACGCGCTGCAGGTAGATATCAGGCGATGCGCTAACCATGACGCAGCAATGCCCGGCCTGCTGGTGCTGCGTTAGTTGCGCCAGGGCCCAACGACGTAATTGACCGGGGAAATCGCTCCCCAGCCAGCGCGTGGTCCAGTCGTCCACCTCAGCCAGGCTTTTGCCTTTTAGCGTTGCCAGCATCAGCCGCTGCTTGGCCACATCGTTGGGGATGAGGCGTAAAGCGAACGCGACCAGCCAGGGCGAGCATTTCAGCAGGGCAAACAAAAACCGCGGCCAGCCCAAGCCCCGCGCCAAGAACGGCATGAAAGTGTCACGCCGGGTCAGCGTGCCGTCAAAGTCAAACGCGGCTATTACCGTGGTGTGTTTCAGGGGCATCGCACCTGTCCGCAGTAGCGTTCACAAAACGGGCAGCCCGTCATGGGCAAAAAACGCGGAATGTTGTAGAAGCGCTGGTAGATCGTACCGAGCACCCCGGCGCGGTAGGCCGGGTAGTTAAAGCCTGACCCTTCAAGCGCAAAAAAAGGCACGCCACTTTGCATGTAGCTGAGTACCTTGACCTGGTCAAAGTAGGGCCGGAATTCGTCCAGCCTGGGCGTACCGGACATGATGATGCGCAGCGTTTTGCCCTGATAGATCGAAAAATCCACCAGCATGTCGTCCTGCCGCGCATGAAATTTGCCGACACCAAACGTGGGCATGTACTGGCGCCGCTCAAAACCATAGATGGACGCTGAGGTGTAGGCCTCGGCCATCAGCACCACGCCGGGGCTTTCAATCTGCTTGAGGATTTCAGCTGTTTTGTAGCTGCGAACAATTTGCGGGTAGAGCTTGGTGTTTTTCCAGTCGTCCAGCGAAGTCATGTACAAACCGGCCACCACCAGCACATGCAAGCCAGCAAACACGGCCATACCGACTGCAGCAGTCTTGAGCTTTTCAAGCGGCAGGGCAAAGGCCAGAAAAGCAAAGCCGAAGGGGTAAAACGACAGCACCCAATGCAGGCCAATGACCTTTTTAAACGACAGCAGTGCAAAAAACACCAGCGGCACCACCACCATGCAGGCCAGCAAGCGCTGCGTGTGCGTGGTTGAAGCGGCGGTAGCCAGCATGGCTTTACGATGTTTGATGGCCAGCCACACCGCCACAGGCGTGATGAGATAGGCCATCATGCCGATATAAAGCAGCGGCTTGCGCAGCTCAAACACTTCTGCCGCATTGCGGTTGTAGACGTTGAACATGATGTTCGACCAGCCGTGCGACATGTTGTACGCAATATTGATGGCCGGGCCGGGCAGCGCGCACAGGACCAGCAAGGCGAAACCCGCCAGGCGCTTGCGGCTATAAACCGCAAAGTACACCAGATACGCCAGGCCCAGCACCACAGAGAAATACTTGGACAAAAAAGCACAGCCCAAAAATACGCCCGACAGCGCATACAGCCCGCAAGCGGCCCGGTCCAGTTGCTCACGGCGCTCGGCACGAATCAATGCAGCCACAGAAAGCACCGACCAGAAAATCAGCGGCGTATCTGTCGTGATCAGCGTGTTCAGCCAGTTCAGCGGTGCCAGCCAGAAAAACAGCACGCCCCAGGCAGCCCGCTCGCGGCTCACATCCTTTAGCGCCCACCACAGCGCAGCGCCCAGGCCCAGTGGCAGCAGCACGATGGGCAGGCGAATCGCCATAATGCTGTCGCCCAGCGTAGCCCGTACCAGCGCAATCAGCCAGCCGACCATGGGCGGATGGTCTGAGTAGCCCCAGTCAGGGTAAACGCCCCACCAGTAAAAAAAGGCCTCGTCACCGCTGATGGGGAAGGTGCCCGCTATCCACAGCCGCAACAGCAGCGAGGCCAGTCCGGCTGCCAGCAGCCAGCGGGTGACCCCCGTGGTGTCGGCGTTGTGGTGGGCTAGGGTATTGGACAGGGTCATGAAAATCTGATGTCTTTGCGAATGGCGGCACTATAAAGCAAGGCCGCAAGCCCAATGGCAACGGCCAGCCATAGCGTTAACAGGCGCGTAAACACGGTGATGGTCAGGGCTTCGGCAGTCGTTGCCGATTGCGCTACCAGCAAGCCAGTCAGCACCGCCTCCATACCTCCAAGACCTGCCGGCAGGGCAGACAACGCGCCCGCTACCATGGCAACGGCGTAAAAACCCACAGCCGTCAGCACTTGCAGGTGCACTTCAAGCTCGCAGCAAATCAGCCACACCGCAACACCCTGCGCAAGCCACGCTGCAAGTGTCAGGGCAAACCATGACCATGGGCGGATTGCCAGGCAATTCCACGCCTCGTGCAACCACGCAAAGCGTGAAAAAAGACGCGCACGATGCCTGAAAAGCAGCCCCAAAACGAGCGTGGCCACCAATACAAGCGCGGCAAAAAGCATATATGTGAAGTCAAGCGACAGGCCCAGAGACGCATGCATCAGCGCCCACCACACAGCGGGCAGGCACAGCAACAGCAAACACAGCAGATCAGCCAGCCGCTCGGCACCAAAAATAGCCAGACTTTGCGCAGTACCCAGCGGCTGGCGCGCCAGCATCAGGCCACGCAGCGCTTCACCAATATTGCCCGGCGTGGGCGTAAACGCATAACCGGCAAGATACAGGCGCAAACCTTCAAGCCAGCCAAATCGCCTGCCAAAGTGGGCCATCCACAAGCGCCAGCGCATACCCCGCAGAAGGTAGTTGAGCAGACACAGTGCGGCGGCTTGCAGGCCAGTCCATGACCAGAGCAGCGAGAGCGATGTTTTTGAGGCGTCACCCCAAACCAGCAACACGGCGGCATAGACGGTGGCAACGACCCCCAGAACCAGCAGCAGCTGCTTGACAGGCCAGCGGCGTGAGGCAGGCGGTGCGGCCTCTGGCGTCACAGCCAGCGGCTTAAAAAGATGGCCAGCCAGCACACACCGGCGGCCAGAATCCACGGGTCTCGCAGCAAATCTCGCGCGACGTCTTCACCCCGGCCCTGATGCACTTGCCAGGTATAGCGAAGCATTCCGAAAATCACGACCGGTACCGTATACAGCAGGCGTTCACCATGCTGCAACTGTGCCTCGGGGCTGGTCGCAAACAGGCTGTAGGTGGTCAGGGTGGCGGTCATGGTCACCGCCATAAAGGTGTCGAGCAGGGCCGTCGGGTAATGCGCCATGACAGCGCGCTGGCTGGCCCCGTCATGAAAGCTTTCCGCCTTGCGCTTTGAAAACCCCAAAAACAGCGCCATGAACATGCCGGTCAACAGTAGCCAGCGCGACGGCGGAATACCCACTGCAACCGTACCAGCCAGCAGCCTGAGCATGAAGCCCGACGCAATAATCGACACGTCAACCACAGGCACCTGCTTGAGCCGCCATGAATACGCGAGGTTCAGCACCACATACATGCCCAGCAACACCAGCAAAACGCGATTACCCCACGCAAAAGCCACACCCGCAGCCAGCAAAATCGCCGCTAGCACCAGCGCCGCAGGCGCAGACACCGCTCCGCTGGCCAGGGGCCTGTTGCGTTTGACGGGGTGCA
The DNA here is from genome assembly GCA_031412235.1 of Polaromonas sp. Taxonomy (GTDB): domain Bacteria; phylum Pseudomonadota; class Gammaproteobacteria; order Burkholderiales; family Burkholderiaceae_C; genus Polaromonas. The sequence continues at coordinate 10,145 of JANOCP010000178.1, forward strand.
GCGCATCACTGGCACGGTCATGCCAGTCATTGATGATGTAGACCATGCTCGACAAGCAGCAAAACGCGGCAAAGGCAAGCAGCACGCCCTGCGTCACCGGCCCGTCGCGCCACGACTGGCTGAACACCAGGCCGGCGAAGACAAAGGCGTTTTTAAGCCACTGGTGTGGCCGCATGAGCTTGACGAGCGCGGGCGCGAGTGAAGATGTTG
>JANOCP010000179.1:0-4257 GCA_031412235.1 Polaromonas sp.
GTAGGCGTTGGTGACGGCTGCGGCAAAACCCGGTGTGCCGGCCTGCGTGCCGCGCGGCGCAGTGCTGTCCAGCGTGACCGAGGCCGTTGATGCAGCCGACAAGTTGCCTGCGGCATCAGCGGTATACAGCTTATAGGTTCCATCCACCAGACCCGTGGCGGTAAGTGGGGTGGCGGTGTTGGCTGTTACTGCAACAGAGTTCCACTGCGCACCTGCAGCGCCCGTGATGCTGGCGATGTTGGATACCACCACGGTGCTCTTGACCAGGTAAGCGGTGCCTGCCTCAGTGCTTTGCACGCTGGCTGATGCGGTGTTTGCAAAGGTGCCTGCGGTGAGCGTGGCGGTGGGGGCTATGGTCTCAATCACCAGCGCCTGGGCTGCCGCCAGCGAACCGGCAGCGCCCGGCGCGGCCAAAGTCAAAATGGCGTTGTTGCCCGCAGCATCTTGAATGGTGCTGCCGCCCAAAGCCAGCGCACCAGAACTCAAAATGTCCAGATCAGCCGACGTATCGCCCGCCTGCACGGTGTAGCTAAACGTCAAGCTGCTGGTGCCAGAGCCTGAGGCGTAGGTAGCGAAACGGTCAACCGCACCGGTTTCAAGCTGCAGCGTTGGGCTGCCGCTAGTGGTGTTGACGATGACCGCTTCATTAAACGCCACGCTCAGGGCAATCACGCTGCCCACGCCATAGCTGCCATCGGCTGTGTTGGAAGTGACCGGGGCAACGAAGCCGCCCGTGTTCAGGTACACCCGTGTATCGCCGTTAATACCGCCAATAAGAGCATCGAGAAAGCCGTCGCCATTGATGTCCACAACGCCGGGGCTGGCCGCACCGCCCACAATAGTTAGGCCATAGGGGTTGGTGAGGGGTGCGGCAAAAAGCGGGGCAGTGGCACTACCGGTGTTGAGGTACACCCGCGTGCTGGCGTCCCAGCCACCAACGATGGCATCGAGCAAGCCGTCGCCGTTAATGTCTGCAAAAGTGGGGCGGGCTACAGATCCCACATCAGTCAAGCCATAAGCGTTGATAACGGGCGCGGCAAACAGCGGGGCGGTAGCGCTGCCGGTGTTCAGGTACACCCGGGTATTGCCGTCCAGGCCACCAATAAAGGCATCAAGAAGGCCATCGCCGTCGAGGTCTGCCAGGGTAGGGTTGGCATATCTGCCCACATTGGTCAAGCCATAGGGGTTGGTGACGTGCGCGGCAAATACCGGGGCGGTGACGCTACCGGTGTTCAGGTACACCCGGGTGTCGCCGTCAAAGTAGCCAACGATGGCATCGAGCTTGCCGTCGCCGTTAATGTCTGCAAAGGCGGGGCGGGCTATAAGGCCTACATTGGTCAGGCCATAGGGGTTGGTGACGGGCGCAGCAAACAGCGGGGCGGTGGCGCTGCCCGTGTTGATGTACACCCTCAGATTACCGTCATAGCCGCCAATGAAGGCATCGAGCAAGCCGTCGCCGTTAATGTCTGCCAAGGCGGGGCCGGCGTAAGTGCCCACATTGGTCAAGCCGTAGGCGTTGATGACGGGCGCTGAAAAAGCGATGTTGGTCAGCGTGCCGTGGGGGCGGGTGGTGTCTGCCATGGTGGTTATCTTTTTGAATGAATTGAGTAAGAGGGGTTAGCGTGGGCCTGAGCCGGCGCTGGCAAACCGCGCGGTGTGGCCGCTGAAACTGGTGTCCAGGTCAGTGCTGAAACAAGCAGGGACAGGGGTGCGGCGAGTGGCCGGGCCGGCAGTGTTTTCAATTGCTTCAGCACTTACACATGAGCAAGTTTGCTCAAGACTTGGTGTCATCGGGTCTGTCTGCCAGGTTAGCGCCTGTTGGCGCTGGGTTTGAAAGCGAATTGAGTCTGAAAGACATGAGACTGCCGGCAACCGACGGGCTTGACTGGTCCACAAAAGCAACATGTAAAGTTTGCTTTACGGGGGTTTGAATGTCAATAAATGTTTCAGACGTAAGGCCGTAATGCAGGAGGTGCATGCTCTGCAAACGTTGCATGCGCTATGGTTTTTATAGCTTCTGATAGCCGTATTCATTGGGCACAGGCCATAAATGACTACTATTTTGGTCGCATGCAGTGTTTTACGTGAATATTCACCAAGCGCACAAGCCCGATGGCCTCCTTGTACCGTAGACCTTCATTTTTGCTATCAACTGAATAGCTATTCATGCCCGTACTCATTGGGCACAGGTCCGATGTGATTAGATTTTCTGCATGCCTCATACGGCCAAGCTGTCATTGCGGACCTGATCCAATACTGTTCGTTTAGCGTCCGCACATGTCATCCCCGGACTCGATCCGGGATGACAGCCTGTGCATATTTTTAGCGGTCTGGCAGGCTATTTGCCTTAAGAGCCGTGGTCTAAGCCGGCAGGAGAATCACCAGCTTATGCAGTTGCGGAGGCGGGCGCCGACAGCGCAGGCGAAGCAGCACTGCGCGCCTGCCCTACCGCCGTCAGGTAGCTGTGCAGATGCCGCCTGAACACACGCAAAAACTCAGCATTGTTGGCGGCTATGGCGGCCTTGGCGTGGGGTATACCGGCGCTGTGCTGGCGGTTAAAACCTTCAGCCAGCAAGGCCAGGCCCTGGCCGCGCAGGCGGTGGGCTGGGGCTACAAACAGGCTTGAATAGCGAACGGTATCAACAGCCACCCGGTGCGCTATCAACCAGCCGACAAGTGCGCCGTTGTGGCGCAAGCCCAAGCTGATCGAGGGCTCCATGCCTTGAGGGTCGCGGGGCGGCAGCAGCACGGCGGGCGCGCCCATGGCGTGGGCAGCGGCCAGGTCGTTGTGGGTGGCTTCTATCCACGGGAACAGGCTGTAGGCGGGTTTGAGCGCGTAGCGGGTGGCCCAGCCGGTGGTGGCCAGTTTGTCGGCATGGCTTTGGAGTAGCACAAAGTCGGTTTGCGCTGCGGGCCAGCCGAGTTTGGCCAGCAGGGGCTCAAAGCTGCTTGCCGTTGACGGGCTGGCAAAGTAGTTGACGCGCACGGCCTGCACGCCTTGCTCGGCTAAAAAGCGCTGCAAATACACCATCAGACGCAGGGCAATACCCCGGCGGCGAAAGGCGGGCTCGACCAGCAGTGAGATCAGGTTGGCTTGCCCGTTGGGCGTGCGCTCGGCAATGGCCAGGCCCACCATGGTGCCATCAGCCATGGCGGACACCGCCAGCAGCTCGCCCGTGATGGCTGCCAGCCGGTCGCTGCCGGGGGCGAGTGATGGAAACGTCAGGCTCGCGTAGGGGGCTAGGGTTTGCGGTGTGAGCTGATACACCTGCTGGTAGCGCAAGGCGGCGGCTTGCTGCGCTTGTTGACTTGATGGCTGGTGTGGCGGTTGATGGGGTGTTTGATGTAGCGCTTGGCGCTGCAGTTGCTCCAGCCGGGCCACGTCAGCAGCGGTGGCGGGTTCTGGCAGGCCAAACAGCGCCGGTGCTTCGGCCTGGTGTGGGTTGCCGCTGGGCGCTTTGGGCCGCACCGTCACCAGATTCGGCTGGCCCGGCAGCTTGACCAGGCAGTGGATGTCTTCACTTTGCAGGCCTAGCGCGCGTGGCTGGTTTACGCCGGGCAAGGCTACTACGTCAAACAGCTCGTCTATGGGTTCGGGCAAGTCAAGGCTGTGCAAAATGGCGCCGGTGGCGAGGTCAATCACCCGCAGGCCGCAGCAGCCGCCGGGCAGGCCCAGGTCATGCAGGCGTTGCTCTAGCGGCAAGCCGGTGAACTGCGGTGAGCGCAGCTTTGACAGCCCGACGATGGCGGTGTTGCCCACAAAGGCCAGGCCACGCGCAAAACCCGGCAAAAAGCACAGCGGTTTAAAACTGTCATCTTCGATATAACCCAGCTCGCCCGCGCCAGAGTTAAGCAGCCACAGCTTGCCGTTGTGCCAGCGCGGCGAATGCGGCATCGACAAGCCGCGGGCGGCGATGCTGTTTGACGGTATGTGCAACACCACGCCGCCGCCGGTGCGCTGGTCACGCCAGCCGGTGGGGGCGTCAAGCGTGCCGCAGGCGGTGGCCCAGGTGGGTACGCCGTCTACCAGCGCCATGCCATTGAGGTGGCAGCGGTCGTCAGCCGTCAGCTTGCTGATAAAGGGTGGCTGCCAGGTGGGTGCAAAGCTGTAACCGGGCTTGACGGTGGCAATGCAGCTGAAGGCGGTGTTGACAAACAGCGGCAGGCCGTCAGGCGTGGTGGCGATTTCATGCGCATTGACGTCGCCGGTGGTAAAGCTGGCAGCGGGTACAAACAGGCGGTCACCGCCTTCATGCA
>JANOCP010000180.1:0-17239 GCA_031412235.1 Polaromonas sp.
CAATGCCAAGCGCAAATCGGCCCGGCGCCGCCTCGGCGATGCCCATTGCTGAGATTGCGAGGGCGAGCGGTGCGCGTGTGTATACATTGGCGATCGCCGTGCCGAGGCGCAGCTTCTCCGTCCACGCGGCCGCCAGCGCGAGCGGCGTGAAGCAGTCGATACCGTCCACCTCAAACGACCACGCGTCGGTATAGCCAAGCCTCTCGGCCTCCTGAAGTGCGTCCTTGTGTGCGTGGAGCGGCAGGCCATCGAACGGAAAGGTAAATCCCCAGCGTTTCATGGCGGCATGATCGCCCACGCGGTCGTTGCGATCCAGCGCGGGGGTGGCGGCTACGTGATGCCGCCCCGATACTGGCACGGTCGCAGCCACGGTTCGAGGAGGCAGCATGGACGCGTACAAGGCCATCGTCACGAAGCGGGATACGCGCTCCTTCACCGAGGTCGCTGTACCGGAGGACTCGCTGCGGCGCATCCTCCAGGCCGGGCGCATGGCCGGGAGTTCCAAGAACACGCAGCCTTGCACGTTCATCGCGATCGATGATCCTCACGTGAAGGCGGAGGTGGCCAAATGTGGCGACTTTGCCGGATGGGCGCCAACCGCGCCGTTGCTCATTGCTGTCGCGGTTCCGGGTGACGCGCCGCGGAGCGAATTCGATGCCGGTCGGGCTGCCCAAAATATGATGGTCGCCGCCTGGGCCGACGAGATTGGCTCGTGTCCACTCACCATGCATCACGTCGACTGCGCCCGCGATGCGCTGGGGCTACCCGAAGGGATGCGCGTCTCGATCGTCGTCGGCTTCGGATATCGCTCACGCCCGCCCAAGGGAACCGCCGAGTCCGCCCGCAAGCCCTGGGACGAGTACGTCCGCCACAATCGCTACTGAGCCGCTGAGATTCGCATTGCGAGCCTAACCTCATGATTATCGTCACTGGATGCGGCCGATCCGGAACAAGCGCAGTCGCTGGCGTGCTGCACGGCGCTGGCATTTCGATGGGACACGACCTCATCGAGGCGGATGAGTCGAACGCCGAGGGATACTTCGAGGAGCGGCAGGTCGTCGTCGCGAACGACGCTGTTCTCAACGCCGCTGGACTGGGGCAGTGGTTTGCGTCCGCGACGCGCCAGGAGATCCTCGCCGCAGCGGAGGCCTACCTGGAGCCGATGGCTGAGATCGCGGCGGCCGCCACGCCGGGCTGGAAGGATCCGCGCTTTTCGTTCACGCTCGAGGCATGGATGCCGCTCCTCCCGAGCCGACCGCGCATCGTCGTTTGCCTCCGGAACCCGGCCGAGGTCGTCGCATCGACGCTCCGCTACTACGGCCTTGCGGGCGACGAGGCGGCAGGAGCCGCCATGCACACATGGCGCGAAGAGTGCGGTCGTCTTCTCGAGATCATCGGTGACTATCGCCTTGATGCGACATGCGTCGAGTTCACGTCGCTCTGTGAGACACCCGAACTGGCGGTGGAGTCCCTGGCGCGATTCGTCGAACGGCCGCTCGATGCATCCGGAGTCAAGCGCGATCTTCGCCACCACGCGCAAGCAATACCCGACGAGGCGCAGGAGCTGTATGGTCGGGTTCGCTCACTTGCGGCGCCCGTGGGACACACGTGAGGATCACGCTTTACCGTGAGCTCAGCGCCACGTAGATTACAACCCACGTAACGTGCGTTAGCGAGGGAGCACTCCATGAAGGCGGCTATCTTCCGCGGCCCGCAGCAGCCGCTCTACATCGAGGAGATCCAGATCGACGCGCCGGGACCCCGCGAGGTGCTCGTTCGGACGGCCGCAGTTGGCGTCTGCCACAGTGATCTTCACTTCGTCGATGGTCTCTACCCATACCCGGCGCCGGCCGTGCTCGGCCATGAACCAGCCGGCGTCGTCGAGGCGGTAGGGGAGCAAGTCACGTACGTTCAGCCCGGCGACCACGTCATCGGCTGCCTCTCAGTGTTCTGCGGCCATTGCGAGTATTGCCTGTCGGCATGGGAAACGGTTTGCGGCAGCGCGCAGTTCGGCGGCTACACCGTCAACGGCGGGTTTGCCGACTACATCCTGGCCGACCCGAACTACGTAGCGCGTATTCCCAAGGGCTTATCGGCAGTCAATGCCGCGCCAATTATTTGCGCCGGGGTCACCACCTACAAAGGCATCAAGGAAGCTGCGACCAAACCAGGGGATTGGGTCGTTGTTTCTGGCGCAGGCGGACTAGGCCACCTGGCCATTCAATACGCCAGGGCCATGGGTTTGCATGTCTGCGCAGTAGACATTGACGACAACAAACTGACGCACGCCCAGTCGATGGGCGCGGATGCCATCGTCAACGCCAAATTACCCAATGCGGTTGAGCTGGTCAAGAAAGTAACCGATGGCGGCGCGCATGGCGTGCTGATCACTGCGCCATCGCTGGCGGCCTTCAAGCAAGGCGTAGCCATGACCCGCAAGCGCGGCACTTGCGTTTTGACAGGCTTGCCGCCTGGGGAGTTTCCGTTTCCCCTGTTTGATGTGGTGCTGAACTGCATCACCGTTCGCGGCTCGCTGGTAGGTACACGGCAAGACATGGCCGAAGCACTGGCTTTTGCAGCTGAAGGCAAGGTGAAGGCTGATATTGAATTGCAACCCTTGTCCGCCATCAACCAGGTGCTTGACAGACTTGAGCGCGGTGAAGTGGCTGCGCGGGTAGTGCTGGAATTCGGCGTTGCCTGAATCTCTTCCCGTTATCGCAACAGATTTAACCCAAGGACAAACCATGAGACTCCTCCTAGCCGCCGATGGCAGCCAATACACCCAAAAAGCGTTGAAATTCATCATTGAAAATAAACGCCTGGAAAGCGCGCAAAGTGAGCTGCTGGTCGTTAACGTTCAACCTCTTCTGCCGGCTGTTTTAGGTGTGGTTTTGAGCGTTGAAAAGACGATGGAGCTTTACGAAATTGAAGCCAACAAAGTATTCGCACCCATTAAAACGTTTCTTGAAAAAAATGGTCTGAAGTACCGCTGCATCAGCCTCATGGGGTCAGCTGCCTCCAAGATCGTCAGCACTGCAAAAGAGGAGCATGTCCATCTCATCGTGATGGGGACCCATGGTCGGGATTTCCTGAGCAGTGCTGTCATGGGCAGCGTTGCACAAAAGGTGGTGGCGCATAGCACCATTCCCGTTTTATTGGTGAAATGACCATCCCCGAGCAACGCCTTCTACCAACACCTTCGCCATCATTCCTGTACGCCACGCCAGAACACAAGAAAGGCCAGATCAGGCAGATTGATCATGCAATTTCAGGGATGGCGCACACGTTGAGCGCAAGCAATATGGTTACCCATTTGATCGTTCAGCCAGTAGCTGGCATAACCACTGAAGATGCGCTGCAACGGTCGCTCCAGTTTGGGCCGAAGCAATTGCCTGCGGCTCCAACGCGCCGTGCGTCAAGTGTATTTTCGGCGCGGTTCAAAAGCGTTTTGATTCTTGTTTTGGCGGCTGCGACGGATTTGTCGGCGTTGGTTGGAAATATTAAAGATGCTGCTTTCGTTCCCGCGGTGATGCTGGTTGATGCCGCCTTTGGGTTTCACCAAGAATGACGGGCAGAGAAAGGCCTCGTGGCACTTACCGCATCATCAATTTTGTTCTTGGAAGAAAGCAGAAAGCGTTTTGCTCTTTTTTTTAAAACTCTTTGGGTAGCAAGACCGCCAGAGACAACCGCCCGAACAATTTAAAACGATCAGGCCGATTTCAAGACGCTGTCACTGCGCTTGAGCAACTCGCATCATGACTTTTTTTGCAATCAATTGATCAATATCAATACCCGTTGCACGCCAACAGCACAAACTTGTGTTGCTGGCCTGGCTACGCCAACTATCGGTACCGACAACCCAAAGGACAAAAATGAAAGTTCTATTAGCAGCTGATGGCAGCAAGTACACCAAAAAGGCGTTGGCTTTTCTGGTCAATCACGACAGTCTGGTGAACAGCCAGGACGAGTTGTTCGTACTCAACGTCCAGATACAGGTACCCAGCCGAGTCAGAACCATGATCGGGTCAACAGAAGTTGCCGCTTACCACCGCGAGGAAGGCGAGAAGGTGCTTAGCCCCATCAGAAAGTTTCTAGACAAGCATGCACTGAACTACCGCTGCGCGTCAGTTGTGGGTCATCCTGTCGAAGAAATTCTTAAAGCTGCTACCAAGGAAAAATCTCATCTGATCGTGATGGGTACACGCGGTCATGGTTTGATTGGGCGCGCGCTGATTGGCAGCATTGCCCAGCGCGTGGTGTCGGATTGCGACATACCCGTACTGCTGGTGACGTAATTAAACCATCGACAAAAAAGCTGCAGCGCCATGAAAGTCTTTTTCGCCGCAGATGGCAGTGCTTTTACCAAAAAGGCACTTACTTTTTTAGTGCGCAATAAAAACCTGCTCGGCAAAGGCGATGAGCTGGTGGTCGTACACGTACAACACGCCATATCCGCTCAGATAGAACGCAAACTGGGCTCCGCTGAAGTCACCGCCTACCAAGCCAAGCAGGCCGCTGCCATCCTCAAACCGATCAAGAAGTTTCTGGACAAACACGTCGTTAAATACCGCTGTGGATGGGTAGTTGGCACCGCAGCCCGTCAAATCATTGATTTCAGCAAACGTGAGCGCGTACAAATGATTGTGATGGGCGCGCATGGATACGGCCTGCTAAGCCGAATGTTTATGGGCAGTGTGGCTCAGCGTGTATCGGCCGAAAGTGAAACCCCCACACCGCTGGTGAAGTAATTCGAGCCGACCCAGCAAAGTATTAATTTTTTTCATCAGGAGCTGAAAGCATGTACGGACGAATCTTGGTAGCAGTAGACGGCAGCGCAACTTCAAACAAAGCCATAACAGCGGCGCTTGAAATGGCCAGCTATTCTGGTGGCAGGTCTGTCCTCAGGCTGCTGCATGTGGTCGATGAAATGGCTTACTTCACAGGTTTGGATCCCTATGCCGGACAGTCCTACTCGGTGATCAGCGCCATGCGGGAGGCGGGCGAAAAAATACTTGCTGACGCGTTAGCCATTGTCCAATCTGCTGGCGTAAAGGCAGACACGGTACTGGTTGACCGACTCGGAGCCCACCTGGCTGAAACCGTAGCCGGAAAGGCTACAGAATGGAATGCCAGTCTGATCGTGGTGGGCACACACGGCAGGAAAGGGATAGGACGGCTGCTGATGGGCAGTGGGGCTGAGCAGATTATTCGGCTGTCAACTTGTCCGGTGTTAGTAATACGCAGTGAAAAAAAGTAACGCTAGTTTGTCGCGCGGTGGCATACAAAAGCCACCAGTCCCCATTGTGTTTTTACGCCGCACCTTGGTACGGCGCATCGGGCCGTACTTGGGTAGGCTAAAAGCTTGAACCGCCGCTGACTTGCGATTTAGCAGCTCATACTGCAGGCAACACAGAGACTGCTTTGCACCTTATGAACACCCCCCAAACTGCAAACTCGTCTACAGATACAGCTGCCATTTCAAATGAAAACGTTGGGCTTAATCAAACACCGTTACCGCCTGCAAAAGCGACAACCACAATAACCACAAAAAATCCACCATCTACCCAGCAAGATGCCCCCTATGAAAAACAAAAGAAACGCGGGCTGTGGTTAAAAATCGGTGTTGCAGTGCCATTGGCCCTGGCCGTAGCGCTCTACCTGCTACGCAACCTGCTGCTGGGCACACCCACTAACGTTTACCCGGCCACCAGCAGTGAGCTGGTACAAAGCGTGGTGGCCAGCGGCCGGGTCATCTCGCCCCAGCGTGTCACTGTGGCCTTGCAGGGCTCAGGCCGGGTTCTGCGGGTTGCCGTTGTCGAAGGCCAGGCAGTTGTTGCTGGGCAGTTGCTGATTGAGCTGGACAACAGCGACAGCCGCGCCAGCCTGGCGCAAGCAAGTGGCGTGGTGCTTCAGGCGCAGGCCAAATTGCGTCAGTTAAGCGAGCTTAGTCAGCCGCAGGCCGTGCAATCGCTGGCGCAGGCTGAGGCCACCCTGCGTCAAGCACGCAAAACGCTAACTCGCAACCGTGAGCTGGTGGCACAAGGCTTCGTCAGCCAGGCTGCGGCAGACGATGCCCAGCGCGCAGTCGATATAGCGGCTAGCCAGGTCGCCAGCAGCCAGGCGCAAGTTAGAACCAACACTGCTGATGGCAGCGACCGCTTGCTGGCTGAAGCTGCGCTGCGTCAGGCGCAAGCAGGGCAACAGCTGGCGCGGGCCAAGCTGGACCAAGGCCTTGTCTACGCCCCCAGCAGTGGCGTACTGATTTCACGCAGCGTAGAGGTGGGCGACATCGTGCAGCCAGGCAAGGCATTGATGGTGCTGGCAGCTAGCGGGCAAGCGCAGATTTTGATTCAGATAGATGAAAAGAACCTGTCAAAAATTGCGCTTGGGCAAAAAGCCTATGCATCTGCCGATGCCTTTGCCAGCCAGCGCTTTGACGCAGTGGTGGCGTATATCAACCCCGGCGTGGACGCTGCACGCGGCTCGGTGGAGGTCAAACTCAAGATCGTCAACCCGCCGGCCTACTTGCGCCAGGACATGACGGTGTCGGTGGATATTGAAACGGCGCGCCGCACAGCCACGGTGGTGATAGCCACCAGCACCCTGGAAGACGCGGCAAGCGACAAGCCCTGGGTGCTGGTGGTGCGGGACAAACACGCCGTCAAACAGTTTGTCACGCTCGGCCTGCTGGGTGATACGCGGGTTGAAGTGCTGCAAGGCATCGCAAGCGGCGAAGGCGTTATCCCCAAGTCAAAACTTGGCGTCAAGGCAGGTCAACGCGTTCGCACGCAGGTACAAGCTGTGCCCCCGCCAACCACCCAACGCGCAGCTGGCAAACGCCCCATGGAACCATGAAGCTTTCGCCATGAACTCGTTGCTCCCGTTCGAGTGGGTGCTGGCCACGCGCTTTTTGCGCGAAGGCTTGCTGCAAACCCTTTTCATTATTTCAGGAGTCGCGCTGGGGGTGTCGGTGATCGTGTTCATGTCGGCATTGCTGACAGGCTTGCAAGGCAGCATTTTCAAGACGCTGCTGGACTACCAGGCGCAAATTGTCATTTCACCGCCCGACGAAGCACCCCGCGAATTAAGACGCGGCGAGGGCACAGAATTTGCCACGCTGGTCCAACCCAGAGCGCAGCGTCCCCGCTCCATTGACCAGTGGCAAAAAGTGCGTGATGTGACGCTGGCCATCCCTGGGGTTTTGGTAGTCGCGCCTGTTGTGGATGGCGCAGCCTTTATCTTGCGTGGTGATGCCAATACCGGCGTGGCCATGCGCGGCATAGAACCCGAAAGCTACCTGCGGCTGATTGCCTTGAAGGAAAAGATCATTTCGGGCCAAGCCAACCTGGGCAGCACGGATATCGTTATCGGGAGCAAACTGGCCACGGACTTGGGCGTATCAACGGGCGACAAGCTGACGCTACAGGCAGCCTCGGGCGTGTCCACCGTGCTGTTCGTATCGGGAATTTTTGACTTTGGCAACCAGGGACAAAACACCGGCAGCGTGTATGTGGCGCTGCGCACAGCGCAAAGCCTCTTGAGCCTGCCAGGCAGTGTGACCAGCCTGCAACTCAAAGTGGCCGCTCCGTTTGATGCAGAAGTGCTGGCGCAGCAAATCCAAGCGCAACCGGGCATCAAGGTGGAGAGCTGGATCGAAACCAATGCCGAGTTCTTTAAGGCGCTGTCCGGTCAGACCATGTCGTTCTTTGTGATTCGTTTGTTTGTTGGCTTGACAGCTGCATTGGGTATTGCCAGCGTGCTGGTGGTGTCGGTGGTGCAAAAGTCAAAAGAGATTGGTATTTTGCGGGCTACGGGCACCACGCGTGGCCAGATACTTGGCGTGTTTTTATTGCAAGGCGCGATATTGGGTTTGTTAGGCTCGCTGTTTGGCTCGCTCATGGGTTGGCTTTTTTTGATCGCGTGGCGCGGCTTTGCAGTCAACGATGAAGGCGTACCGTTTTTTCTACTGGAAGCAGGCCCCAGCCTGTACCTTGCAGTGGCAACCGGTGCCACGCTGGTCGGCACACTGTCAGCGTTGTTCCCGGCGCAGCGCGCGGCAAGGCTTGACCCCGCGGTGGCCATCCGTGGCTGATGTGCCAGTCAAACCGAGCGATGAGCCGACCTTGCGGCTGGAAGGGGTTCGCAAGTCTTACGGTACGGGTACTGCGCATGAAACTGAGGTACTCCATGGCATTGACTTAAGCTTGGCAAGAAGTGAATTCGCCGCCTTGATTGGTCCCTCAGGTTCAGGCAAAAGCACACTGCTCAACATCATTGGCCTGCTCGACAAGCCATCCGCTGGAAAACTATTCTTAACTGGTCAAGAGGCTGAAAACCTCCCCGACAAAGCCCTGACCCGACTGCGCGGCGACGCGGTTGGTTTTGTGTTTCAGTTTCACAACCTGCTACCAGCTTTTACTGCAGTTGAAAACGTCATGCTTCCGCTGCTGGCCTCGCGCGGCAGACCGGACGCCGCGATGCGTATCCGCGCTGAAGAGCTGATCGAGAAGGTGGGCCTCAAACCGTGGGGCCATCACCTGGCCAACGATTTGTCAGGCGGTCAGCAGCAGCGTGTGGCGATCGCCCGGGCACTGGTGATGCAGCCCGCCCTCGTTCTGGCTGATGAGCCAACCGGCAACCTGGACACCCAATCAGCCGACACGATTTTTGACTTGATGCAAGAAGTCAGTCAAACCCGTGGCACTACATTTCTGATCGTCACCCACGACCCGCGCCTGGCCAAACGCTGTGACCGCATTATTGAGCTGGTTGACGGGCGGATTGCTTCAGACACACCCAACACCGCAACGCGCAGCGTTCGTAGCCATGATGAAACTACGCCTTCACCTGCATGAAATAGGCGCGTTGACGTACAGACAAAGCCAACCGCAAACAGGATCATGAAAAAGACCGTTTCCTTCATTTTGAAGCACTAATGACCCGGCACGAGTTATCAATAAACCCGTTCGGGCTGAGCTTGTCGAAGCCTTTCGACAAGCTCAAGGCGAACGGAGTTTAGATTCCGTAATAACTCGTGCCGGATCAACAATGGAGTCACCAACCATGAACTTAATTACAAAATGGATAGTGTGGGTAACGCTGGCAGGCCTCAGCACATTGGCCGCCGCGCAAGCTCCAACTAGCGAAACGCGCGGCAAGCTGCTGTACGGCACCCACTGCGTCACCTGCCACACCACACAAATACACTGGCGCAATGACAGACAGGCATTTGACTGGGACAGCCTTAAATTTCAGGTTCGCCGCTGGCAGGGCAATGCGGGCCTGACCTGGAACGATGCCGATATTACCGAGGTATCGCGCTACTTGAATGAAACGATTTACCACTACCCGCAGGTCAATGATCGTGTTGGGCTGGTGTCAAGCGCTGCGGCTCAGACAATACCACGCAAGTAACTGATGTCCAGACGAATCCTGAGCATTCAAGGTCACCCCGACGCGCGCGAGCCCCATTTGTGCCAGGCACTTGCATCCAGCTAAAGCGTGGGCGCTCAAGGCGCGGGGCACACGGTAAAGCATGTCAACGTTGCAGAACTCGACTTCCAGTTGCTGCGCAGCCAAAAAGATTTTGATATGGGAACAGCACCCGTCAGCCTATGCCGACCACCGGTCAATACCTTGAGTTATTGATCCGGCACGAGTTATTACGGAATCTAAACTCCGTTCGCCTTGAGCTTGTCGAAAGGCTTCGACAAGCTCAGCCCGAACGGGTTCATTGATAACTCGTGCCGGGTCAATAGGAAGGCCGTGCTACCTGTTTTTGATCTTTAACTCGCGATGCCGCCGCTTTTCATTCAATGGCTTTGCACCGCCCCGTGGTGGTCTTGCGTTTTTCACTCAAACCTTTGCCATGCCGGGTGGTTTCCGGTGTGCAACGATCGGGTTTCAGCGCCTTTGGCCCGGTAGCCTGCCGGCTACAGCTGCCACGGCGGCTGTGGGCAGCTGCCTGGCATGCCAATTTGGTTAAATTTAGAGCCTTTCTCGACTTGAGCCCAATAAAAACGGCATCAGGCAGCTATTGATTTTATAGCAAACAAATTTTTACTTCTGCGCAACCCAGCGGCATTCACCCACGCCAAAATGGTTTGATGTCTGCAAGGACTTTGATCTCTCTCAGGCAGCGCCTGGCATTGGGCTGCCTGCGCGCGGTAAACCAGCCGATACCAAACCAGGCATTGGTGTCATCCGTAGCCACCGCGTGCCACGCCTGCAAAGCCATCAATTCATCGTTGTACACGCCCAGCGCATCTTGCACGGGCCTGAGCGCGGCCGCCATGTGCTTGACCTTGCGCGTGGAAAAAAGTGGCGCGGTAAACTCGATCAGGTAGCGCAGCCGCTTCAGGCGTTTGCGCACGCCGTGCTGACGCGCTTCATCGAGTGCAAGAAACTTTTTACCCTCACGCAGCGCGCGTTTGTGGAGCTTGTCCAGGCGCAGAGAAATTTCCCTTTTCAAGGCATCAGGTTTACCAACTGTTTTGGGCAATTCGCGATGCACAAAGCCCACCAGGCCAAGCAATGCGAGCTGAAAATCCGGGGCACGTACCGTTTCGCCAGGATCGGGGATGTTGCTGTTGGCATCGTCAAAGCGCATTTGTGGGCCGCCCGCTGCCAGCAATTGCGGCTGCAGCACAAGTCCCAGGTGGCTATGGTCGCGGTGGGCTCCCAAAGCCCTGAAGGTCTGCACCAGCACGCCCTCCCAGGCTGGGTCTATGGCATCCGTTAAACCGGCCAGCTCACGCAGCGCCGTGCGAAGCCTGCGTATGCCAACCCGCAACAAGTGAATGTGGTCAGGGTGCTTGCTTCCGCCAGCCAGCTCACTCATATTGGGCAGTATCTGGCTCAGGCATGAAACTATCACAGCGTTGACCAAGTCATGACCGGTGGCGTGTCGCGAAAACTTTGGTGAGACAGCTGATGTGGCATCACCGAAAGGGGCCGCGCTGCGCAGGCGCTGGCCTTTCATGGATTTGGCAATCGTGCTCAACCACAGCCCATGCCCTGAACACCACTGCTGCGCCAGGACCACCACATCATGAGGCGCGCCTTGCTTGAGTTCAAATTCAAGCTCGCAAATGGATTGCGAATGGCCATCGGTAAAAACGCGGCCCTGGTCCAGTGCAACTTCTACCACTGAGCCGCCGCAGGCAACCATTCGCGTGATCCGCTGCACGTCAGTACCATACAGCAGGCCTAGGCCGGGATAGTTGTCACTGGCCTTGAGTCCCAACGCCTGGTCAATGACCTTGCCAATAGGTGTACCACGGTGGCGCGACAAATCAAGTGCAGGCACGGTGCCTGCGGGCCCGGATGGCAAAGCGGCGTTGTGTTCCAGCCGCTCCATCAGGTCAGCGGTAGGCCCCTTGGCCGTTTGTGCCCAGCGCCTGCCCTCCTTGCGCCGGCGCACCACGATGCCGTGCGCTGCCAAAGCCCCATCTTCGGTATCAAAGTAGCTGGCCTGAAGCCGCTGCCGAGTGGCCTTGCCCTCCAGCACGGCAGCTGCAACACTTTTGAGGTTTGCAGGCAGAATTTCAAACTTCAGCTCGAATTCAGTCATGGCCATAGTTTAGACATTGCTTTGCCGGATGGGGGAAACTTCCACTGCCAATCCACATTCACACTGGCTATCGGCTGTAAGCTTGATCTACATCAGCACCGCTGATGCCTGCTGCGGATAACTTCAGGCCATGAATCGGCTGAAGATGCTCCACTCCTGCAGAACTACGCGACGCCAGGCGATGGCCTGCGTGGGCTCATGCCGCTAAGAGCACTGCTGCTGTGCGTCACGGCTCTGGCTGCTGCCGTCATGGCGGCGGCACTTTACGGCAATGCACGCTGGAATGCTGGCACAACCCAGTTACTGAACAGGCTGGACGCGGCGCAAGTAAGAGTGCCACCCTCTTTTTTTAATGCCAAAGAGCTTGCCGGCCTGCCGGCTCCGGTGAAGCGCTACTTTGAAATCGTATTGAAAGACGGCCAGCCCATCATCACAGCCGTAACCCTGCAACACGAAGGTACGCTCAACATGAGCGAGACCGGGGCCAGCTGGAAGCCGTTTACCTCAACCCAGCGCGTCATCACCCGCCGCCCTGGCTTTGACTGGGATGCACGGGTGATGCTGTGGCCCGGCGTGCCTGTGCGTATCCACGATGCCTACATTGCAGGCGCGGGCCAGCTGAACGCAGCGCTGTTTGGCTTGATACCTGTGGCCAGCGTGGCCGACAGTGCCGAGCTGTCACAGGCTGAATTGATGCGCTTTTTTGCTGAAGCCGTCTGGTATCCGACCGCGTTGCTGCCGTCGCAAGGCGTACGGTGGCAAGCAGTAGACGCAGAAACAGCCATCGCCACTTTGACCGATGCTGACATCTCGCTGAGCATGCGCTTTCATTTTGGTACGGACGGCCTGATCGATACCTTTCGCGCCGAGGCACGTGGCCGCATGGTGGGCGACAAAACCACCATCGCACCATGGGAAGGACGCTTCTGGAACGACGCTGAACGCAATGGCATGCGCGTCCCGCTGGAGGGCGAAGTCGCCTGGGTACTGCCAGGTGGCAGAAAACCCTATTACCGGGGCCAGATCACCACGCTGCGTTACGAGTTTGCCACGCCTTCCGGTGACCAGCCCAAACCATGATCACACGCAAGCGATTCATTGAATCGGGCGTTGCGCTGCTTGCCGCACCCCTGGGCTTGCAAGCCTGCGCGCCAGAGGACGGGCCAGACAGCTACGAGGCAAGTGTCAGAAAAATATGGCGTCCAGCGTCACCCCCCCTCAGCGGTAACCTGGCCTTGCAGCGTGAGCTGGTGCGCTGCGCCGTGCTGGCACCATCGGGTCACAACACCCAATGCTGGAAGTTTCGTATCGAGCAGAACGTGATTTCGATCCTGCCAGATCTCTCACGTCGTACACCCGTGGTTGACCCGGACGATCACCACCTGTTTGTGTCGCTGGGTTGCGCACTTGAGAATATGGCGCAGGCGTCAATGGCGCATGGCCTGAAAAGTCCGGCACAGTTTGATGCTGCAAGCAACACCCTGACCGTCAAGCTGGAGCAGACCCAGGCGCTGGCGTCGCCCTTGTACCAGGCCATACCCCAACGGCAATGTACGCGCGGCCTGTATGACGGCATGCCTTTATCGGCACCTGAGTTGAAGGCACTTGAACTTGCTGGAACAGGCAACGGCGTTCGCGCCCTGCTGTTCACTGCACGACCTCACATTGAGAGCATTCTTGAACTGGTTATTGATGGCAACACCGCCCAGTTAAATGATGCTGCTTTTGTGAAAGAACTCAAGCAGTGGATTCGCTTCAGCGGTAGCCAAGCGGTAGCAATGGGCGATGGTTTGTACAGCGCGGCCTCAGGCAGCCCTTCTGTGCCGCGCTGGCTGGGCAGCCCGATGTTTGACATCATGTTCAAGGCCAAAAGCGAAAACGACAAGTACGCCGCACAGGCGCGCAGCTCGGCAGGCATCGCAGTGTTTGTGTCTGATGTTGACGACAAAACGCACTGGATTGAAGCTGGCCGCTGCTGTGAACGCTTTGCCCTGCAAGCCACAGCGCTTGGCATTCGCAACGCGATGCTGAACCAGACGGTTGAAGTACCCCTGCAGCGGCAAAAGCTGGCGGGCTTTCTGGGGCTCAAAGGCGGCAGGCCAGATTTGGTGGTGCGCTTTGGACGCGGCCCAACCATGCCCCAGTCACTGCGGCGCAGGGTTGAAGACGTTTTAGTATGAATTTGATAGCAGGTTACAACCAATATCATTGGGCCCCAGGCTCTTTTAACTGTTGAAAGCGACAAAATGACCTCCTCAAACGCTTTATCAGTGTTGCCTGAGCCTGCGCCGCCCGCCAGGGTGCCCGAGCCCAAATTGGATCTTGCCAAACGCCTGGGTTTGGTCGCCGCTGCGGTGGCGCTTGTCGCCATTGCCCTTTTACCCGCCAGCGCCAGCCTGCCCAGAGCTGGCCAGGTCATGCTGGCCATCCTGGCCTTCGCGATCATCGTCTGGATGACAGAGGCGCTTGACTACGCGGTCAGCGCCGTGGTGATAGGTGCGCTGATGGTGTTCTTGCTTGCCTACTCGCCAGATGCCGCCAAACCCCTGGGGCCTGACATGGGTACTGGCGCAGCGCTTGGACTGGCGCTATCGGGCTTTTCAAACAGTGCGGTGGCGCTTGTGGCTGCGGCCTGCTTTATTGCAGCAGCCATGACGGCGACCGGGCTTGACCGCCGCATTGCCCTGAAGGTGTTGTCAAAGGTAGACGCCAAGACTAACCACATCGTAATAGGCGCGATGGCAGTTGGTTTTTTGCTGTCGTTTATTGTGCCCAGCACCACGGCGCGGGTGGCCTGCCTGGTGCCCATCATGATGGGCTTTATTTTGGCTTTCAAGGTCGAAAAGCGCAGCCGCTTTGCGGGCCTGCTGGTCATCACCGCAGCGCAAACCGCGAGTGTGTGGAACGTGGGCATTAAAACCGCAGCCGCACAAAACATGGTGGCGATCGGCTTTATTGAAAAGCAGTTTCAAACCACTATTTCATGGGCGGAATGGTTCATTGCGGGCGCGCCTTTTTCAGCGTTGATGAGCATCGCGCTCTACTTCATCATGACCCGCATGATGCGGCCCGAAATGAAGGAAATCACGGGCGGCAAGGCGGCCATCCGCGAGCAGGTGGACGCCATGGGCGCGATGACGCCCAAAGAATGGAAGCTGCTGGCGATTGTGCTCACACTGCTTGGGTTTTGGGCCACCGAAAAGGTGCTGCACAATTTTGACACGGCGTCGACAACTATTGCGGCCGTCGCTTTAATGCTGCTGCCCCGCGTCGGTGTGATGGACTGGAAGCAGTCGCAAAAGGGATTTCCGTGGGGTACGGTGGTGCTGTTTGCAGTCGGTATCAGCATAGGCACGGCCTTGCTTAAAACCAGTGCCGCAGGATGGCTGGCCAATGTGATTGTGTTGAATCTGGGCCTGCAACAGGCCAGCGCCTTTGTGATTTTCATGCTGCTGTCGCTGTTTTTGATCATCATTCACCTGGGCTTTGCCAGCGCGACGGCATTGGCTTCAACCATGATCCCGATCATCATCAGTGTGCTGCTCGCGGTGCAGGCCGCACAATCTGGTGGGCCCGGCATGAATGTGGTCGGAATGACGATGTTGCTGCAATTCGTGGTGAGTTTCGGGTTCATATTGCCCGTTAACGCGCCGCAAAACATGATTGCCTACGGCACAGGTACTTTTGAGTCGCGTGACTTTGTGCGTACCGGCCTGGTCAACACGCTGGCGGCGTTTGCGCTGCTGGTGGTTTTCTCACTGACCTATTGGCCCTGGATGGGCTACATGACGCGCTAGCCTGCTGAAAAAATCCGCTTGTGCTGCTCGCGCAGCAGGTTTTTCTGTACCTTGCCCATGGTGTTGCGCGGCAGCTCTGCCACTACAAAGCACTGCTTGGGGATTTTGAAATTGGCGAGCTTTGATTTCAATGCCCCGATGATGGCGCCGGCTTCCAAAACTGCACCTGGTTTGGCAATCACAACCGCCACGCCCACTTCACCGAAGTCCGGGTGCGGCACGCCGACCAGTGCGCTCTCGGCAACGCCTGGCATGTCGTTGATGTAACCCTCAATTTCAGCCGGGTAGACGTTGTAGCCGCCGCTGATGATCAGGTCTTTGCTGCGGCCCACGATGGTGATGTAGCCACGCTCGTCTATTTTGCCGACGTCACCGGTTTTGAAGTAACCGTCAGCTGTAAATTCTTCTTTTGTTTTCTCGGGCATGCGCCAGTAGCCTTTGAAGACATTCGGGCCCTTGACCTGAATGCCGCCAATCTCGCCTGTACCCAGCGCTTTGCCATCGTCATCCTGCACGCGCAGGCTCACCCCCGGCAGCGCAAAGCCGACGGTGCCGCCACGCCGTTCACCCTGCGCTGCGTCGTAGGGGTTGGACGTGAGCATGGCGGTCTCGCTCATGCCGTAGCGCTCAAGAATCGTATGGCCGGTTTTTTGCTGCCATTCATTGAAGGTTTCAATCAACAGGGGTGCTGAGCCTGCCACAAAAAGCCGCATGTTTCTGACTGCATGTTTGTCAAGCCCAGGCTCATTCAAAAGGCGCACATACAAGGTAGGCACACCCATGAACACTGTGGCCTCAGGCAGCTTTTTTACTACCAGCCTGGGGTCAAATTTTGCAAGCCAGATCATCTTGCTGCCGTTGAGCAGCGCGCCATGCAGCGCCACAAACAGGCCATGTACATGAAAAATGGGCAGTGCATGTATGAGCACATCGCCTGGCTTCCAGCCCCAATAGTCTTTAAGTACCTGCGTATTGCTCAGCATATTGCCGTGCGATAACATCGCGCCCTTGCTGCGCCCCGTCGTGCCGCTGGTGTACAAAATGGCGGCCAGGTCATCAGGCTGACTGACTGCAATGCTGTGCTGGTCGCTGCAGTGTGCGGCCCTGGCAAGCAGGGAACCAGTGCGATCATCGTCGAGCGTGTACACGTTTTGCGTGCCGGCCTTGAAAGCAATTTTGCTAACCCAGCCAAAATTTTTGCTGCTGCACACCACAACCGCAGGCTCGGCATTACCAATGAAATATTCGATTTCAGCGCTTTGGTAGGCTGTGTTGAGTGGCAAAAAAACATAGCCCGCGCGCAAGGTAGCCAGGTAGAGCATCATGGCCTCAACCGACTTTTCAACCTGCACGGCAACCCGAGAGCCAGCGGGCAGCTTGAGCGACACCAGCAAGTTGGCCATCATGGCCGTGGCGCGCTCCAGGTCGCGCCAGCTGTAGTTCAGGCCGTTGTCGGTTTCAATGGCGATGGCGTCAAGCGACTTGGGAAAGGCTGCACGTAGCGCCGCGAAAAGATTATTGTTTTTCATGCTTTATTTTTAGAAGGTAGCGATTAAAACTTTGGCGGCCGCTTTTCAACAAACGCGGTCACGCCTTCGCGATGTTCAGTCGAGGCCGCATACTGATACGCATTTGCTACTAAAGATGTAGCTGCCTGATACGGTATTACTTGGGCAAGAGCCCTGAATGACTGTTTATTAAGCCTTGCGGCACCTGGCGCGAGGCTACAAATACGTGCAGCAATCGCGTTGACTGCAGTGGCCAGTTCGTCGTCATTTTTAACACTGTTTAAAAAACCGCGCTGTTGCATCAGCGGCGCATCCAGCACGCTGGCAGACAGAAGCATTTCACGCGCCGTCAGCTCCCCCAC
>JANOCP010000181.1:0-5198 GCA_031412235.1 Polaromonas sp.
CACCGTTGAAAGCCGTCGTGCCGGCTTGGCTACAACCCAGGGTGTGCGCTGGTCAAGCGAAGGCACGGGTGAGTTTGAGGTGTCAGAGATTGAGCGCGCCGAACGCGGCACCAGCATCACGCTGCACCTCAAGGACGACTCCCTTGACTACCTGAACGCCTGGAAGCTCAAGGGCATCATTAACAAATACTCTGACCATATTTCTCTGCCCATCCTGATGGCAAAAGAAGAATGGAAAGACGGTGAAAACGACGAGCCAGGCGGTATGGTGCACACCGGCGAATGGGAAACCGTCAATCAGGCGGCTGCGCTCTGGACGCGGTCCAAAAAAGACATCACGCAAGAGCAGTACGACGAGTTTTACAAGCAGATCAGCTATGACCAGAATGCGCCGCTGGCCAGCACGCACAACCGGGTTGAAGGCGCAACCGAATACACGCAGTTGCTGTTTATTCCGTCCAAAGCGCCCATGGACATGTTCAACCGCGACAAGGCCGCTGGCGTCAAGCTCTACGTCAAGCGCGTTTTCATCATGGACGACGCCCAGGCGCTGATGCCGACCTATCTGCGCTTTGTCAAAGGCGTGGTCGATTCAAGCGACTTGCCGCTCAATGTGTCGCGTGAATTGCTGCAGGAAAGCCGCGCTGTGAAGGCTATCCGTGAAGGCTGCACCAAGCGCGTGTTGTCGATGATTGAAGACCTAGCCGCCAATGACCTTGAGAAATTCGCTACCTTCCAGTCCGAGTTTGGCGCGGTGCTCAAGGAAGGGCTGGGTGAAGATTTTGCCAACCGCGATCGCCTGGCCAAATTGCTGCGCTTTGTCTCGTCAACCACCGATACGCCTACGGTTGGTTTTGCCGATTACAAAGCCCGCATGAAGGACGGCCAGGACACGATTTACTACATCACGGCCGACACGCTTGCAGCTGCCAAAAGCAGTCCGCAGCTCGAAATATTCCGTAAAAAAGGCATTGAAGTTTTGCTGATGGCTGACCGTGTTGACGAGTGGGCGCTGAATTACCTGAACGAGTTTGACGGCACGCCTTTGCAGTCAGTCGCCAAGGGAGCGGTAGACCTCGGCAAGCTGCAGGACGAAGACGAGAAAAAAGCCGCCGAAGAAGCGCAAACCCAGTTCAAGCCGGTTCTCGACAAACTGAAAGATGCCCTGAAAGAAAAGGCCAGCGACGTGCGCGCCACCAGTCGCCTGGTAGATTCGCCCGCCTGCCTGGTGGTGCAGGATGGCGACATGTCAACCCAGCTCGCACGCATGCTCAAGCAGGCCGGTCAGGCCGTGCCTGAAGTCAAGCCTATCCTTGAAATCAATGCCCAGCACCCGCTGGTCAAAAAGCTCGAAACCAGTGAACACTTCGATGAGCTGGCGAACATCCTGTTTGACCAGGCGCTGCTGGCCGAAGGCGGCATGCCGGCTGACCCTGCAGCTTATGTAAAACGGGTGAACGCGCTGCTGGTTTAAAGTGATTTGAGCTTGTTTTGGGGCGGGCTGAGTCCCGCATAAAGCTTGCAGATTCTGCGCTGGAGGAGATAGCGATTCGGCCTATAAGCACACATCGTTGAGATATTTCTCGCGGCGCCACAAAAGAAGCTCTTTCCCCAATGTGGCTGGCAAGCGAATGCGTGACCCGATAGGGTCAAATCCAACGTTTTTGCCTCAATTTTGAATAAATTGACCTCTTGAGCTTAAATATCCGGCTATGTGAGACTCTCGGCCTTGAAGTCCAAACAATCCGGGCAGAGGGTTAAATTCTGACCTCTAAAGATCAAATATCGCTCATTAAGCGGTGAATAGCATTAAACTGACCCTCCAACGTCAAAAAAATGCAGCTATCTAACCAAGCCCTCGCCGTGTTGGCACAACGCCTGATAGAAGAGCGGAAGCGTCAAGGGCTGTCTCGTGAACAGGCCGCAGCTGTGTGTAACGTGAGCGCCTCGTTTATTCGTGATGCTGAAAGTGATCCGGCCAGTTGCACGCTGGAGCGACTTTTGCAACTGACTCAGGGTTTGGGCCTCACGATGACTCTTTCAGGCTGGACTAGCGGGGCCAATCTTCAAGCACCAGGGCCAGTTTCGTCATGATCCGCCTGCGCGTTTGGGCCAACGCCAGGCCTATGGGGTGGTTTGGCCATGAGGCTGGCGAATATTTTTTTAAGTATGACGCCCAGTGGCTTGAGCAGCCCGGTGGCTATGTACTTGCACCGCAATTTGCGCTGGTGGCCACCCGTTTCGCCGGGTCGCTGGTACGCAGTTTTTTTGAGAACCTGTTGCCCGAAGGCACGGCGCTCGACGACGTCATCGCGGCCCTGTCCCTGCGTGACCCTTCAGCGTTTGAGCTGCTGGGTCAACTGGGTAAGGAGCTGCCCGGCGTTTTGTCGCTGCTCCCTGAAGAAGGGCAGCCAGCCGTGCTGCAGCAGTACCGCGAGCTGCCCTACACTGAGCTGAGCAAACGCATCCGCAGTCAGAAGCCGCTGCTGGTGTCCAACGAGCAGGCCACCATGTCGCTGGCTGGCGCGCAGGAAAAAATGGGCCTGCGTTTTGACAAGCGATCAAAACTGCTGTCAGAAAGCATAGGCACCTCGCCTACCACCCACATCCTCAAGCCGGATACGCGCCAGGTGCGCTACCAGGCCAGCGCAGTCAATGAATACGCTTGCATGAAGCTGGCGAAGGCCTTGAAGCTGCCCGTCAATGACGTGTGGTTTTTGCGCGTACCCGAGCCGGTTTATCTGGTGGAGCGCTACGACCGTGTCAATGCCGCTGGCCACATCGTTGGCTTGCATCAGTTTGACGGTTGCCAGTTGCTGGGCCATGGCTCGGGCTGGAAATATGAGCGACAGGGCGGCCTGGTGAGTGTGCCCAAGCTGGTTGCGGCCTTGCGTGCCTTGCCCGTGCGCGGCAGTGACTTGCTCAAGCTGCAGTATTGGGTCATGTTCAATTACCTGATTGGCAACTCCGATGCGCATGCCAAAAACATTTCAGTACTGGTCGGCGAAAAAATGTTTGGCCTGGCGCCGTTTTACGACCTGCTGTGTGTGCGGGCCTACGGTGACGCAAGCCTGGCACTGTATATCGGCGACGAAGATACTTTTGATGCGGTGGGCGCTCATTCATGGGAAGCGCTTTGTGACGACTGCGGCTTTCGCCTGCCAGAGACGCTCAAGGGCTTTCAGAACATGGCGCTGAACATCCTGCCGGCCTGGAAGAAAACCAAAGCCGCGATCATTGAATCAGTTGCACCAGACGAGCATGAACTTGAGCTACTTGAAAAAATGACAGGCATTTTTGAGATGCATAGTGCGAATGCGATCGCGATGACCGGCGGTTAACTCAAGCCCGCCGGAGCAAATTCGCAGCAACGCCGTGGTGGCTTGAGACCTGTGGGAAGCTTCTTTCTTTGCTGCCGCAGGTGAATCTGCTGGACGTTGTTGCTCTACTTTTTGCGTTTGTCCTTACTCCCGATCACCTCGATCTGGTCGTAGAGCTGCTGCGCGGCAGGTGAGAGCGCGCGGCCGCGGCGCCTGATCAGCCCAACAGTGCGGGTAATGACCGGGTTGACCAGCGGCACACTGACCAGTGTCGGGTGGCCGTCTGGCGGCATTGACAGGCGCGGTACGGCGGCTACGCCCATGCCGGCTTCGACCAGGCTGACCAGTGTGGACACATGCTGCGCCTCGCAATACCAGCGTGGCCTTTTCGGGTTGTCGGTCAATGCAAGATCAAGCAAAAACCGGTTGCCACTGTCTTTGGTGACCGACATGTACTCATGCGCGCTCAACTCGTCCCAGGTGACTTTTTTCTTGCGCGCCAGCGGGTGCTCCGGCCGGCAGGCGACAACAAAGGGCTCTTTCAGTATGGGCTCAAACTCCAGGTCCGGCTCCTGCGTACCAATGTAGTTGAGGCCAAAGTCGGCTTCGTTGCGCAAAAGGGTGGTCAGCACTTCGTTGGCGCCCTGGTCAATGATGCGCACCATGATTTGCGGGTAACGCTGGTGGTAGGCCATCAGGATGCCCGGCAAAAAATACCTGACGGCCGAGGGAATGCAGGCGATAGTGACTTCGCCGCTGACATGCGCGGCCACGTCGCGTATGCCCATCAGGGATTGTTCGAGGTTGTTGAGCAGCTCGTTGGCCCGGTGCGAGAACTCGCGGCCCACGGTGGTCATATCCACTTTTCGCGTGGTTCGGTGAAACAGCCGTACGCCCAGCGCGCCTTCAAGTTTTTCAATCCGCCGCGAAAGCGCGGGTTGCGACAGGTGCAGCTCTTCAGCCGCCGCGCGAAAGCTGCCCAGCTTGGCAACAGCCACAAAAGCACGCAGGTCTCCGAGGTCGAAATTCATGTGTCTGGTGCATTAATCATAAGAAAGATTGCATTTTACAGAGCATTAATCTTGCGCCATCATTCAACCCATGCTGTTTTGAGCCCGCCGCCAGCGCCACAGCGCAGGCATTAACCTTTCTCAATATTCAGACGGAGACATTCATGAGTCGCATAGTTCATTTGTCCTTAAAGGTTGATGACATCGAGAAAACCGGTGACTTCTACCAAAAGATGTTTAACTTTCAGGACGCGGAAACCAAAAAGACCCGCGACCACACCTCGCGCCACATGACGGATGGCGAGATCGACTTCACCCTGCTGACGTATGACGACGATGCGACTTCGGCCGAGTCAACCGCTGCGGGTAGCGGCCCCTGCATTCACCACTTCGGTATTGAAGTCGAAGACCTCGAAAAGGCAACTGAAGAGATTCAGGCCAATGGCTGCGTGGTGGTGAGCGACCCTGGCGTGATTCCGGTCAAGTTCCGCGCCCCAGGTGGCACGATTGCCGAGCTGGTTGAAATTGGCCGCTACAAAACCGATGCTGGCGGCCAGAAGATAAGCCGCATTACCCATATTTCGCTAAAAGTCGAAGACATCAAGGCAGTAGGCGACTTCTACATCAAGCTGTTTGATTTTCGGGATACCGAAACCAAAAAGACCCGCGACCACACGTCGCGCCACATGACAGACGGCGAAATTGACTTCACGCTGATCAAGTACGACGCAGGTACGACTTCAGCCGAGTCAACCGCGTCGGGTGAAGGCCCCTGCATTCACCATTTCGCTGTTGAAGTGGAAGACCTTGAGCAGTCGAGTAAAGACCTCTTAAGCCATGGCTGTGAAATCATCAGTGACCCCGGTGT
>JANOCP010000182.1:0-2016 GCA_031412235.1 Polaromonas sp.
AATGCGCGCAGATCATGGCTGTGCTGCGGTCGATGTGCTGGCGGTGTCGCTGGCATCTGAATACGCGGCACGGGCGCAGTGCGAGGCGCCGGGCAGCGTACGCCGCGTGGCGCTGGTCAGCCCAACGGGTTTTAGCCGACCCCGACGGCGTTATGGGCCGCCCGGTTCCACTCTTGGTGTGCCCTGGCTGCACAAGGTGTTTACCTGGCCGTTCTGGTCAGACGGTGTTTACCGCACGCTGACCCGGCCAGGGGTCATCCGCTACTTTTTACAGCGCACCTGGGGGGCTAAAGTAATTGACGAGGCCCTGTGGCAGTATGCCGTGTTGACCACCCGACAACCGGGTGCAAAAAATGCGCCCTTGTATTTTGTGTCGGCTTTTCTGTTTAGCGCAGACATCAATACCTTGTACGAATCGATGGACTGCCCGGTTTGGGTGTCCATGGCGACGCGCGGCGACTTTACCGACTACCAGGGCCGCACAACGGTATCAGCCAGGCCCAACTGGCAATTTCACGCAGTTGAAGGCGGGGCTTTGCCCTACTTTGAGGATTTGAACCGGTTCACAGCCGTTTTAAGCCCATTTCTGGATGATATTTAAGCCATTTATGCCTGTAGCCCAATTATTACGGCTATAGGTAGCTATTAAATAAATAGCAAGTGATCAGCCTGGACATCCCGCCCGACTACTGCACAAACCCCATCCGTCCCTTGTTTGCCGCCCCGCGCGGCAGGTCATCCACCTGCAGCATGCCGCGGCTTGCGAGGCGGGCGTTGCCGAAGGCTGCCATCAGTGCGCGGCGCATTTCACGCGGTACCAATGTCGATAGCTTGTCCAGGAAATCATCCGCGGGTACGTCGTCAAAGCGCGAACCCCAGTCGTGGCTGGCGCGTATCGACTGGTACAGGCGCAGGGCGATGTGCCTTGCCTGGCCAGGCGTGAGGGGCTGGATCTCAAACACGTTCATGCGGTTCAGGATCGGGTTGGGAATGGCGCGTGCGTCGTTGGCGGTGGTGATCCACAGCACCTGGCTGGCGTCAATTGGCACCTCGGCAAATTCGTCGACAAACGACGACGCGGTGTCATGCTCAAGCAGGCTGTATAGCGAGCCCAGCGGGTCATACTGGGCGTCGCTGGCGGCTTTGTCTATCTCGTCAATCACTATTACAGGGTTGGCGTAGCGGCCATCAACCAGGGACTCAAACACCTTGCCGGGCTTGGCACCGCGCCACTGAGATGCAGAGCCTGACAAGACCCAGCCCGCTGTGAGCGAGCCCATTGAAACCAGACTCATGCCGGTGCCTATCAGGTCGGCCATCTGTTTGGCGAAATGGGTTTTGCCAATGCCAGGCACGCCTAGCAGCAGCATGGGCGTGACTTCAAGGCCGTCGGCGCTGTCCTGGCTGAGGGCTACATGCCGTTTAACGTCGTCCAGTACATCGGTAAAGTTGGGCAAGGCGTCGTACAAGGATGACATTTCAGGAATGCCGCTGGGCTTCATCTGAAAGCGCTCCGGGCCACGTTCAAGCATGCGCTCGTAGGTATTGCGCAAGCTGTCGTGGTCGCGGGAGTCGCTGCTTTGCAGTTTGTCCAGCTTGCGCTCAACGTCCGCAGTGTTGTAGACGCTTCGCACCTTGGCGATGGGCAGCGTGAAGGTGGCATACGTGGGACCGACCAGGGTTGATTCCATTGAGCACTCCTTGTTGTTGGACACCGTAAGCGCATTCAAACACAAGTTCCGGTCATCCGCAGAAGTCGTCAAATGCCGAAGTCTGAAATCAGGAAATGTGTTGTTAAAACTGTCAGCAAGATTCAGACCACGGCCCGGCGTGTAGCTGCAGTGTTGCCATATATCTGCGCAGCGAGCAGAGCCGGCCGAGAAAAAATAATGTCGCGTCTGCCCGGCTCAGGGTCTCTGTGGAGTCAACACGCTCGTGTGAGCCAGAGCAAACCGCCCCTCTGTTTTTTCATAGTCCCAGCGCTCCACGCGGCAGCGCACGCCGTCTGCATCGGGC
>JANOCP010000183.1:0-2598 GCA_031412235.1 Polaromonas sp.
CGCCAAGGCCACGATATATACCGCAGCGTATGACGACGCATTGGGCGCCATTGCCTCTGATCTGCGCGCTACCCGCAACGAGGCTTTCTTTGGTCGCCAAGGCAACCTGTCTGTAAGCTTTGCCGGTGATGCCCAGGCGATTGCTGGCGTCTACTCGGACATCCTTAACGTCGTTATCAAGGCCAAGTAAACCGCACTAAAAGCTGGCAGGCAAAAAAGGGTGACGAACAGCAGTTCGTCGCCCTTTTTCATTTGAGACTCTGGTGAGTTGCCGGTCAGGCCGACAAGGTTTCCCAGCGCTGCATGGCCTCAAGCAAGTCGTCGTCCATTTTCGCGTTTTTGGCGGTCAGCTCGGCAGCGCGTTTGGGGTTGCTGGCATACAAAGAGCCGTCAAACAGCTCCTGGGCAATCGCTTTTTGCTGCGCTTCAAGTGTCTGGATCAATGCCGGCAGGCCGTCAAGCTCGCGTTGCTCTTTGTAGCTAAGCTTCTTTTTTGATAGCTGCTCAGTCCCGTTCTTGTTGGGCTGGGAGGTGTTTTTGGCAGTATTTTTGCTGTTTTGGCTGCCTGGGGCTGGTCTGGCGCTGCCTGTGATCTGCGCAGCGCGTTTTGACTGCGTGATCCAGTCGGTCACGCCGCCTTCGTACTCGCGCCAGAAGCCCGGGTTCTCGGGTGTGCCCTCATAGGCAATCGTGCTGGTGACCACGTTGTCGAGAAAGCGCCTGTCGTGGCTGACCAGAAAAACCGTGCCTTCGTAGTTCTGCAGCAGGTCTTCCAGCAATTCCAGCGTGTCAATGTCCAGGTCATTGGTCGGCTCATCCAGCACCAGCACATTGGCGGGGCGAGCAAACAGGCGCGCCAGCAGCAGGCGGTTACGCTCACCACCACTCAAACTGCGCACCGGGGAGCGGGCGCGCTCGGGGCTGAACAAAAAGTCGGTCAGGTAGCTTTTGACGTGCTTTTTGGCACCGTTGATCTCGACCCACTCGCTGCCCGGGCTGATGAAGTCTTCCAGCGTAGCGTCCAGGTCGAGCGCGTCGCGCATCTGGTCAAAGTAGGCGACCTGCAGGTTTGCGCCCTGGCGGATTTTGCCCGGCGGCGTGGTCACGTCTGGCTGGATTTCACCCAAAATGAGCTTCAGCAACGTGGTTTTGCCGGCGCCGTTGGGGCCGAGCAAGCCAACCTTGTCGCCGCGCAACAGGGTTCCGCTGAACTTGTTGACAATAATCTTCTCGCTGCCGGGGTGGCCATAGCTCTTGGACACATCTGTCAGCTCGGCTACGATCTTGCCGCTTTTCTCGCCACTGGACACGTCAAGGTTCACCCGGCCTACCGCGTCACGTCGGTTGGCGCGGCCCTCGCGCAGCACTTCGAGACGGCCAATGCGCGCCACACTTCGGGTGCGTCGTGCTTCCACGCCCTTGCGAATCCACACTTCTTCTTGCGCCAGCAGCTTGTCTGCTTTGGCAAAAATGACGGCTTCCTGCGCCATCTGCTCTTCCTTTTGAACCAGGTACTGGGCAAAGTTTCCGGGGTAGCTCAGCAGCTTGCCGCGGTCGAGTTCCACAATCATCGTCGCGACCTGGTCCAGGAAGGCCCGGTCATGGGTGATGGTGATGATGCTGCCGTTGAAGTTGATCAGCAGCTCTTCAAGCCAGGCTATCGAGTCGAGGTCAAGGTGATTGGTTGGCTCATCGAGCAGCAGCACATCAGGTTTGGCTACCAGCGCCTGGGCCAGCGCCACGCGTTTTTTGGTACCGCCAGAGAGCGAGCCGACGATGGCGTCCTTGTCAAGGTGCAGGCGATGCAGGGTTTCCTCTACGCGCTGCTCCCAGGTCCAGCCGTCCAGCGCTTCAATTTCAGACTGCAGGGCGTCAAGGTCGGTGTGCTCGTCAGCGGCCAGGTACAGCTCCACGACGTGCCGGGTTCTTGCCAGTCCCGCACTCGCAGCTATAAATACAGTGGCGTGCGGGTCAAGGCTTGGCTCTTGGGGCACGTAGGCAATGCGCAGGTTCTGCTGCAACTGCAAGGCGCCGTCATCGGGCTTTTCAAGTCCAGCCAGTATCTTGAGCAGCGAGGACTTGCCTGTGCCGTTGCGGCCAATCAGGCCAATGCGCTGGTTGGTTTCGAGTGAAAAATCTGCGTGGTCCAGCAGTGCGACGTGCCCAAAAGCGAGTTGGGCGTCAAGGAGGGTAATGAGTGCCATATATAAGACCGATTATCCAATGTTGCGCGCAGCGCCCTGCAAGGAGGGGTGCTTGCGGACCGGGTGTTGTCTGCATTGGCCGGTATGCGTCTCTCTTGTTACGGCGGCTAACCTGCAGGATTCAACTTATTTCAATGTTTTGATGCTTGGCTTTACAGGGCGGGGAAACCCGTGATACACTGGCAGGCTTCACTGATAAAAACTGCTTCAACTCGAAACAGTTAATTGATACGAAGAGGCCAAGAAAAAAGTCAAAAAATCTCAAAATTTATTTGACCCGGACAAAAAATCCGGTATATAATTTGAGGCTCAGCTGATTACAGCTAACGACCGAAACGAGGTGGCAAACGCCACTGAGTTAAAGTCAGGATCATTAAAAATTTACAGCCGATAA
>JANOCP010000184.1:0-2564 GCA_031412235.1 Polaromonas sp.
CTCATGGCACTACCTTAAGGTTTCTCGCTGCCAGTATTTGATCCCGAGCCTGCTGGCGCGGGATGGTCAGCAGCGGCAATGGTTTAGGTCGTCTTTTCTTGGCACGAGGCTCAACACGCCCCGGTCTTTTGGGCAATACGCAGCTGGCGATACTCTTGAGCAGCGTGGCGGTCATGTAGTCGGTGTCGCGATAAGTTCTTCTCCTCAGATGGCCAGCAAAGTTCCAGATCATGCGCCTTGCGCCCGCAAAGCTAAGCGTCCTGGCTGGTACCTTTACCAGTTGTGCTGCACTGACCATCGTCCAGCGCACCAAGTTGTAGGTCAACAAATACACCGCAATCTCCTTTTGCACCATCTGAGATGACTTGCAGCGCAGTACATCCATGTTCATCGTCGACTTTAAAGTCCGAAAGTCCACCTCAATGTTCCAGCGCATCGCATACAGTGACGCAAGCTCATCCGCACTGAGCTGCTCAGGCTTCAGTAGTGTGGTCACCATCACCCGGTCATTGACACGCACCTCTCGCACCCAGATACCTGGCGGCATTTGCTGGTATTGCTGCGTTGTGATCCAGCTTGAACGCTGGGGCTTAGGCCACCACACCACATGATCGGCCTGGCCGAGCAGGCGGCCTTGCTTGAAGTCGACTTGGCGCCGCCCGTCATTGGGCATCACCGCATCAACCCCCTGTGCAATAAGCATCTGTAGTGCCCACCAAGTGCTGTGTAGCGCATCGGCCAGCAATACATCGCGGCGCGCCAGGCTAACTGAGACTTCTCGCAGCAGTGCCTGCTCGCCACTGCCTTTGCCCCTCAATGGGCCTAACGCATAGTCCATCACACAGCCGCTGGCCAGACTGATCAACGCACCAATACGAACCATCGGAAAGCCCAAACCTTTATCTTGGGTTCGGCTTTGTGGCCATGCTTGCTGATTCGACGGCGTGTCTGGCATGGAGACAGTGGTGGCATCGAAGATTTTGATGGATCGACCGCGCCAGCCCCAAAGCCTTGCAGCTTGCCCCTCCAGACTGTGACCCAGGTGTTTGCACAGACGTTCGGGCAAACGTAGTGCCAAACGCCCGCGCGCTTTGCAGTATGGGCCGCTGTTCAGACTGCACGGGCTTTGGTTGTCAGTTGCGCGCTGACTCAAGCGTCTGCCAACCGCATCTTGACAAGCGGCATCGGGTGACAGAATTTGGTCAATGAACAGTCGCAGCGTGACCATAGGCGGATAGATCCTCTGACGGTACGAGCCGACTTCGTCGCGCAGAATTTGCTCTACCTGATCGCCGCCCAGAGCCTGGCAGAAGGTGTCTTGCCCGAGCAGGGCAAACTGTTGGCGCAGACGATCAATGTGATTGACGGGACTGCCTGTATTGGTAGTATGCATATGGGTCGCCCTTTTGCTGAGGCTGGTTGCTGTCTTTGGACAACTTCAGCTTAGCAGCGGCGATGGGGTCGACCCACCCAGTTTGATTGGCCAGTCTTGGCTTAAGGTAGTGCCATGACGGTCAGACTCTGATTGATTTCCAGATTGGGTTTTGCAAGTCTATGCAGCGCCATTAAGGCCAAAGCCGCTTTTTTCAATTGCTACCTATTCAGTAGTTGCTCGCGCTCGTATTCATTGGTTGAGAGCCCTATTTGTCACCCTAAGACACCTAAAAATTGCTCCGAAAGCTTATATCCGCCATGCACCCCCAACCCATCCTCCTCTTCTGGTTCGAAGAGCTAACTCCCAAGCAGCACTTCGTCAAAGACGCCGCGCTGGACGAAACCATCCGCGCGCGGTTTGGCGACACGCTGGATGCCGCCGCGCGGTGTGAGCTGTTTGCGTGGCGCGCCACAGCCGAGGGACGGCTGGCGGAGATCATCGTGTTGGACCAGTTCTCGCGCAACATCTACCGCGACACGCCGCGCGCCTTTGCACAAGACACGCTGGCGCTGGTGCTGGCGCAAGAGCTGGTGGCAAGTACGCAAGACCGCAGCCTGACTGAAGCGCAGCGCGTCTTTGCCTACATGCCCTATATGCACAGCGAGTCAGCGCTCGTGCATGCCCAGGCGCAAGCGCTGTTTACGCAGCTGGGCATACAGGACAACCTGAACTTTGAGCTGCGCCACAAGGCCATCATCGACCGCTTTGGCCGCTACCCGCACCGCAATGCCATTCTGGGGCGAAGCTCCAGCGCGGAAGAGATGGTTTTTTTGAGCGAACCTGGGTCTTCGTTTTAGGCAGTGCAGTCCGGCAAGCCTTGTATTCCAACCCACCAGCCACCAGCTAGGCCGTATGAGTGAATCACTTCACATCGTCTGCCCCCATTGCCAAACCACCAACCGCGTGCGGGCCGACCAGCTTGCCAGCGCGCCTGACTGCGGGCAATGCAAGCAGCCGCTTTTTACCGGCAAGCCGGTTGACATGGCCGAGGCCGCATTTGACAAGCATCTGCAGCGCAACCAGATCCCGCTGCTGGTGGACTTTTGGGCGCCGTGGTGCGGCCCGTGCCGCCAGATGGCGCCGGGCTACGTGCAGGCGGCAGGCCAGCTGGAGCCGCGCGTGCGCGTGG
>JANOCP010000185.1:0-7996 GCA_031412235.1 Polaromonas sp.
CCAGCGCTACCCACTGGTTGATGGCCAGGGTAATTTTGGCTCGCGCGACGGCGACGGTGCTGCGGCCATGCGTTATACCGAAGCGCGCCTGTCGCGAATTACTACGCTGCTTCTGGATGAACTCGATGAAGGCACAGTCGATTTCATTCCCAATTACGACGGCTCATTTGAAGAGCCGCGCCAGTTACCTGCGCGTCTGCCGTTCACGCTGCTCAATGGTGCCAGCGGCATCGCGGTCGGATTGGCTACCGAGATTCCCAGCCACAACCTGCGTGAAGTGGCTGACGCCTGCGTTGCGCTCATCAAGAACCCCAGGCTTCCTGACGAAGAGCTGTACGGCCTGATTGCCGGGCCGGATTACCCCGGCGGCGGACAGATTATTTCAGGCGCGGCCGACATCGCTGCAGCCTATTCGACAGGGCGGGGCTCTCTCACAGTACGCGCCCGCTGGAAGATTGAAGACCTGGCGCGCGGCCAGTGGCAACTGGTAGTTACCGAGCTGCCGATTGGCGTCAGCACGCAAAAGGTGCTCGAAGAAATTGAAGAGCTGACCAACCCCAAAATCAAGGCTGGCAAAAAGGCATTGAGCGCAGACCAGTTAAGTTCCAAGCAAACCCTGCTTTCGGTGTTGGATGTGGTGCGTGATGAGTCTGGCAAGGAAGCCGCCGTGCGTTTGGTGTTTGAGCCCAAAACCAGCCGCATCGAGCAGAGCGAAATGATCACCACCCTGCTGGCCCACACCAGCCTGGAGTCTTCATCGCCTATCAACCTCACCATGGTGGGCCTGGACGGCAAACCGGCCCAAAAGTCACTGCGTCAGATGCTGGGCGAGTGGATTGAGTTCAGGCAAGCCACCGTACAGCGCCGCTCGCAGCATAGGCTGGACAAGGTGCTGGACCGCATACACATTCTTGAGGGGCGGCAGCTGGTGCTGCTCAATATCGATGAAGTGATTGCCATCATCCGCCAGTCGGACGAGCCCAAGGCAGCGCTGATTGCGCGCTTCAGTCTGAGCGACCGGCAGGCCGAAGACATCCTTGAAATTCGCTTGCGCCAGCTCGCGCGCCTTGAAGCCATCAAGATTGAGCAGGAGCTTAAAACCCTGCGTGAAGAGCAGGGCAGGCTGGAAGAAATCCTGGGTAGCCCTGCGGCCTTGAGGCGCCTGATGATCAGGGAAATTGAGCTTGATGCCAAACAGTTTTCCGACCCCCGCCGTACCTTGATTCAGGCCGAGAAAAAGGCCGTGTTTGAAGTCAAGGTGATTGACGAACCCGTAACGGTAGTGATCTCCAGCAAAGGCTGGATTCGCGCGCGCACTGGTCACGGCCATGACGCGGCCAGCTTTGCCTTCAAGGCGGGTGACGATTTGTATGGCACTTTTGAATGCCGTACGGTAGATACCCTGCTGGTGTTTGGCACTGCTGCCAAGAGCACCGGGCGGGTGTATTCGATTGCCGTATCGCTGCTGCCTGGCGCACGCGGTGACGGCCAACCCGTCACCACCCTGATCGAGCTTGAAGCCGGTACCCAGCCCGCACACTACTTTGCCGGGCCAGCCAGCGCCACACTGCTCTTGAGCAGCAGCGGTGGCTATGGCTTTTTGGCCAGTGTTGAAAACATGACGTCACGGTTAAAAGCCGGCAAGGCCTTTATCAGTTGCGCCGAAGGCGAGTCAATCTGCAAGCCCTCACATGCATCTGGCAGTGCAGGTGCCGTGCCATTGGTTGCAGCCACACATGTAGCCTGCGCATCCACGGGTGGCCGCATCCTGACTTTCGAGATTTCCGAGCTCAAACTGATGGCCGGTGGTGGCCGCGGCCTGATGCTGATTGATCTGGACGCCAAAGACACCCTGGCAGGTGCTGCAGCCTATACCCGCAGCGTAAGAATCGCAGGTATTGGCCGTGGCGGCAAAGCCCGTGAGGAAACGCTTGAAATCCGCAGTTTGAACAACGCACGCGGTACGCGCGCACGCAAGGGCAAGGCGGCAGATTTGGGCTTCAAACCGGCTCTGGTAGAGCGGATTTTATAAGAAAGCGGGCCTGTGCCCAATGATTTCGGCTATAGGCTGCTATTATTTATATAGCAAATTGGGGTTTTATATTTAGCCGATTTCAGCGATCATTTCAATTTCGACACACGCGCCCATCGGGATTTGGGCTACGCCAAAAGCGCTACGGGCATGTGCGCCAACCGCGCTGCCAAACACCTCGCCCAGCAATTCGCTGGCACCGTTGGTGACCAGGTGCTGCTCGGTAAAGTCGCTGGTGGAGTTGACCAGGCTCATGACTTTGACGATACGGGTGACGTGGCTCAGGTCTTTGCCGATGGCGCCCAGTGCGGCGTGCAATGTGCCCAGCAGGTCAATGGCTATCAGGCGGGCGGCGGCTTTACCTTCTTCTGTCGTTACGTTTTTACCCAGCTGGCCGACGATGACCTTACCTTCTTTTTTGGCCAGGTGACCACTTAAAAATATCAGCTTGCCGGTCTGTACATAGGGCACATAGGCCGCAGCTGGTGCTGCAAGCGGCGGTAGCGTAATGGCGAGGCTGGCGAGTTTTTCGTAAATGGGGTGCTGGGCGTTGGACATGTGCGTTCCTGAGGGCTGGGTTACGATGAAAAGGAAGCAAATCGTAACTGGAAATGAAGCGCTTCTGCCGTCAGGCCGGGTTCAATCAATCCATTGGCGTGACGGTCACGCCTACATCGAGGATATGTTGCGAGCCGCCGCGTATCACGCCGCGCAGGGGCGATACGTCCAGAAAGTCGCGACCCGTGGCCAGGGTCACATAGTCTTCACCGGGCGCGCGATTATTGGTGGGGTCAAAGTCAAGCCAGTGCCCTGCCTGGCTCTGGTCCGGGTCTGGGCAATAGACCGAGGCCCAGGCGTGTTATGCGTCGGCACCAATTAGCCGTGCCTTTCCTGGCATGGGTTGGGTCAGCATGTAGCCACTGACGTAACGGGCTGGCAAACCGAGTGCCCTACAGCAGGCCACCATGATGTGAGCGAAATCCTGGCATACGCCTTTGCCCTGCTGCAGCGCCTCAAGGGCCGGTGTACTGACTTCGGTGCTGTCACTCTCGTAAACCATGCCGCTGTAGATGCGCTCCATCAGGTCATGCGCAGCCTCGGCCAGCGGACGACCAGGCGTGAAACTGGGTCGGGCAAACTGGGCAAATGCATCGTTCTTGGGAACATAGGGCGAGGCAAACAAAAACTCCCACGCGTCGTTGTAGCTGGCCCCGGCACGATAGCGAAACTGCTCGCGTACACGTTCCCAGGGTAACAGCATGGCGCTTGAGCGGGCATCCAGACCCTGGCGCGGGGCGGTGGTAGACACCATGCTATCTGCGGTGACGGTTAAAACATCGTGACTGGTTTGCAACGAAAAAAAAGTGCTGCTGTTGCCGTAGACATCAATAACCTCACGTTGCTGGGCCGGTGCGGGGTTGATGCGCAGTGCGTGGCTGAGCAGGGCCTGACTGGCGCTGTTGGCGGGTTTGAGATGAACCACATGATGCGCGTTTTCAACCGCTGGGTTGTACTGGTACCGGGTTTCGTGGACAACGTGGAGCAACATGAAAAACTTTTGAAAAAGCGGGTAGCAGCGGGTTTGGTTCAGGCGCCAAGGCTGTGATTACTGGACGTGGCGTGGCTGAAATAGCGTCGGCTGATTTGGTCAGACAGCTCAAATGCTGATGACTGGCAATGTTCAAGCTGCTCAATCAGCGCGGCATAAGGGCCTTGCCCCGTGATGGCTTGCGGTTTGTTGAGTACTTCGTCAATCACCCAGCGGGCCGGGTCGGGCAGGCCGGCTGCCAGGTCGGGTAAAACGTGTAGCGAAACGGGTGCGCTCAAGGCCAGCTTGCCCAGACGGCCTTCAAGCGTTTGAATGACCCAGGCCAGAGAGCGCGGGTTGTCACGGTCAAGTACCAGCAGGTCGAGCAAGGCGGGTATGTCGCGCCGCTGCTGGTACTGGGCATGAAAGGTGATGGTGCTGTCAAACAGCGCGACCATGGCGCTGAAGCCACCCTCGTCAAACACCGCGCGGGTCTGAAACCCGCGTGCCAGCGCCGCTGACAGCATGCTCAGGCGCTCAATACAGCGACCAATGCTGAGCAGGCGCCAGCCGTCGTCGCGCATCATGCGGTCGGTTTGCGCGCCTGTCATGGCAGCGAGAAAGCCACTGGCAGATTCAAGCGTGCGAAGCGCTTCGACTGACGAATACTCAAGCGCATGCGGGCCATGGTGATTGGCTGCCTTGAAGGCTTCGCAGCGGCTGAAAAAGTCTGCCTCGGTGCGCACAATCACATGCCACTGCTCTTGCGACAGGCGCTCGCGCACCGCCGATGCCGCGCTTTTAACGGCTCGTAAATTAAAACCGACGCTGGATGTCTGATCCGTATTGGCCAGCCCGGCAATCAGTGAGCGCTCAAACACCCGCCTTGCATGCGTTGCAGACGGCACGGTGTCAAGCACCAGACAATTACCTACGGCCATCTCAGTTAACCAGGCCAGCAGCGGTTGCGACGACTGGTCTTCGCCGCCCAGGCTTTGCAGCGTGAGCTGCGCCAGGCGCAGGGAGTTTTCGGCGCGTTCTGTGTAACGGCCCAGCCAGAAAAGGTTCTCGGCAGCGCGGCTGGTCACAGGCTGCCTTCGGCTCAGGGTGTTTTTAATGGGCGCGTGCGCTGGCAGGGCTTGCTCGTGGCTGGTGGACGCCGCTGGCGAAACTAGTGGCGCTGGCGTGTTTGGCGAATGAGTGCCCTGCGATTGAGATGCTGTATTTACTGGCGCTGCTCGCGTCTGCAATTGGCTGCGCGCTGATCCGAGAGCCCACACATCAGCGCTGCTGCCGCCATGCTGCATTGAGGCGATATTTTCATTTTTACCGGCCAGCCGGGCCAGGCCACCGGGCAGCACCTGCCAGGAGCCCTCACCGTCAGACACCGCAAATACCCGCAGCATGGCCGAGCGCGGTGCGATTCTTTCGCCTTGCCAGGTCGGGGTTTGTGACAGCGGCAGATAGGCCTGAACGGTGTAGTCTTCGCCTTGTCGCACAATCCGGCCAGCCCATTCGTCAAGCACCCGTTGCGACAGGGTGTGACCGATAACCGAGGCCATGTCCGAGCCCGGATAGGTTGGTTTGACAACGCAGTTTTTGAGCTGCTGCAGCATGTCCTGCATAACTGCCTGCTCGCCACACCACCAGGTGGCCAGGGACGGCAGACTCAGGGTTTCACCCAGAAAATGTCTTGAAAGTGCTGGTAAAAAGCCAAGTAGCGCGCTGGACTCAAGAAAAGCCGAGCCCGGTGCATTGGCAACCAGCACATTGCCAGCGCGAATCACCTGCAGCAAGCCGGGCACGCCAAGTGTGGAGTCAGAGCGCAGCTCAAGCGGGTCAAGAAACTGGTCGTCAAGGCGCTTGAGCAAGCCGTGTACCGGCTCCAGCCCCTGAAGGGTTTTAAGGTAAAGCTTTTCGCCTCTCACCAGCAGGTCGCTGCCTTCTACCAGCGTCAAACCAAGGTAGCGGGCCAAATAGGCGTGTTCAAAATAGGTTTCGTTGTACGGCCCGGGGGTCAGCAGCACCACTCGGCTGTCAGCACCGCCGGGGCTCAATGCCTTCATGCCGTCTACCAGCGCCTTGTACGAGGCTGCCAGCGGCTGCACATCCATTTCCCGGAAGGCCTCCGGAAAAAGCCGGGAAATCGTCAGGCGGTTTTCAAGCAGGTAACCCAGACCTGAAGGCGCTTGCGTGCGCTGCGAAACCACCCACCAGCGGCCATCTGGACCGCGTGCCATGTCAAAAGCTGCGATATGCAAAAACATGCCGCCAGCGGGCTTGACACCCTGCATGGCGCGCAGATAACCGGGGTGGCCCTGTACCAGCGCTGCGGGCAACAAGCCCTTTGAAAGCAGGTTTTGCGGGCCGTAGACATCGGCCATGACATGATTAAGCAGCCGCGCGCGCTGCTTGATGCCGACGTCAATCTGTTTCCATTCGTCCGCCGACACAATAAGCGGGAAAAGATCCAGCGACCACGGGCGCTGCGGCCCGTTGGTGTCGGCATAGACGTTGTAAGTGACGCCGTTGTCGCGGATCTGCCTGCGCAGATTAGCGGTGCGGCGGTTCAGGTCATGAAATCCATCCGTGCCCAGCAGATTGAAAAACGTGTCCCATGTTTTTGCCAGACTGGCGTTGGCCGGGTTGTTATCAGTGGCGTCTGCGACCGGGCTGGTTCTGATCGCTTCAATTGCAGCAGTTACGGCTGCAGGCCCCAAGCTGGTGAGCGGCGCGTTCGCAAGCAGTGTCTGGGATTGCGACTGGGACTGTGACTGTGACGAGGTCTGAATGAGCGGCTTGACCTTTGTGCGCCCGCGCAACTCATCGAAATGACCTGCACTGGCTGACGGTGCCAGTGCTGAGGCCAGATTTGCCGGGTCTTCCAGAGCCTGGGCTGCAAACAGCGATTTATTGTTTTCCACGTTGCCCAAAATGTTTTCCGCTTGTCGGCTTTTCCATTTGCCCGCTTCCG
Organism: Polaromonas sp.; assembly: GCA_031412235.1. Classification (GTDB taxonomy): domain Bacteria; phylum Pseudomonadota; class Gammaproteobacteria; order Burkholderiales; family Burkholderiaceae_C; genus Polaromonas. Next base: position 6,535 of record JANOCP010000185.1, read on the forward strand.
GTCAGGGCTTTATGGGTGAAGTTGACGGATCGGTCAACAAACGCGCTGCTGCTTCACCCAAGCTCTGATTCTAATTTAGCACTGCCTCTTCGTTACCAATCTGTGACAAATCAACAAGCTTTAGCGCAGTTGAGTCAGCGTAAATCCAGCGTGAAGGGGAATTCACGGCTTGGTTGCGCGGGCAGCACCTGCATCTTGCCGGGTGTGTGGCCCATTTGCAGGAAGCGCGTCAGGCGGCGGCTTTCGGCTTCATACGAATTGACCGGCAGGCTCGCATAGCTCAGGCCACCGGGGTGCGCCACGTGGTACTGGCAACCGCCCAGTGAGCGTTCCATCCAGGTGTCCACAATGTCAAAGGTTAGCGGCGCATGCACACCAATTGATGGATGGAGTGACGACGGCGGGTTCCAGGCCTTGTAGCGTACGCCGGCAACATATTCACCAACAGTGCCGGTGTTTTGCAGCGGCAGGGCGCGGCCATTGACGGTGACCACATAGCGGTTGTCATTCAGGCCGGTAACCTGAACTTCAATCCGCTCAAGCGATGAATCGACATAGCGCGCTGTGCCGCTTGATGATCCTTCTTCGCCCATCACATGCCAGGGCTCAAGCGCGCTGCGCAGGGTGAGTTCAATGCTGTTGGCTTTCACCTGCCCAATCATCGGGAAGCGGAACTCAAAATGCGGCTCAAACCAGGCCATGTCAAAGCCGTAACCGGCCTCGTTCAGCTCGGTCAGCACGTCCATGAAGTCCATGCGCACAAAGCTTGGCAGCAAGAAGCGGTCATGCAGCTCGGTACCCCAGCGCGTAACCCGGCCGTGGTACGGCTTGTTCCAGAAACGCGCCACCAGTGCTCGCAGCAGCAACTGCTGGGCAATGCTCATGCGGGCGTGCGGTGGCATCTCGAAAGCGCGCAGCTCAAGCAGGCCCAGGCGTCCGGTCGATGAGTCGGGTGAATAGAGTTTATCGATACAAAACTCGCTGCGGTGGGTGTTACCCGTGACGTCCACCAAAATATTGCGCAGGGTGCGGTCAACAATCCACGGCGGCATGTCCTGGCCGTATTTTTCGCGGTTGACGGAGATCTCGCGCATGGCGATTTCAAGCTCATAGAGCTGGTCGTTACGCGCTTCATCGACACGCGGTGCCTGGCTGGTAGGGCCGATGAACATACCCGAAAACAAATAGCTCAGTGAGGGATGGTTGTGCCAGTAGGCAATCAGGCTGGTCAGTACTTCAGGCTTGAGTAGAAACGGGCTGTCTGCGGGCGTGGCACCACCCAGTACAAAATGGTTACCGCCGCCGGTACCGGTATGGCGGCCGTCAGTCATGAACTTTTCAGCCGACAAGCGCGTCTTGTGCGCAAGCCTGAAGTACTGACCAGCCTGATTGCCTACTGGCACAACCATCCCTCACTGAGCTATTTGTTTTCGGGTATGTTCATCGGCCCTACCAGCCAGGC
>JANOCP010000186.1:0-5501 GCA_031412235.1 Polaromonas sp.
GTTTGACAGCATGAAAAAGCAGCGCTGGGGCCGCCCCGAAGCCCTGACTGCCGCCCGCCGCTACAACGCGCTGGCCAAAGCCAATGGCCTGACGCCCACGCAACTGGCGCTGGCTTTTTGCTACACCAAATGGCAGGTTGCAAGCACCATTATTGGCGTGACTTCAGTGGCGCAACTTGACGAAGACCTGGATGCTTGGGGCACCACACCAAGCCCCGAAGTGCTGGCCGAGATCGACAAAATTCGCTGGGAGATTCGGGACCCTGCGCTTTAGGCCATGCCTAAAAAAGACCACATCAGCGAAACCCCGGCGACGCAGTTGTTGAAAGCGAACAGGGTCGCGTTTACCGAGCACCCTTATGAATACCTGGAGCACGGCGGTGCGCAACACAGTGCCGAGGTACTCGGGTTTGACCCCTTCGCTGTCGTTAAAACGCTGGTCATGCAAGACCAGGATGCCAAACCCCTGCTGGTGCTAATGCATGGCAACCGCAAGGTGTCCACCAAGAATCTGGCACGGCAAATTGGCGCCAAGTCGGTTGAGCCCTGCAAGCCCGAAGTAGCCAACCGGCATAGCGGCTATCTGGTCGGCGGTACCTCGCCGTTTGCCACGCGCAAGGCGATGCCCGTATACATCGAGGAAAGCATTCTGGCTTTGCCTAAAATACTGATCAACGGCGGGCGACGTGGCTACCTGGTGGGCATTGAGCCGCAGGTATGTGTCACGCTCCTGGGTGCAAAATCGGTGCAGTGTGCGCTAGCTGACTAAATTCAATTATTGACCCGGCACGAGTTATCAATGAACCCGTTCGGGCTGAGCTTGTCGAAGCCTTTCGACAAGCTCAAGGCGAACGGAGTTTAGATTCCGTAGTAACTCGTGCCGGATCAATAGTGACCTGATTAACGCCCTGAAGTAGGGTCAACTGGAGAAAAGCTTTTGGAATATCTTTACTCAAGCGCCGCAGTGCTGTTGGCCTACTTGCTGGGCTCGCTGTCGTTTGCGGTGATTGTGAGCCGCGTGATGGGCCTTAAAGACCCGCGCAGCTACGGCAGCAAAAACCCCGGCGCCACCAACGTGCTGCGTTCTGGCAGCAAGGCCGCTGCCGTGGTGACGCTGCTGCTGGACGGCCTCAAGGGCTGGTTACCCGTGGTGCTGGTTAAATGGTTTGGCAGGGACTATGGCCTTGAAGACGGCACTGTTGCCGCCGTGGGTTTTGCCGCATTTTTGGGGCACCTGTTTCCGGTGTTCTTCAGGTTCAAGGGCGGCAAGGGCGTAGCCACTGCTGCGGGCGTGTTGCTGGGGGTGGACTGGCTGCTGGGGCTGGCTACGCTGGCGACGTGGCTGATCGTGGCGTACTTTTCACGTTACTCGTCCGCCGCTTCCCTGGCCAGTGCGGCTTTTGCACCGCTGTTTTACCTGATGGGCAACCGTGGCCCGTGGTACACCGAGCGCAGTATTTTGCTGGCGATTTTCATGATGAGCATGTTGCTGGTGGTTCGCCACCGGGAAAACATTGTCAAGCTCATGCAGGGCAAGGAGTCGCGGCTGGGCTTCGGTAAAAAATCTTCCAGTGACTGACTACGGTGTCATTCCCTTTTCAAAACGATCGGTTGTTGCTTTTCCCTGCTGCAGCACAAACAGGTGTTTTGCAACGGCTGGACTGAGTTCTTCAGCCCTGCAGCGAGATGTGCAGATGGGGCGCGTTTTGCAGTGACTGCAGGGGCTCCCTGCGCGGCTTCATGCAGGTCAATTCGGCAATCATTTCGATGACGACGTTGCGGCCCGTATTGACGCGGTGTAACAGCTCTTGCGGAGTCAGGCCCTCGTTGCCCGCCCTTGTGACCAGAAAAGTGATTTTGTCCACGCGCCAGTCGCCCCGGTAGCCATAGTCAGCGCGCCAGTAGTAGGGTTGTGAAAAATAGCCAAAACTGTTGGTGTAGTAAGCCCTGACATGGCTCGGATCCTCCCAGGCTTCGTCGCTGGCACCGTGAGGTACCTTGATCACCATTTTGGCGCCGTCTTTGGCTACCCGCCACAGTTCCTGCATCAGCGGTAGCGGGTATTTGACTTGTTCGATCACATGAGACAGTAAGAACTCTTCGACTGAGTCATCTGGTAACGCAAGTGGATTACTCGCGCATTCATCCAGGTCGGCAACAAGATCGACACCAGGTAGCGCAAATTTGTCGAGGTTGACCCAGCCGGGCAATATGTCGCGCCCACAACCAACATTCAAACGCGCTGCCGCCGGCTTGGCGGCAGGTTTCCGGGAGTTTTTGATGCCCTTTTCAGGTCTTGCGGCTGCTGCCCGTGGCGCGTTCGCTTGCGGCGGCGAGGTCATGGGGGCATTTTTCGGTGACAGCAAAATCATCTCCTTTTTCCCGTCAAGATGTTGCTGCCAGATTTTTTCGTAGAGACGTTCAAGATCAGCGGTAAAAGTGACGGTGTTGAAAAGAGGGTGGGTACTGCGATTTTTTGCGAGTCGCCGACGTAATAGGCCAAGGCGCTTGGAATCCAAGGCCAGCTCAATAGCCAGCTTTGCATAGGCGTCATCATCTTCGGTAATCAGCTCGGGAAGACCGATATTTACCAGCAGACTCGTCGCTACCCGGCTGACGAAGCTGGCTCCAGTTTTGGTGACAATCGGAACGCCGACCCACAGGGCATCGCTGGCCGTGGTGTGTGAGTTGACTGGAAAGGTGTCCAGTGCCAGGTCTGCCAGTTGAAGACGACCCAGGTGTTCGGTCTGCGGCAAGTTGTACGCAAAAATCAGTCGAGTGGGGTCCACCCCGCGCATTGATGCTTCGCACCTAAGATTTTCCATGGCTTTCACGTCACCTGCCAGCAGCCAAAGCACGCTGTCGGGCACCCGTTTCAAAATGCCGCACCATACATCAAAGGTTTTCGGGTTGATTTTGTAACAGCGATTGAGACTGCAGAATACAAAGCCTTGCTCTGGCAGTCCCGCCTCTTGTCGCGTCGGTGCTCGACCTATGGGCCGTTGATCGTCGTTTGGTTGGTAACAATTCGGCATCAGCGCGAGCGTCTCACTGAAATCGTTGGCGCTCGCTGCAGGGCTGACGATGGTATCGCCAATGATGTAGTCCGCCAGACGTTCAACGCCCAGGGTTCCCGGAAACCCCAGCCAGCTAATGATCACCGGCGCAGGCCGTCGGTTCGTGATGCCAATCCGGTGGTATTGGGTAAACCCTTTCAGGTCGATGAGGAGGGCTATCCCATCGCTCTCGATTTGCTCGGCTGCAGCCTGGTCCGATAGCATGCCCAAGTCACGGAAGACCTCACAGCTATCACTCGCATCCGTCGTAACTTCATCGCGTGTTTGACCATAGGAGTAACCGTACACACAAAATCTACTCCGGTCATGCAGTGCCAGTACGCCGCGCAGCAAGTGCATGGTTGCGTGGGAATGGAAGTCTGCTGACAGATAGCCAATGTGAATACGGCCCGTTGTGACGGGTGCAACTGTTGCAGGCACTGGTGCCAGGGCGGCATCGCCCAATTCACCCAGGGCAAAAAGTCGGGCGCATCGTTTTTGAAATTGGCCTTGCAAATGCCTGGGCTGGCTGTCAACCAGCAAAAGCGTGAAGGCTGAAACGCCTTTTGCACCGTCCGCAATGGTCGCGGCCAAGGCGGATTCCCTTGCTTCGCGGCCCGCCCAGTCGCACACATGGGCTGCGGTATAGAAAACATGGCCCATGGCCTGCGACCAATCAGGCCGCAAGCGCAAGACATTTTCGAAAGAAGCTCGGGCCTGTTCAAAGTAGCTGCGGTCCAGCAGCAGACAACTCAGGTTGTAATGCGCATAAACATTGACCGGATCAAGCTCCAGAGCGCGGCGGTAGGTGGCCTCGGCAAGGTCGAACTCGGCGGTATCCATCAACAGGTTCGCCAGACTGATGTACGGCTCCGCCCGAGTCGGGCCAAGCTCTATGGCCCTTAGAACGGCTGCCTTCGCATCGTCATGACGCTTTGTGAGCCGGTAAAGGTTAGCCATGTTGGTGTGCGAATCGGTGTCGTGTGGAAGGAGTTCCAGCACCTTGCCGAATTCAGCTTCTGCTGCCTCAAACTGCTGGGTCTGCAGATGCAGCATGCCTTTGTTGGTGCGGGCACCGATATGCCCAGGCTGCAGGTTCAACGCCATGACCAGTGCTTCCTCAGCCTCCGTGAAGCGATTCATGTCACGAAACAGGTTGCCGAGGTTGTTGTAAGTGTCTGCGGACTGCGGCAGGTAGACCAGTGATTCGCGATAAACCTCCTCGGCTTCGGTGAGCCGACGGGTTTCCATGAGCAGAACGCCAAGATTGTTCAGCGCATGGGGGTAACTTGGGTCTGCTTGCAGTAAGGCGCGGTAGCTGGCCTCGGCTTCGCCGTAGCGCTTATGCTGCAGATGTTCGTTTGCCAGCAGCAACAGTGCGTGCAGCTCGTCTGCAGCACTGATCTGGCGCTCCTGTTTTGGCTCAACGACTGGTACCGTTGGTTGACGCCGGGCTTTTGCGGTTTGTTTTTCTTTGGCTCGTTGTGTCATATCGATATCGTTGGAAAACAAAAGCGGAGTCCTGCAACCTCATAACAGCTGGAAATTCTCAGAGCTTGATGCTGGCACGCCGGGGGTCAATACCGCTTGACCAGCGTCATCTGGTCGTTTTCCTGGGTCATTTTGAAGCGCGTTAAAAAGCTGTTGCCAAGCAGCATGAAGGGCATGGCCTGCGGCGTAACCACAGCATCTACGTCGTACACCTCGACATCACCAATACGAACCGATGCCAGCTTGACCCTAAAGCCCTGCGTCACGCCATTGGCTGTAGACAGCTGAATCGGCTGGCCACCCTTGAAGTTGATGCCAGTACGCTCTGCGTCAAGGTAGCTCATGGCAATGGATGTAGCCCCGGTATCCACCATGAACTGAGCTGCCTTGCCATTGACCTGCCCCGCCGTCATGAAATGGCCGCCACTACCAGCCACCAGCACAATACGGTTGCCTTTGGCCCCGCCTTCACCCGAGCCCATGGCCACAGGCGCATCGCCCACACGCAGCGTGATGCGCTTGCCCGACTGCTCAATGATGGCCTGGTCACCATTGGTTGAAATGACCTTGACGCCCTGATGCGTCTCACCGGCAGCAACCGTTTTGGGCGTACTGCCATCGACCACCAGCAAGGCCTTGCTGCCTAGCATGCCCGCGAGCGCTACGGATTGCGCGTTGGCTGCAGTGGAACTGGCAAACCCAATCAGTATCATCATCACAACACGCGATATGACCAGCGTTGGATCGATCCCCTTCAAACCAGGGCCGCGGGACTGGCTTTGCCAGACCGCAGGCGCAGCGGCCCCCTCGGGGCTGGAGCCTGCGGCTCCAAACCTGCTTGAGTAGGTTTGGACAGGCGACAGAAGCGCTGCCTCTGGCGAGCGGCGGCCTGCAAGGTGCAGCGCAATACGCGAAGCGACAAGCGTGGGGGCCATATCAATCTCTAAAGTTCTC
>JANOCP010000187.1:0-10043 GCA_031412235.1 Polaromonas sp.
CTCCAGCCCCGAGGGGGCCGCTGCGCCTGCGGTCTGGCAAAGCCAGTCCCGCGGCCCCTGCTTGGAAAGATGGCTCGTTCCTGGGCACTCAGTTCTGACCAGATGGCTGACTCCAACGCCCTCGAAGGCCTGACCCAGGCCTTGCGCAAGCTGCCTGGCGTAGGTGCCAAGTCAGCTGCACGCATGGCTTTTCATTTGCTGCAGCATGACAAATCCGCAGCGCTGCAAATTGCACGTGCGCTAGAGCATGCCGTCAGCAGCATCAAGCACTGCACGCTGTGCAACACGCTGACCGAGCTGGATGTATGCAGCACCTGCGCCAGCGCACAGCGTGACCGCAGCAAACTGTGCGTGGTTGAAACGCCAGCTGACCAGGCCGCACTTGAGCGCACGCTGGCCTACAAGGGTTTGTACTTTGTATTGATGGGCAAACTCAGTCCGCTTGACGGTATTGGACCGCATGACATTGGCTTGCAAAAGCTGTTTGATCGCGTGGTGCCCAAAGATGGCAATGGCGTCGCCTTGCCGCCCGGGTCACGCGAGGTGCAAGAGGTCATTTTGGCGACCAACTTCACGGCTGAAGGCGAAGCTACTGCGCACGTGATTGGCCAGGCGCTGAAAAGCCGGGGCGTACAGGTCACCCGGCTTGCGAGGGGGGTGCCGGTGGGCAGCGAGCTTGAATATGTTGACCTCGGTACGATTGCCCATGCCCTGGTTGACCGGCGCTAATTTCTTTCTAGAGTGGTGCATTGGGGACACACTGCCAGCACCGATGCAACAGTAATATTGCCACCCGGTTTCTGCTTCACTACAATTTTGATAGCTGCTGCGCAACGATTGCCCATGCCGGTGAGTTAAAAGGTATTCAAGAGGTATTCAGGAGGTATTCAAGATGACATTCGCACGTTTCACCATCGCTTACTGGTGCATTCTGGTCGCCGCCATTCTTCCTGTTGTCTGTGCGGGCATTGCCAAATACGGCATGTTCAACAAGTCGCGTAAACAGGGCGGCTTTGACAATCACAATCCGCGCGCCTGGCTGGCACGCCAAACTGACTGGCGGGCGCGAGCCAATGCAGCGCAGGCCAACACCTTTGAGGCCCTGCCTTTTTTCTTTGCGGCGGTCATCATCGCGCACCAATTGCAGGCAAGGCAGACAGCGCTTGATATCCTTGCATTTTTGTTTATCGTGCTGCGTATTGCCTACATCATGATGTACGTGGCCGACATGGCCAAAACCAGAAGCGCCATCTGGGCTACGGCTTTGCTTGTCAATATTGCAATCCTGTTTATGGGCTATCGCTGAGCCTGGCTTAATGCCCCATAGTCCGACTGGGAAGGGCCGGCATAACCTGTTTGTTTAGGTTAATGTGCTTCGGTACAAACCCGCACGGGATGATCCCGATGCGGGTTTTTTTGTGTCTTGATAAGCTCAGTCATACCTAAAAAACAGTGAGGATCAAGCGTAATGTCCGTGCTATTTTCTCCCCGAAACGTCCTTTCCCGCCGAGCGTTTGCCGGTGGCGTTGGCTTGGGCGCGGCCGCGCTCGCATTACCCTCCCTGCGTGCGCAAAGTAAACTTGAAAAAAGCAAAATTTCGATGGCTGTGGGCGGAAAAGCCGCGTTTTACTACCTGCCTCTAACGATTTCCGAGCAATTGGGATACTTCAAGGCTGAAGGCCTGGACGTTGAAATCAGTGACTTTGCAGATGGTGCCCGCGCGCTTCAAGCCGTACTGGGTGGCTCGGCTGATGTGTGTTCTGGCGCTTTTGAACGCACCATCAACCTGCAGTCGAAAAACCAGATGTTTCGCGCCTTCGTGTTGCAGGGAAGGGCGCCGCAAATTACTTTCGGCGTTTCTACCAAGGCCATGCCCAACTACAAGACCATTGCCGATCTCAAAGGCAAGAAAATTGGCGTGTCAGCACCTGGCTCTTCTACCAACTTGATGGCCAACCTGGTTCTTTTGCGCGGCGGTCTGCAGCCCAAGGATGTAAGCTTTATCGGTGTGGGCACGGCCACGGGCGCCCTGATCGCACTGCGCTCAGGCCAGATCGACGCCATGAGTAACACCGATCCGGTCATGACCATGCTCGAGCAAAAAGGCGAAGTCAAAATCATCAGCGACACCCGTACGCTGAAAGGCACCGCAGAGGTTTTTGGTGGTCCCATGCCCGCAGCCTGCCTGTATGCGCCAGCCGATTTCATCCAGAAAAACCCGAACACCTGCCAGGCCATGGCCAACGCCATCGTGCACGGGCTTAAATGGCTGCAAACCGCTGGCCCCGGCGACATTATTAAAACCGTGCCCGAGAGCTATTTGCTCGGTGACCGGGCGCTGTATCTGGCGTCGTTCAGTAAAGTACGCGAGTCCATATCGCTGGACGGCATCATTCCCGAAGAAGGCGTACGAACCGCGCTTAGGGCTCTTGCCAGTCTTGATCCGTCCATCAAGGCTGACAGGATTGACTTATCCAAGACCTACACCAATGAGTTTGCAAGCCGGGCCAAAGAGCGTTTCAAAGCTTGATCCTGCCAGCCATACCTGATTTCGCGCTGTAGCTTGAGGGCGTTAGCTGCACTTTTCGCTCCCGCGAAAAATCTGGTCAAGCCTATACCGCAGTAGGCAATACGACCCTGTGCATCCGCGCTGGTGAGTATGTATCTGTCGTCGGGCCAACCGGTTGCGGCAAATTAACGCTATTGAATATTGCTGCTGGTTTGCTGGCTCCATCCATGGGAACGGTAAAGCCGAAGGCACGTTTGACGTCAGCACCGTGTTTGCCGGCATTGTGGGCCGGGTTGAAAAGCAGCTCATGAAGTGACAGCCGCGTGCAGGTGAGACTGAAAGGCTATGAGCGCCTGGCCCATGGCCTGCGTTAATTCACACGTGCAGGAATCCTGATTTCATTATTGGTGAATATTTCCTGCTGTCCTACAGGCGTTGATTTAACTGCTCGTTACAGTTAAGGACCCGCTGCATAACTCCCTGCGGTCCGTGATCAGCCGGACTCGGGCGGTCTGCTGCGTTGTTTTTCTTGCCAATAGCCGTGCTATTGGCAAGAAAAGACGCCTTGCAGCCCATCCCGATCCGACCGCCAAAGCCCCGCCAGAGTTATGCAGAGGGCCCTTAAAAGTCACTCAACACCAAGGATCCCTTCATGAATCTCTCACTCAGCATTGGCCCGGTAGTTTCTTTAATCGCAGGCATATTGATTTTGCTGATTCCCCGCCTGTTAAACACGATCGTTGCTGTTTACCTGATTGTTATCGGGCTGGTGGGTCTGTTTGGGCTCGGTGGAATGCGCTTTTAAGTTGCGATAAACAGGGCCAAAGATGGATCAAGCGGGCCCTCGAGAATCTGGCTAGCGTCGCCTTGCTTTCACAATCTTTTGACTCCCACTACGTTTGACTGATTTTGCGCCAGGGCCTGCACCGGGACTCTTTATTGGCAGGAACACCACCACCGACTGGCCCAGCTTGAAAGGTGCCGATGCGGCAACGCTGTTCCACTCTGCAACATTCGCAATGCTCAGTCCGTAGCGCTTGGCAATACTCGTTACTGTCTCGCCCTTGCGTGCCTTAACAGTGGTACGGCGTGTAACAAGTTCTGGTGCCAGATTCATTTGTGCGTTATCAGCAACGTGAACGGCAACGTCAGCTTCCATCTTTGCAGAACGCGGCACCAGTAGCGTCGAGCCAGCCTTGATAAGCATGCGCGGAGGAATATTATTGACAGCACGTAGGTCGGCTTCACTCATGCCAACGCGTTTGGCCGCTTCTGCGGCGCTAAGCGTGGACGGTGCCGTCCATGCAGTCCAGCTCGCATATTGGCCCTGGTTGTAGGCTTCAAAGTTGCGCTGAAAAACGATCGCATTATCCCAGGGCAGCAAAATTTGGGGTGTGCCTGATGCAATGATGACGGGACGGCTTGCCGACGGATTCAATGCCCTGAAGTCTTCAATCTTGACGTCGGCCAGCTTTGCCGCAAGTGACACATCAATGTCCCGGGTGATCTGCACCTGCTGAAAGTAGGGGTGGTTTTCAATCAGCGGCAGTTCGGTGCGAAACCCCTGCGGGTTTGCCACAATGTTTTTTACGGCCTGCAGTTTGGGCACATACAAGCGGGTTTCTGCGGGCATGTTGAGGTCCAGATACCCGGTACCAAGCCCGGCCTTCTGGTTGCGCGCAATGGCACGGCCCACGCTGCCTTCGCCCCAGTTATAGGCTGCCAGCGCCAGATGCCAGTCACCAAACATACCGTGAAGTTTTTGCAAGTAGTCAAGCGCAGCACGGGTTGAGGCCAGCACATCGCGGCGGTCATCACGAAAAGCGTTTTGCTTCAGATCAAAATACCTGCCGGTAGCGGGCATGAATTGCCACATGCCAGCCGCTTTGGCACTGGACACTGCTTGTGGGTTAAAGGCACTTTCAATGAATGGAAGCAGCGCCAGCTCGGTAGGCATTTGGCGCCGCTCCAGTTCTTCAACAATGTGAAACAGGTATTTGCTGGAGCGCTCTGTCATGCGCAAAATATAGTCAGGGCGGCTCGAATACCACTGCTCACGGTCAGTGACCAGCTCGCTTTGCAGATTCGGCATGGCAAAACCGCGCCGTATGCGGTCCCACAACTCCCGGGGTGGCTCGGTAGATGTAATCTGATAGTTGCCAATCTTGCCCGGTGTGATGCTTTGCAAAGGGCCACCCGGTATAAGAGACGGAATGGTCTTGACCGCCGCTACTTCTTTGGTGAGCACTGGATCGCTGGGTAGCTCGGGCTTGGCTATCTGGACAGCTGGTGTGGCACAGCCCGCAAGTAGCGCCGCGCTTAGCGGGAGTAAGAAGAAAACTGAGCGTAACGCAGCAAAACGCAATTTAAACCGGACAAAAACAGAAACCATAGGGTGATAAGACGTCATTTGAATTGATTTTTCCATTGCCTGATGGCGGCAAACACAGCGATGTCGTCATGGGCACCGGCATCGAAATGACGGGCGGCCAGCCTGACTGCGGTCTGCCGGCTGCGCAGAAAGGGGTTTACGAGGAGTTCCTGGGCGATGGAACTGGGCAAGGTTGGCAGCTTGTTGCTGCGCGCCTTGACGCAATCTGCATGGTATTTCACCAAATCAGCATTATCAGGCTCCACCGCGAGGGCGAAGCGTAAATTGCTCAAAGTGTACTCATGGGTGCAGCAAACCCGGGTTTGAGCGGGCAGGGCGGCAAGCTTGTCGAGGGACTTGAGCATTTGAGCCGGAGTGCCTTCAAACAAACGCCCGCAGCCCCCCGAGAAAAGCGTGTCGCCACAAAATAGCAGGGGCTGGTGGTTCATTAAGGGAGTGTAAAAAGCGATGTGGCCTGACGTGTGGCCAGGGACGTCGAGAACCTGAAACTTCAGGCCCATCGCTGTAACGACATCACCTTCATGCAGCGGCACATACGGTGCAGGAATGACTTCGCTTGCAGGGCCAAAAACTTTTGCCCCCGTAGTATTGCGAAGCAGGTCGACGCCGCCGGTGTGGTCAGCGTGATGATGGGTGACTAAAATCGTTTGTAGCTGCAACCCGTTTTCCTGCAACACCCGCAACACGGGCGCAGAGTCTCCCGGATCCACGACCAGCGCGTGTTTGCCGTCATGCAGCAGCCAGAGGTAGTTGTCTGCAAAAGCAGGAATCGGAATCAATTTCAACATACAGTAGCCTTGATGAGCTCCGAAATTATAGATTTGACATGCTGGCTGAAAACTCCCTCAGGCGAGTACCTCCTTGCCTGGGAGCGCGAGCAGTTTGACGAAGCCGTCAGCGACGTTTTTGGCTACCATGCGATTCAGCTGGGCCTGCCTGAACTTGATACCCTGAGGTCCAACAGAATGCCACACCGGTGGCTGGCTCAGCAGAATCTGCCTGAGTTTCTGCCTGGCGTGACCAACGAATTTACCGGTATCTCAATACAGCCCCCGGCTGTGACTGCAGCCGCAGACTCAAGTTCCCGGCCTCGCGCCGTTTTGGTGACTGATTCCGGTGCATTACCCTTTCAGGAAAACAGCCTCGACCTGGTTGTGTTGCCACACACGCTCGAATTAAGCGATGACCCTCACGCCACTTTACGTGAGGTCGAGCGAGTGCTTGTACCCGAAGGTCGGCTTGTCATCAGTGGTTTCAACCCGGCCAGCTTATGGGGCATGCGTCAACGCAGGGGACATTTTTACCAGCGTCTGGGTTATGAAAACCTGTTTTTGCCCGAAGCAGGCGACTTTATTGGCTTTTGGCGCCTGCGGGACTGGCTCCGGCTCCTGAGTTTTGAGGTCGAGTCGGCCCAATTTGGCTGCTATCGTCCTGCCCTGACCAGCCAGAAATGGCTCGACCGGTTCGACTGGATGGATAAGGCGGGCAGGCGCTGGTGGCCTATTTTTGGGGCTGTATATTTTTTGACAGCGGTCAAGCGTGTCCGCGGTGTGCGCTTGCTCGAGCCCGCCTGGAAGGCCCGCAAGGCGGTAGCGGCAGCGCCTGCCGCCGTAGCCAACAAAAAACCGGCAGGCCGTTCCAGACATTGATCCTGAGACTTCTTTTTTCACCTCATTTTTTTAAAACTTACATATTCCATGACAGAGTCCCTCGCAGACAAGCCTGCCGATACAACACTACAAAAGGTCGTTATTTACACCGACGGTGCATGCAAAGGCAATCCGGGCCCCGGTGGATGGGGCGCTATTTTGACCATGGGTGACCTTGAAAAAGAGCTTTTTGGTGGTGAACTGGGCACCACCAACAACCGTATGGAAATCATGGCGGTTATTGAGGCCCTTTCAGCCCTCAAGCGCCCTTGCAGCGTGACCCTGTATCTTGACAGTGAATACGTGCGCAAGGGCATCACTGAGTGGATTCACGGCTGGAAAGCGCGGGGATGGCGCACGGCGGCCAAGGCACCAGTCAAAAATGTCGATCTTTGGCAAAGGCTGGATGCGCTGGTGGCTACAGCGGGCCACAAAATTGACTGGCGCTGGGTCAAGGGGCATGCGGGTGATCCCGGCAACGAGCGCGCCGATGGCCTGGCCAACAAAGGCGTTGAGCGGGCCCTGGGGCGCTTGTGATCCAACGCAGCGGCATGAACGATAAGCGTACTTAGCATTTACCCTCAAAATACGCCCTGGTTGCGGTAAAGCCGTTGTAAAGCTGCCTGCAAGGGCCCGGTTGACAGCCTCCAGACATGCAAGCCCTGCAGGGTGCTGATACATTGCAAGTTTGTGTCGTTCCGAACTGAAACTGATCCCCGATGGCCTCAAAAGCAATTTACACAGTGGTCGCCGTTGCAGGCATATTGGCGGCGTCTGCCGCAGCGTGGTGGTTTCAAAAACCTCCTTCCTCAACCGGCACAAATGCTTCGCCAAAAGCGACCGCTCCAGCAGCGGGAGCGGCACAAAGCGCTGCCAGTGGCGCTGCGGGTGGCAGACCGCCTTCAGTTGAGGTCGCAAAGGTAACGCTGACCAAATTGACCGATGACACCCAGGCCGTGGGCAGTTTGCGGTCACGGCGCGGCGTGGTGTTGCGTCCTGAAGTCAGTGGACGTATCACCCAGCTTAATTTCACTGACGGTCAACGCGTTCGCAAAGGACAGTTGCTGGTGCAGTTTGATGACCAGTTACCGCTGGCGCAGGTTGAGCAAAGCATGGCCGAGCTGTCAATTGCACAGGCAAACCAGAAACGAAACCAGGAACTGGTGGCGCAAAACTTCATCAGCCAGCGTTCGCTTGATGAAAGCGCTGCCAACTTGCAGGTGGCCCAGGCCAAACTTGCCTTGGCCCAGGCAACCGCCGCACGGCTGAAAATCATTGCGCCGTTTGACGGTATTGTGGGTATTCGCCTGGTCAATGTGGGTGATTACCTCAAGGACGGTGCAGACATCGTCAACATTGAAGATATCGAGGCGATTTTTGTAGACTTCAGGTTGCCGGAGCGTTTTCAGAGCAAGGTCAAGCGTGGCCAGACCGCGCTGCTGGACATTGACGCTTTGCCTGGCCGCAAGTACACGGCGCAGGTGCAGGCGATTGACCCGCTTATTGACGCCAACGGGCGTTCGGTTGGCATCAGGGGCTGCATTGACAACCGGCAGTTGCAGCTGCGCCCCGGCATGTTTGCACGCGTGAATGCGGTTTTTGGTGTGCGTGAGAATGCACGCGTGATTCCCGAGGAGGCCATCGTTCCTCAGGGTGGCCGTCAGTTTGTGATCAAGTTGCTGGAAGGGCCGACGGAGCAGACGCGGATCACCAAGCGGGTTGAAGTCAAGGTTGGCTTGCGCAGCCCGGGCAAGGTCGAGATTCTTGACGGCCTGGAAGCCGGTGACACCGTGGTTACAGCGGGTCAGCAGCGCGTGCAGCGCGATGGCACCACAGTCACTGTGGTCGACCTGAGCAGCACGCGACCGGCTGCTGGCGGACCAGCAAGGGAAGCTCAAGGCGCTGCGACACCGAATGCGTCTGCCTCCGCAGCGCAGGCTACTGCTCCAGTCACACCGCAGGGCTCTGCTTCAGCAGTTGGCAAGCCAGATCGTCCTGCCGCTAAAGTGGCCAAACCTGTATCTGGCCCCAACCCCTGCGGCGATACCCTGGCTGACAGCCGGGCTGGATCAAAAGCCTCAGGCCAGTCGCCAGCTCCCGCGCGCGGAGCGGCAACTCCAACGGCGCGAAACCCGGCTTGACCCAGACATCACTGATTGGCTCCAGCTTGACTGATACAAGGCAATCCCATGCAACTTGCTGAAACCTCAATTCGCCGCCCTGTCTTTGCCACGGTGCTGTCGTTGCTCATTGTGCTGGTGGGCGCAGTGAGCTTTAACCGTCTCACGGTTCGCGAATACCCCAAAATTGACGAACCTGTGGTGACAGTGAGCGTGCGCTACGCAGGTGCATCAGCCGAAGTCATCGAGTCGCAGGTTACCAAACCACTTGAAGATTCAATTGCCGGTATCGACGGTGTCGACGTCATCACCTCCATCAGCCGCGCCGACCAGGCGCAGATCAGCGTGCGCTTCAGGCTTGAAAAAGACGCTGACTCTGCTGCGGCCGAAGTGCGCGACCGAACCTCACGCGTGCGTAACCGCTTGCCCCAGGCCATTGAAGAACCGGTAATTGCAAAGGTTGAGGCCGACGCCTTTCCGGTGATTCAGATTGCTTTTTCAAGTGAGTCGCTGACAGCGCTTCAAATCAATGATCTCGTCAACCGTATCGTCAAGCCACGTTTTCAAACTGTGACGGGCGTGGCCGATGTGCGTATTTTCGGTGAACGTAAATATGCCATGCGGGTCTGGCTGGACACCGACAAACTTGCTGCATACCGCCTGACGACGCAAGATGTTGAAGACGCCATTCGGCGCAGCAATCTGGAGTTACCTGCTGGCCGCATTGAGTCGCAGCAGCGCGAGTTCAGTGTCACCTCCCAAACCGACCTTGTCAGACCCGGCCAGTTCGGCGAGATTGTGATCAAGAACGTGAATGGTTTTTCTGTCAAGGTACGTGACGTGGCCCGGGTGCAGGAGGGCGCCGCCGATGAACGCACCGCCGTTCGGCTCAATGGTCGGCCAGCAGTGGCTGTTGGCGTGATCCGTCAGGCCACAGCCAACCCGCTGGACCTGTCAAAAGGGGTTCGGGACACCATACCCAAACTCAAGGCTGACCTGCCGCCTGACATACTGATCGATGTGGCTAATGACAACTCGGTCTTCATTGACCGCTCTGTCAAGAACGTTTACCGCACAATTCTTGAGGCCGTAGTGTTGGTGGCCCTGGTCATCTTTGTCTTTTTACGCACCATGCGTGCGTCGCTGATTCCGCTCGTCACCATTCCCGTCAGTCTGGTAGGTACGTTTGCACTGATGGCCCTGGCGGGTTTTACGATCAACACGCTCACGCTACTGGCTTTGGTGCTTGCCATCGGGCTGGTGGTGGACGATGCCATTGTGATGCTGGAGAATATTTTCCGGCATATTGAAGAAGGCATGGACCCGTTTTCGGCGGGTATCAAGGGCGCACGCGAGATCGGTTTTGCGGTAAT
>JANOCP010000188.1:0-7470 GCA_031412235.1 Polaromonas sp.
ACCAGACGGGTCAATTGGTTCAGCCGGCAGAGATACAGACTGCCCGCAAGTAAGCAAGCAGTTTCAACACGCCCCTGTATTCCCTACCGCAGCGTAAACACATTTTCAGAATTTAGAGCGCCCAGACCATACCGTCGGCCGCAAAGACAAAGGAAGCCAAGATGAGTGCAGTTCTAGACCCTAAAGGCCACGGTGCTGATCACGCCCATGACGATCACCACGATCACGGTGCCCCTGCTGGATGGCGCAGGTGGGTGTTTGCCACCAACCACAAAGACATTGGCACGCTGTATTTGCTGTTCGCGTTTTTCAATCTGATGTTTGGCGGCGTGCTGGCACTCGGTATTCGTGCTGAGCTGTTTCAGCCTGGCCTGCAATTGATCAACCCTGAGTTGTTCAATCAGTTAACCACCATGCACGGGCTGATCATGGTGTTCGGCGCCATCATGCCAGCCTTTGTGGGGTTTGCGAACTGGATGATCCCGCTACAAATCGGGGCGGCTGACATGGCGTTTGCACGTCTGAATAACTTCAGTTTTTGGCTGATGATTCCAGCAGCTTTGATGTTGACAACCTCGTTTTTCTTGCCTGGCGGCGCGCCTGCTGCAGGCTGGACGCTCTACGCACCGCTGACTCTGCAAATGGGTCCCTCCATGGACTCCGGCATTTTTGCACTGCACTTGCTGGGCGCATCGTCCATCATGGGGTCGATCAACATCATCGTGACGATTTTGAACATGCGCGCGCCCGGCATGACGCTGATGAAAATGCCGATGTTCTGCTGGACCTGGTTGATCACTGCGTACCTCTTGATTGCCGTGATGCCCGTGCTCGCTGGCGCCATCACCATGACGCTCACCGACCGCCACTTTGGCACCAGCTTTTTCAACCCCGCTGGCGGCGGTGACCCAGTCATGTACCAGCACATTTTCTGGTTCTTCGGCCACCCTGAGGTCTACATCATGATCTTGCCGGCCTTCGGCATCATCAGCCACATCATTCCTGCGTTTTCGCGCAAGCGCTTGTTTGGCTATGCGTCGATGGTGTACGCCACCGGCTCTATCGCGATATTGAGTTTTGTGGTGTGGGCGCATCATATGTTCACCACCGGCATGCCAGTCACTGGCCAGTTGTTCTTTATGTACTCGACCATGCTGATTGCGGTGCCTACTGGCGTGAAAATTTTTAACTGGATCGCTACCATGTGGAAGGGCTCCATGACATTTGAGACGCCCATGCTGTTTGCCGTCGGTTTTATTTTCGTGTTCACCATCGGCGGTTTGACCGGCGTAATCTTGTCCGTCGCGCCGATTGACACCCAGCTGCAAGACACCTACTACGTGGTGGCGCACTTTCACTATGTGCTGGTGGCGGGTTCGCTCTATGCGATGTTTGCCGGTTATTACTTCTGGGCTCCCAAGTGGACGGGCGTGATGTACAGCGAAACTCGCGGCAAGATTCACTTCTGGTGGTCACTGATTTCATTCAATGTCACCTTCTTTCCGATGCACTTTTTGGGCTTGGCCGGCATGCCGCGTCGCTACGCTGACTACCCCATGCAGTTTGCTGACTTCAACGCGATTGCGTCGGTCGGTGCGTTCTTCTTCGGTTTTGCACAGGTGTACTTCTTTCTGTTCATTGTGGTGCCAGCCATGCGCGGAAAAGGCGAACCAGCACGCGCCAACCCTTGGATTGATGCTGACGACAAGAACGCCAAGGGCGCTGAAGGCTTGGAGTGGGAAGTCCCATCACCCGCACCATTCCATACCTTTGAAACACCTCCAAAACTGAACGCAAGCGCTACCCGCGTGATTGGTTAACTCCGGCTACCCAACAGCATGTCCACATCTGAACGAAAGAAAAGCAACCTGCGCCTCGGTCTGATCCTGGCATCGGTTGCGATCGTCTTTTTTGCGGGTTTCATGGTCAAAATGATTTTCTTCGGGCGCTAAAAGCGTACTTCATGATGATGATCAAGCGTGAAAACTTCAAAATGGTCGGCAAGCTGGGCGTCATCGTTCTGGCGATGTTTGGCTTCGGGTATGCGCTCGTGCCCATTTACAAAGCTATTTGCGAGATGACTGGCATCAACATTTTGGCGTTGGGCGACAAGCAAATCCCCGGTGCCACACCCAAGATGCCCGCCAACACCCAAGTCGATGTGTCGCGAACGGTAACCGTAGAGTTTGATGCGAACTCACGCGGCCCATGGCTCTTCAAGCCTGCACAAAATGCGATTCAAGTGCATCCGGGTCAGTTGACGACGGTGATGTACGAGTTCCAGAACACTCAAAACCGCACCATGTCTGCTCAAGCCATTCCCAGCTACGCGCCAACGCAAGCTGGTGCTTATTTCAACAAGCTCGAGTGTTTTTGTTTTCAGCAGTACACGCTGGCACCAGGCGAGAAAAAGCAGTGGCCTGTGGCTTTTGTGATCGACCCAAAACTCTCCAAAGACGTGCAGACGATCACACTCTCGTATACGTTTTTTGAGGTCGGTGGTCGTACACCTGCTGCACCGCAGGCTGCCATTGCTGTCGAGCCCAAATCACCTGGCGTATGACCAAGCCAGAAAATCCACCAGCGTTTCAACGCAAGGGTTCTATTTTTCGCACGGTCAAAGCGGTGATGTGGTCCTTCGTCGGGCTGCGTTCACGCGGCGACTACGAAGAAGATGTTGCGCAGCTGAACCCGGTTCATATTGTTATCGTTGGTCTTGTCAGCGTGTTTGTTTTTGTGGGTAGCCTGATATTGCTGGCAACGTGGGTGGTCGCCAAATAAGTCTCCCACTGCAGAATTGTAGAGATTGTAGAAATTGTTGAAATCAAAGAATTCAGAGAAAGCAGGAGTTTGAACATGTCATCAGCTACCACTACTGGTACCCCGCACTATTTTGTGCCCGCCCCGTCCAGCCATCCGGTCATGGCCTCGCTTGGTTTGCTGTTCGTCGTCGTCGGCGCCAGCCAATGGGTCAACGGTTCGAACTGGGGTGTTTATTCACTGGTTTTCGGTATGGTGGTTTGGCTCTTCACGCTGTTTCGCTGGTTCAGCGAGTCGGTTCGTGAGAGCGAAGGTGGTCTGTATGGTTACAAGATTGACTTGTCTTTTCGCTGGTCCATGAGCTGGTTCATCTTTTCTGAGGTCATGTTTTTTGGTGCGTTTTTCACTGCCTTGTGGTGGGCTCGTTCCCATTCGGTGCCAGCGCTCGGGGACCTCGAGAATGCACTGTTGTGGCCTGACTTCAAGGCTGTCTGGCCCAGTGTTGCGGCTGGCGCGACCGCGTCTCCTGCAGACATCGTCGAGCCCTTCCAAACCGTCGGCCCTTTCTGGTTGCCCACCATCAATACGGCATTGCTGCTGACTTCGGGAGTCACCATGACGATAGCCCACCACGCGCTGCGCGAAGGCAAACGTGGTCAAACCATCGCCTTCATGTGGATGACTGTTGCGCTGGGTTTTGTGTTTTTGTGTGTGCAGGGTTATGAGTATTACCACCTATACACAGACCTCAACCTCAAACTCAATTCAGGTGTGTATGGCTCGACGTTTTACATGCTCACAGGCTTTCACGGTTTCCACGTGTTTATCGGCATGCTGATGTTGTTTTTCATCACGCTGCGTTTGCAAAAAGGCCATTTCACGGCCGACAAGCACTTCGGCTTTGAAGGCGCTGCCTGGTACTGGCACTTTGTCGACGTGGTCTGGTTGGGTTTGTATATTTTGGTTTACTGGCTCTGAGCTAGGCTGGCACACCACAAAACAAAGGCCGCATGATGCGGCCTTTTGTTTTTTGAGACTCCGGATTTATTGATTGAAAGTTTATTTGCCGACTGGCAGGCCCGTTGGCTGGATGTAACCGAGCTTCCACGAAATCAAAATGCAAACAAACAGCAGTACCGACAATCCGATTCGAAAGGCCAAGGCCTTGGCCATGTTGCTTGTTTTGACTTTGCCATTGGTTCCGTCTTTCATCATGAAAAAAAGTGCCAAGGCCAGGCTTCCGAGAATGGCTAGAAATGCGAGAGCAACCAGGTATGTCATGGGCAGGATTATCAACCCATGATGTCAGCCCTGCACAGGCCACGGTTTTGGCTCGTAACAGCGGCTGCGCTTCTGGTGGCGGCGACCACGTTTTCATTGGGTCGGTGGCAGATGAGCCGGGCCGCGCAAAAGGAGGCCATGCAAGCCGCCATTGAAACGCAGGCGGGCCTTTTGGTTCTCGATGGGCGGGCATTGCTTGCCATTAAAAATTCAACCGAGGCGGTTTATCGGCAGGCGAGGCTCAGGGGGACATGGCGACCAGAGCACACGGTGTTTCTGGACAACCGGCCCATGGCTGGCAAGACCGGTTTCGTGGTTGTCACGCCGCTGGTGCTGGAGGGTAGCGCCAGGGTTATTTTGGTCCAGCGCGGTTGGGTCCAGCGAGATTTCGCAAATCGTACGCGTCTGCCTGACGTGTCAACGCCCTCAGGGTTGGTGACGATAGGTGGCCGTATTGCCCTGCCGCCGTCCAAGCTTTATGAGTTCAAGGGTATTGAGTCCGGACGCATACGGCAAAATATTGATGTAGATAATTTTGCTGGTGAAATAGGCTTGCCACTGCTAGGCGTGTCGCTGCTACAAACTGGCGTTGCCGACGAAGGCTTGCTACGCGAATGGCCAGCGCCCAATAGGGGTGTTGACAAGCACTACGGCTACGCTTTTCAGTGGTTCGGTCTTTGCGCACTTGTGGTTTTTCTTTATCTCTGGTTTCAGGTTGTCAGCCCCCTGCGCTCCAAAGCGCTTCAAAAGCCTGCAAATAATTAGTACCGTGCATCCAACCCATCCTGAAAACCCTCCAACACCAGTCATGCAGCCAGTTCAAGACGAGCCTTTGGGCCTGACCGTGCACACGATGCCCGTGCCCGACCAGGATGCGCCGCGCAATACTTCCGGCCGCTGGAAGATGATTGCCTTGCTGCTGGTGTGTGCGGCGCCTGTGATTGCGTCCTACTTTACGTACTACGTGATCCGGCCTGAAGGGCGCCGCAATTTTGGCGAGTTGCTCGACCCACAGCGCCCACTTCCCGCCATCCGTACCACTGATCTGAACGGAAAAGCGGGTGAATTGAGCGAGCTGAAGGGCCAATGGCTTTTAACCAGCGTAGCCAGCGCCGCCTGTGATGCTGCGTGCCAGCAGCGCCTGTATTTTCAAAGGCAGTTACGTGAATCTCTGGGCAAGGAAAAAGGCCGCATTGACTGGGTCTGGCTGATCACTGACGACGTCGTTGTTGACAATCGCCTTGGTCCGGCACTTGCTTCATCCACGACTTTGAGGGCATCCGCAGACGCGTTGGCAAAGTGGCTGGTACCGGCAGCAGGCCAGCGCGTTGAAGACCATCTTTACGTGATTGACCCGCTGGGTAACCTGATGATGCGTTTTCCGGCCAATATGGATGCTGCTGGTGCCGCAAAAGCCAAGCGCGACCTTGACCGCCTGTTGCGCGCCTCAGGCAGCTGGGACAAGGAAGGCAGATGAATATGGCCCCCACGGTCGCGCACTGCGTGTCGCTCCCTGCCCCCCGAGGGGGCCGCTGCGCCTGCGGACTGGCGAAGCCAGATCCGCGGCCCTGGCTGGCACCGGACAGCCGCCATCACAAGCATTTGCAAGTTCAAGCCGCGGAACCGGCTTTGCCGGGCCGCAGGCGGGCGGCCTCCTCGGGGGGCAGCGCATTACACGCAGCCGAAGGCGAAGCGAAAAGCGTGGGGGCTCCATGACCGACCTTTACGACCTTAGCCCTGCGATTCGCCTGATGATCATGGGCCTGATCGTGGCCCTGGGTCCGTTGGCTTGGGTTTGGCTGCGCAGCCGCAACGCGCCCGTTGCACAGCGACTGCGCGTGCTTACGCTGGTGACCTTGTTCCTGACTTTTGACCTGGTGATTTTTGGTGCGTTTACGCGGCTGACGGATTCAGGTTTGGGTTGCCCTGACTGGCCAGGCTGCTATGGTCACGCCAGTCCGGTCGGCGCGCAGCTACATATTGACGCCGCGCAAACCGCCATGCCCAGTGGCCCGGTTACGCACCCCAAAGCCTGGATAGAGATGATTCACCGCTACCTGGCTACCGGCGTTGGTGTGCTGATATTGACGCTCACGGTGACCAGCTGGCTGGAGCGCAAGCGCGTACAGATCTCACCCTGGTGGCCCACCTTCACGCTCGTCTGGGTTTGCCTGCAGGGGGCGTTTGGCGCGCTTACCGTCACCATGAAGTTGTTTCCGGCAATTGTCACCCTGCATTTGCTGGGTGGTATGGCGCTTCTGGCATTGCTCAAGGTGCAGTCGGTGCGTTATGCCCAGGCTCAGGGCGACTATTCAACTGTGCCTTTGCAAAACACCACGCGTATTCTGGCGCTGGCTACGTTCGCCTTGCTCTGGCTGCAAATTGCTCTTGGGGGCTGGGTCAGTACCAACTACGCCGTGCTGGCCTGTACCGATTTCCCGGCCTGCCAAAACTCGCTCTGGCCAGACATGAACTTTGCCGAAGGCTTCACTTTCTGGCGCGAGCTCGGTGCCGGCCTCAACGGTGGCTACATCAGTTTTCAGGCGCTCACCGCCATTCACTATGTGCACCGCCTGAGCGCTTATGTGGTGTTTGCTGCCATGCTGGTACTGGCATTCAGACTTTATCGGGTGCCGGCCTTGCGCTCCCATGCCAAGTGGCTGGCGGGGCTGGCCCTATTGCAAATGGCAACTGGTTTGGGCAATGTATTGCTGGGATGGCCCCTGTTAGCTGCTGTGATGCATACCGGCGGCGCTGCCGCGTTGGTGCTGGTGCTGACGGGTACTGTTTTTTGCAGCCGTAATGCCAGTGATACGGTCAGTGCGTCAAAATTCAGCTCATCAAGATTATTTGCATGAGTAACACCGAAATCCTTTCAACCCACCACGTTGCGTCCAGGTTCAGGCAGTTTTATGTATTGACCAAGCCGCGCGTCGTTCAGCTGATTGTGTTTTGCGCGCTGATTGGCATGGTGCTGGCGGTACCAGGCGTGCCGGGCTGGGGTGATCTGCGGCTGGGGCTCATAGCCTGCGCCGGCATTTGGCTGGTGGCGGGTGCTGCCGCTGCGTTTAACTGCCTTGTTGAGCAGGGCATTGACGCCCGCATGAAGCGTACCGCCATGCGCGCCACCGCTCGAGGCCAGATCAGCAGCTGGTTAACGCTGACCTTCTCCGCCGTGCTGTGTGCGATCGGCTCTGTTATTTTGTATGTTTGGGTTAATCCGCTGACGATGTGGCTTACTTTTGCCACTTTTGTGGGCTATGCGGTGGTCTACACCGTGATTTTGAAACCCCTGACCCCGCAAAATATTGTGATTGGCGGCGCATCAGGGGCCATGCCGCCGGTGTTGGGCTGGGCCGCCATGACCGGCTCAGTAGGGCCTGAGGCACTGATTCTTTTTTTGATCATCTTTTTATGGACACCACCGCA
>JANOCP010000189.1:0-4052 GCA_031412235.1 Polaromonas sp.
GAAGGCCAAATACAACAGCGCCAAACTGGAAGAGCACCAGCGTGACCACGCGCTGTATATCGCGCTGGCACCGGCTGATAACCCGCAGATTGCGCTGGCCGTGATTGTTGAAAACGCGGGCTGGGGCGCAGGTTCAGCCGCACCTATTGCACGCCGCGCTTTCGACTACATGCTGCTGGGCCAATACCCCAGCGAAGAAGATATGGCCGCGGTGCAAAAAGGCATGGCCGCCGCGCCGATTGGCAAGCCGCGCCGCGCAGCCGATATGACCGCGCTTTTGCCATTAGCGGCGGGCGCCAGTGGCTTGGCGGTACAGGGAGCGCCCGTAACCCCCGTGCTGGTCAGCGCGGTCCGGGCTGCGGTGCCGGCTGCGAGCAATCCAGCGTTACCAGCGTTGCCAGCCTCAAGAGCATCTGCTCCCCGCAGGTAGCTCATCGGGCTGACTCAGAATCTCTGCCATATGCTACTAAATTCATAGCTAGTTAAAGCCGTTTTCGTTGGGCTGAGAGCTGGTTTGACGTCAATCGGGGCACTTTTTAACCCAGCAGCCTGCGCTGCAGCCCAAACCGGCGCCGTCTTGCTGGCAGGTCTCAAACGCAGCGCTTCAAAAATCGACAGCCATAAAAAAAGCGCTGGGGTTACCAGCGCCTTGACAGGCAAACATCTTATGGAATGTTTGTCCGCATATTAATCTGTTGTCTGTCTCGTGTCTCCTCGGCTCCTCGCGCTGCGAGCAGCGAAGCTCGTTTGGCAAGACAGCCAGTTTAGCCAGCGCACTGAGATAGTGCATTGGGGATTTCCCGCCCCTTCACAGGGAATCTTCGCCCAATGAGCAGGCATGGGGGTGCTCGCAAACGTGCTGAAGCTCCTGTTCAAGGTTGTTTTCGCATGGTTACAAGGTTTACCGCTGACTGGCACGACTTATGCGGGTATTTGCTGATCGTTAGATCGAATCTGCAAAGGCGGGCACTTTTATGCGCATCAAGCGGTTTATAGCGTTAAGTCTTTTGGCGTTTACAGGTCTGGCCTCCGTGCAGGCCACAGCTCAAACCCCGGCAGCCGGTGCAGCGCCGGTTGCAGCGGCCAGCGTGCCTGAGGCCCCAGCCCCTGCCGCCCCGGTAGCGCCCGCCGCTGCGGCGCCAGTGGTCGTTGCCCCTGCGCCGGTTGCCGCGCCACCGGCGCCCGCTGCGTCGGCCCCCGCTCCGCTGACCCAGCCTGGCCTGGTCGATGCCTCAAGCATCAATGGCGCAGACACGGCCTGGATGATGACTTCTACCGCGCTGGTGTTGCTGATGACGCTGCCCGGCATCGCCCTGTTTTATGGCGGCATGGTGCGCCGCAAAAGCATTCTTAACGTCATGGCCTGCGTGGTGGCCATTTGCGCTGTGGTCAGCTTGTTGTGGTTTCTGGTGGGCTATTCGCTGGCGTTTACGCCTGGCAGTGGTGCGTTGGGCCACTTCATTGGCGGCACCGAGCGGCTCTGGTTTTCCGGGCTCGACTATGTCAAGGACACCCAAAAAGTCGCGGTCAGCCACATTGCACCGAATATTCCCGAGTCGGTGTATTCAATGTACCAGCTCACGTTTGCCATCATTACGGCGGCACTGGTAGTTGGCGCGTTTGTAGAACGCATGCGGTTTTCTGCAGTGCTCATCTTCATGTCGCTCTGGACGGTGCTGGTGTATGCGCCTATTGCCCATTGGGTCTGGGAGCCCAATGGCTGGCTCGCCCGTATGGGTGTACTCGACTTTGCAGGCGGCTCGGTGGTTCACATCAACGCCGGTATTGCCGGGCTGGTGGTTGCCTATGTGCTGGGCCCACGCCGTGGCTATGGCAGTGAGGCCTTTACGCCCTTCAGCCTGGGCCTGACCATGGCTGGTGCCGGCATGCTGTGGGTGGGCTGGTTTGGTTTTAACGCAGGCTCTGCGGTGGCCTCTGATGGCCGTGCCGGTCTGGCCATGGCCGTGACCCACATTGCCGCTGCGGCTGGAGCGCTGTCGTGGATGGCGGCTGAATGGATGGTGCGCGGGCGTCCCTCGCTGCTGGGTTTGTGTTCTGGCATGGTTGCTGGCCTGGTTGCCATCACGCCAGCCGCAGGCTTTGTCTCGCCCCGCTCGGCACTTATGATCGGCGCCATCGCTGGTGTGGCCTGCTACTGGGGCGCGACAGGCCTTAAACGCATGCTCAACGCAGACGATTCACTGGATGTCTTTGGCGTGCATGGTGTGGGCGGCGTGGTGGGCTCTTTGCTCACGGGCGTGTTTGCCAGCAAGACTATTTCAGGCGCTGAAGGCAGTGTGCTGACGCAGCTTATTGGTTCAGCCTCAGTCATGGTGTACAGCTTGGTAATGACGGCGTTTGTTTTGTGGATCACGTCGCTGTTTGTCAGTCTTCGTGTGGGTGAAACGTCAGAAAGCGACGGTCTGGACATCTCGCAGCACGCTGAACGCATGGGCAACTGACAGCCCCCGGATTTGAATCAGAAGGACCCCAAAACATGCCTTCAAGCGAAAAAATCGCGATTGCTGCCCACCTGCACGTGTTGCTGCGCCGTAAAACCGGGCGCGTAACCGATACGGAATGGATGGCCACCAACCAGGAATACGCCACGGAGATTGCCCGATTTGCGCGCCAGAAAGCGGCAGAAGACGGGCACGTGGATCTGATCGCCTGGGCCGACAAGCTCGAAGAGAGCATGGCAACGCCTGACCCCAAACAACGCGTGCCACTGGTCAAGATGGTGACGGATGCGGTCAAAGAGCGCTCGGTGCTTGCAGCGGCACAACCCGGCCACATTCCAGACCGGCAAAGCGCACAGTCAGTCGATACCGAGCGCGAGACTTATCCCGAATCAGGCTTTATCGAGTCCACTTTTGGTAATTTCTTCGGTGACAGCGAGTCGCACCGCGAGCGCAAGGCACGCGACCCGAATGCGCCGCGTTATGTCAAGGGGCTTCGGTAGCTGCTGACCCGGCATGAGCCAGTCACGCACCCTGCTGAATCCACTCAGCAGCCTTCTCGGCAATCATCAGCGTTGGTGAATTGGTATTGCCGCTGGTAATCAGGGGCATCACGCCGGCGTCAACTACCCGCAAGCCCTTGATGCCGCGCACGCGCAGATGCGAGTCCACTACGGCCATCACATCATCGTCTTTGCCCATTTTGGTGGTGCCCACGGGGTGGAAGATGGTGGTGGCGATGTCGCCCGCCAGTCGGGCCAGGTCTTCGTCTGACTGAAACTGCACGCCGGGCTTGTACTCTTCAGGCTGGTATTTGGCCAGGGCGCTTTGGCTGACGATCTTGCGCGTGACGCGCAATGAGTCAGCTGCTACTTTTTTGTCTTGCTCGGTGCTCAGGTAGTTGGGTGCAATGGCGGGGGCGTCTTCAAAGCGCGGGCTTTTGATGTTGACGGTGCCGCGGCTGGTGGGGGCCAGGTTACAAACGCTGGCCGTAAACGCATTGAAGTTGTGAAGTGGCTCGCCGAATGCGTCTAGCGACAAAGGTTGCACGTGGTATTGAATATTCGGGTACGGCTGGCTTGGGTCTGAGCGGGTAAAAGCACCGAGTTGTGACGGCGCCATGCTCATCGGGCCGGTGCGTTTGAACAAATACTCCAGCCCAATACGTGCCTTGCCCAGTGTGCTGTTGGCCAGGGTGTTGAGGGTGGTACGGGCTGGACCGTTAATTTTGTAGACCGAGCGGATCTGCAAATGGTCTTGCAGGTTGGCACCCACGCCCGGCAAGTCTTGCAGTACGGGTATGCCGTGCTGTTGCAGCAATGCGCCGGGGCCAATGCCCGACAGCTGCAAAATTTGCGGCGAGCCAATCGCGCCAGCGCACAAAATAACTTCGCCGATCAGCCCGCGCTCTTTGCCGGAATCACGCGTGGCCATCACCTTGATGTGCTCCAGGCCCGTCCACACTTCGACACCCGTGCAGCGCTGGCTGCCATCGGGCTGTTTTTCAATGATCAGTTTGCTGACCTGGGCTTTGTTCCACAGCTCGAAGTTGGGCCGGGCGTAGCAGGTCGGGCGCAAAAAGGCCTTGGCGGT
>JANOCP010000190.1:0-9177 GCA_031412235.1 Polaromonas sp.
TTCTCCCAGAGGTGAAGCAGCAACGTTGAGAGGCAAATAAATTGCTTTTCCCCTATGAAACTGCGTTTTTCTCCAGTAGCATCGCGCTTGCCGCAGGGAAGTAGTGACCCCGGTGGTGATTTATCAACTTCTAGAAGGAAAATAATCATGGCAACTGCGAAAAAAGCACCGGCTAAAAAAGCGCCTGCAAAAAAGGCTGCTCCGGCAAAGAAAGTAGCTGCAAAAAAAGTAGCTCCTGCGAAGAAAGTAGCTGCAAAAAAAGCAGCTCCTGCAAAGAAGGTAGCCGCGAAAAAAGCAGCCCCCGCCAAGAAAGCTGCAGCTCCAAAGCCAGCAGCCAAAAAGGCGCCTGCCAAAAAGCGTACTCCCAACGCAGCGTTCATGAAAGCGCTTACCCTGAGCAAGGAACTGGCTGCAGTAGTTGGCGACAAACCGCTGCCACGCACCGAGATAGTCAGCAAGCTGTGGACTTACATCAAGTCCAAAGGCCTGCAGGACAAAATCAACAAGCGCATGATCAACGCAGACGACAAACTCAAAGCGGTATTTGGCAAAGCCCAGGTATCGATGTTTGAGATGGCTGGCTTGATTGGCAAGCACGTCAAGTAACTTGTCGATTCGGGTTACCCTGACATCCAAGGCCGGTGAAAACCGGCCTTTTTCGTTGGGTGACAACGACGCTTCGACATTGCCCACGCAGTGCAGCTCAAGCCGACGCGCAAGGAAGTCATTGACTTCAAACTCACCCCGTTTGGCCGCCACAACTTCTACGGCGCGGACATCAAGGAATAATTTTTCTTGAAGTTTGAAACCTGATGCCCGGTTTACTGCCAGGCTCAAAAAAGGCCGGTACACCAGGCCTTTTTCTGTTTTTACAAGTCAAATAGTGCGGGAGCCCAATAATATCGGCTACAGACAGCTATCATTTTTATAGCGAAAACCGTCCGACTGTACTTTCGACTATTTCTTCTGATTCAATGCGTTTTGCGTTATCGAAGACAGCGTAGCGCGTGTCGTGATGACTTCAGGGTCAAGCGTCACCTCAATCAGCGTGCCTTCATTGCGCGCCAAGGCAGCCATCAGCTCAGCCTCAAATTGCGCCGTATGCGTGATGCGCACCCCCGCATAGCCATAGGCGCGCGCCAGGGCGGCAAAGTCGGGGTTGTTCAGGTGTGAGCCGCTCTGGTGCTGCGGATATTCTTTTTCCTGGTGCATGCGTATGGTGCCGTACATGCCGTTATTGAGCAGCACGATGATGCTTTTGGCGCCATGTTGTACGGCAGTTGCCAGCTCTTGCCCATTCATTAAAAAGTCGCCGTCCCCCGCAATCGTAAACGCCACCCGCCCGGTGGTAATCGCCGCCGCAATTCCGGCGGGTACGCCATAACCCATGGCTCCCACGGTAGGCGCAAGCTGCGTTTTAAAACCCTTGACCAGCCCGTGATGCCTGAAAAATCGGTGTACCCAGCTTGCAAAATTACCCGCACCGTTGGTCAGTACCGCATCAACAGGTAAATGTTTCTGCAACATGCCGACGATGACGGGCATGTCGATATCGCCCGGCAGCCTGGCGCTTGCAGTGGGCTGCAGGTTGGCAACATAGTCTTCGTTGGCTGAGGCCGTCCACGCCTCCCAGGGTAAAGAGATGGGCGCAGTCAGCACCTCCAGCGAGCGCGCTGCGGCATTCATGGTGGCGTTGATCGCCAGGTCGGCCTGGTACACACGGTTAAGTTCTTCAGCGCTGGCATGAATATGTACCAGCTTTTGTTTGGGCCGCGGTGCCTCAAGCAGCGTGTAGTTGCCCGTGGTCATTTCACCCAGCCGCGGGCCAATGGCGATGATCAGATCGCTGGCTTTTACCCGGGCTGCGAGCTTGGGGTTCAGGCCAATGCCCACGTCGCCGGCGTAGAGCGGATGATGGTTGTCAAACGTGTCCTGAAACCGGAAAGCGTTGCCGACCGGCAGCTTCCAGTTTTCAGCAAAGCGCTGCAAGGCCTGCGCCGACTGTGGCGTCCAGCCGCCACCACCCGCAATAATCAGCGGCTGCCTTGATGCCAGCAGCATTTCGCGCAGGGTACGCAGCGCGCCAGGGTCGCTCCAGGCCTGCACGGCTTCTACGCGCGGCAGCGCTTGGGCAGCCGTCATTTGCGTCAGCATGTCTTCAGGCAAGACCAGTACCACCGGGCCCGGCCTGCCATTCATGGCGGTGGCAAAGGCACGCGCTACATATTCAGGAATGCGGTCTGCATGGTCGATGCGCTCAACCCGCTTGGCAAACCCTTTGGTACTCGGGCCAAAAAAGCTCTGGTAATCGACCTCCTGAAAAGCCTCGCGGTCGCGGCAGTCACTGGCGACATCGCCTACCAGCAGAACCATCGGTGTGGAGTCCTGAAACGCGGTGTGAACGCCTATGGAAGCGTTGGTTGCGCCCGGCCCGCGTGTGACCATGCATACACCGGGCCGCCCTGTAAGCTTTCCATGCGCCTCAGCCATAAAAGCCGCACCGCCTTCCTGGCGGCAAGTGATGAATTTGATCTGGTCGCGCCGCGCATGTAGGCCGTCAAGTACGGCCAGATAGCTTTCGCCTGGCACGCCAAACGCATGGGTTACGCCCTGGGCCAGGAGGCAGTCAACAATGAGGTGGCCGGCAAGTTGTGAGGTCATTTGCACATTGTCCCCGACAACCCAGCCGTGAATTACTCCGGTGTGCTGCTGTCGCCGTCTTCGCCACCCGCTTCAAGTGCCTGACGGGCAAGCTCTTCGTCGCTCAGAGGTGGGGCATCTTCAAGCGCTGCCAGTTCTTCAAGAAACTCGGGTGTCGGCTCTTCATGCTCAAGCAGGACTTCTTCGAGTTTTTGACGGCCGGTTTCAACATGCACTGATGGAGATTGCAATGTGGTCGGCGGCACGGGGAATTTCTCGCCCAACTCAAACTTCAGCGCTTCGGATTTTTCTTCAACCCAGTTCGCAAAATCGCCGTCTTTTGGTGTGTTCGATTGACTCATGCTGGTCTCCATGCTTGCGTTGAATTGTCGATACGTGCGCTTGCACTCAAGCCCATTATGGAGCCAGCCGAAAAGCAAAGCCAGTCCGGGCTGATGCGGCCTCCAGTATGCGTCACAGGCACGTCACATGGTGTTCGTACAGTCAGGTGAGCAGTCCCACTCTGGCCGCATCGGCATCCAGCGCATGGGCTACGTAAAACCCATGTCCAAAGGATTTCCCCATGAACAAGAACATGATTGCCGCTTTCTTGCTGTCGACCATAGCCGCCGCCGCGCTGATGGCCTGTGGAGGTGGTGGCAGCGCAGCTCCGCTAACAGTGGTCAGCGGTACAGTAGTCAAAGGTCCCGTCAGCGGCGCCTCTGTGTGTGCGTTTGATATCAGCAGCGGCTCAAAAGGCGTGGCAATCGGCTCTTGCTCCCCTACCGATGCTGATGGGGCCTACAGGCTCTCGCTGCCACAAGCCACCGGCTCGGTATTGCTGGAGGCCAACGGCGGCACCTATGTTGACGAAGTTACCGCCGTTCGCACCAGCGTCACCGGCAGCAGCACATTCAGCAGCATTGCCAGCACCACAGGAGTCAACGTAGCCGCAGCCATTACGCCGCTGACGACGATTGCCGTCAATGCGGCGCGTACCGCCGGAGCCTTGAACCCCGCCGGCTTCCGGCAGCAGGTCAACAACGTGCTGACAGCTTTTGGGCTGGATCCAAAGCTTGACATCATCACTACGGTACCGGTCACCACGGGTACGACAGACGCACACGGCCGCGCACTGATTACTTTCTCGCGCCTGATTGCCACGGGCAGCACCCTGCCGAATATTCTGGCGACCACACAGCCCTCCGTGCTACAGGACGCCTACAAAATTGCCTCAGCGTCGACCGTTTCTGCTCCGTTTACGGTCAAAGTCATGGGTTTCAATGACTACCATGGCACGCTCGAATCGCCCGGAACCTTTGGTACCTCGACTGCAGTGCTGACGGCTGACCGCTCGCCCGTCGGTGGCGCGGACTTTATGGCAGCGCACGTTGCAAGGCTCAAAAAACTGAACCCGCTGAATGTAGTGGTCGGCGCGGGCGATTCCATTGGTGCCTCGCCACTGATTTCATCACTATTTTTTGACGAGCCATCGGTTGAAACGCTCAACCGCATTGGTCTGGAATTCAATGCAGTAGGCAATCACGAGTTTGACAAGGGCTCCGCCGAGCTGCTTCGCCTGCAAAACGGTGGTTGCAAAATCACAGCAGGCGTAACGGACCCCAACAGCTGCAAAGGTGCAACAGTCGGTACACCAGTCCCGTTTGAAGGTGCAAAGTTCAAGTGGCTGTCGGCCAACGTGGTGTCTACCGCAACGGGCAAGCCCTTGTTGCCGGCGTACGGCATCAAAACCTTCAATGGTGTCAAGGTCGCATTTATCGGCATGACCCTCAAGGCCACACCTACTATCGTGACACCCACTGGTGTTGCCGGTCTTGAGTTCAGGGATGAAGCACAAACCGTCAATGCGCTGATTCCTGAATTGCGTGCACAAGGGATCGAGTCCATTGTGGTTCTGGTGCATGAAGGTGGTTTTCAAACCGGTACGCTGGGCGACATCAACGGTTGCGCGGGTAACCTTGCAGGCTCGGCCATTGCAAACATTGTGGGCCAGCTCGACAACGCCGTAGACATGGTCGTCAGTGGACACACCCATGCAGCGTACAACTGCATGTTGCCCAATGCCACCGGGCGCAATATTTCAGTGACCAGCTCCAGCGCCTTCGGACGCGTGCTGACAGATATCGACATCACCATTGACCCGATCACACGCAACATCACCAAAACCGTTGCTACCAACCGCCTGGTGGTTCGCAATGACCCCGCCACGACCGCCGATACAGTGGTAGCCAGCATCGTCGCAGCGTACAAAGCCCTGGTGTCCCCGATTGCCAACATGGTGATTGGCGCGGTGTCTGCTGAACTGCCGAACACACGTTCAGACGGTGCCTGCAACATGCCGGCGGGTACCCTGATTGCCGACTCGCAACTCGCAGCCACCCAACCAGCAGGCTTTGGCAACGCTGTGGTCGCTTTCATGAACGGCGGCGGTGTCCGTACCCCTGGTTTTACCATCGCATCAGGTACCGCAGGTGAAGGCGACCGCAACCTCAACAAACTTGAGGCCAATAAGGTGCAGCCCTTTGGCAACAGCCTGGTTACGCTCTCGCTGACCACGCAAAACATCAAGGACTTTCTTGAAGAGCAGTTTGCCGGATGCCTGGGTCAATCCACCACCGCCACCCGTATTGCACTGCCGTCAGCGGGCTTCAAATACACTTGGGACGGCTCCAAGGCCTGCGGCGCACGTATAAGCAACGTGACCCTGCGCGGGGCTAGCGCCACTGAAACCCTGGTCGATGCCAGCGGTGTGGTTCAAAACCCGGCCAGGAGCTACCGCGTAACGGTCAACAACTTCATGGCAGATGGTGGCGACGGCTATTCAACGCTGATCAAGGGCACAAACCGCATAGGCGGCGCACAGGACATTGACGCCCTGACCGCCTTCCTTGCCGACTTCAAGTCGCCCAAGGCACCTTTTGCACTTGGTAGCAATGCTCTTGATTCAGGCACCCCACGTATCAACCGCGTCGGTACCAGTACTGTCTGCCCGAGCGGCGCAAACGTTAACCCGTGAAGGGACTAGGTAGCGCACTTCTGCTGGCGGGTGCAAGCCTGCTGGCAGGTCATGCGGCGGCGGCGGACAACGCAAGCCCCGGTGCTGGCAGCACTGCAAGCCGTGGTAACGAGAAGCTGCGCCAGATCATGCAGCAGGCCAGGCCGCAGGAGGCAGCCAGCCAGTCCCTTGGCAGCTCGGCCCAGACCCTGCATCAAGCGGCAACCGGGCTTTCTCCTGAGCGTTTGGCTGAACGCAAGACTCTGCTGCAAACGGGTGAGTCAGCCCTGGCCCGGCTCCAGGTCGATACCGCCTTGCAGGCCTTTGAACGTGCGGCGCTGATCGCGCATGCGGCGGACACAGAAATCGCCCTGGTTCGTGCCTACATGCAAAGCGGGCAGTACCGGCGGGCACTGGCATTTGGTGCGCACACGGCGGGTGCGCACCTCGATGTGGTGGGTGGCTCAGCGTTGTATGCGTGGCTTTTGCATGTGGGTGGCCAGGCGGCCATAGCGCAGCGGCTTTTACTAGAGGCCGAAGCGCGCATGCCGGGTAACGCAATGGTCAAAAGCGTCCAGCAGCAGTTGCGGTCAGGTGTGCCGCTTGCAACGCCAGACCTGCTGACACTGCCCACGCGGCTGGCCCCCTACGGTGCGTCCAAAGCACTGCCAGCAAGCGCCCGCGTGGCCGGCAGCGGCCTGCTGCTGCAAGATGGCAAGCATGCGCTGGTGCCGCTTGGCCTGCTTCCGAAATCCGGCAAACTGTGGCTGCGCAATGGCTTGGGCCAAATGGTTGAAGCCCGGCTAGCGCAGCGCCTGGCAGGCGGCGTGGCACTGTTGCGCTTGAGCCAGCCCTTGCCTGCTGCTGAAAATCTGCTGGTTTCCAGCAGCATGGCTTTTCCGGGCAGTGCCGGGTACGCCCTTGAATATGTAGCCGCAGCCGATGCAGCACCCGCATGGCCAGTACTGCGAACCGGCTTTCTGGGGGGCATGCTGGGCGATTCTGGCGAACGAAAGCTGGGCATTGACATGCCCGCAGGGCCACGCGGTGGGCCGGTTTTTGATGCCGCTGGTCGCCTGATGGGTTTGGCCTTGCCAGCAGAAACGGGTAAAGCTGGCAACCCGGATCGCATCATGCCGGTTTCGCTGTTGTCACAGGCTTTGCCTGGTACCGTGAAGCTGGGCATGGCGGCACCAAAAGGTGCTGTACCGCCCGCGTCTGCAGACATGATTTACGAAACCAGCCTTAAAGCTACGCTGCAGGTCATTACGGTACCCTGATCAGCTTTCGCCAGAAGCTGGAGTCTGGCCACCATCACGCCATCACCGGCATGGGCGTGCGGCGTACCCGCCTGACATTAAATGCGCTGATGATCAACACGCCCTGCATCAGGGCCAGGCCCAGCAGCACGCCGCGGAACTGGCCGTGGTCCATCATGATGCCGAAGATCAGCGGCGACGCCGCCTGGCCAATGTCCAGACCCGCATACACCACACCATAGACCCGGCCCGACGCATTGTCTGGCGTTGAACGCTTGACCAGCAAGTCACGCGAAGGCCCGGCAATGCCCGACGCAAAACCCATCACGCCAAACAGCACCGGCACCAGCCACGCCGCAAAGCTGCCCAAGGCCAGCAGCAAAGCTACGGCGGCGGCAATGCCAAAGCCAATACCCACAATACGCTCACAGCGGCTCGGGTCTGATGCCAGGAAGCCACCCAGCACCATGCCGCCAGCGGCAGACACCATGTACACCGTCAGGCAAATGGCCACCAGCGGCAAGGGCACACCGTGCAACTGCCGCGCCGCCTCAGGCGCAAAAGCCTGCACCACGCTAAGCACAATCGCGTACCAGAAGAAAAACGCAAAGCACATCCACACCGCCGGAATCGTCAAAAAGTCCAGACTGCCCTCAACCGCATGATGTTGCGTAGCCTTGTTGACTGGCTTTGCTGGCACTGCAGGCAGGGTCAGCTTGTCGCGGTTAACCAGCAGCACAGCCAGCACCACAAAAGCCAGCACCCCGGCAGCCGCCAGCGCCACGCGCCATGAATAGGCAAACGTCAGCGGCACCAGCATGGCTGGGGCCAGCGCCCAGCCCAGGCTGCCCGTGATGCCATGCACGCTGTAGGCATGCCCCAGTCGAGGTGCGCTGACCTTGCGATTAAGCAGCGTGTAGTCCACCGGGTGAAACACGCCGTTGCCCATTCCACCAACCACCGCAAAGAAGCCCAGCATCCAGTAACTGGTGCTGACTGAGTAACCAAATGCGGCAACACCCAGCAAGGCCAGACCGGCGAACAGAATCGGGCGCGGCCCAAAACGGTCAACCACAAAGCCCGACAGCGCCTGCACAGCGCAAGACACCACAAAGAAAATCGTCATCAAAAAACCAAGCTCCGCGTAGCTCACGTTGAACGCGGTTTTAAGCCACGGAAAAAGCGGCGCCAGCAGCAACTGGCTGAAATGACTGATCAGGTGGGCCGTACCCACCAGACCAATAACGCTCGCGTCTTGCCGCAAGGGCACGGGGCCATCAGGCAGATTCAGGGTGCTTGAAGTATTCATGACGCTATCGTAGTATTGCCCTCGATTGCTGAAATGCGACAAAACGCCAGCTTTCTGCTAATTTCAGACAAACCCGCCATATCCACCCGATCCAGCCATGTCCCGCACTCCCCGCCTCAATGCCATTCCCGTGGGCAACACCGATCTTTTCGAGCCTGAACCCCGGCGACCAGTACGCGTCAGGTCGCGTTCAGTTTCTGCCGACGCCCACTTTGAACCGCACCACCACGCTTGGGCGCAACTGGCCTATTGCGCCACTGGCATCGTGCAGGTCACGGCCACACAGCAAGCCGGCAGCCCTGGCGAAGATGAAGACGAAATTACCTACATCCTGCCGCCATCCCGCGCCGTGTGGATAGCACCCGGCGCGCAGCACCACATTACCGTGCTGGAAGCCGCCGAATTTCGTACGCTGTACATCCACGCCAGCGTCACCCCCGCGCTGTGGCAGGGCTGCCGAATGATTGTGGTGTCGCCCCTGCTGCGCGAGGCCATTCAGGCACTCGACCTGGCCGCTAGCCCGCCCGCAAATACACCACGCGAAAAGCTGCTGGGCGAACTGGTACTTGATGAAATTAC
The DNA here is from genome assembly GCA_031412235.1 of Polaromonas sp. Classification (GTDB taxonomy): domain Bacteria; phylum Pseudomonadota; class Gammaproteobacteria; order Burkholderiales; family Burkholderiaceae_C; genus Polaromonas. The sequence goes on from JANOCP010000190.1 coordinate 8,804, forward strand.
CCAAGCAGACACCCAGTCACTCGGCGTACCCATGCCGCACCCGCAAAGCGGCGACAAGCGCCTGCGCGCCCTGTGCGAGGCACTGCTGCGAGCCCCGTCAGAGCGCGCAACACTGGCCGAATGGGCCGCAGACATAGGTGCCAGCGAACGCACAGCCGCACGCCTGTTCAGGGACGAACTAGGCCTGAGCTACCAGCAGTGGCGCCAGCAAGCCATACTCGCCCACGCCCTGCCCCTGCTGGCACGCGGCCAGTCCATTAGTACCGTTGCCGCGGCCAGCGGGTATGCGAGCGACAGCGCGTTCTCAGCCATGTTCAAGGCGGCCATGGGGCAGTCGCCAAGCCACTTTCAGAACAAAAACAGGCTGTAGCCCA
>JANOCP010000191.1:0-12557 GCA_031412235.1 Polaromonas sp.
CCCGAGCAGTGCCAAGCTGGGCATTGACGCGCTGGGCTATGAGCCCGAGGAAAAAGCCCGCTTGCTGGCGGCCATCCAGCGGCCCTATGGCATGGTGCTGGTCACTGGGCCGACCGGCTCGGGCAAGACGGTTTCGCTCTACACCTGCCTGAATATTTTGAACAAGCCGGGCGTCAATATCGCTACAGCCGAAGACCCGGCAGAGATTACCTTGCCCGGCGTCAACCAGGTCAGCATGAACGAGCGCGCCGGAATGACGTTCACGGTGGCTTTGAAGGCCTTTCTAAGGCAGGACCCCGACATCATCATGGTGGGCGAGATCCGTGATCTGGAGACGGCCGACATCGCCATCAAGGCCGCGCAAACCGGCCACCTGGTGATGTCCACGCTGCACACCAACGATGCGCCCACCACGCTGACCCGTATGCGCAACATGGGCATTGCGCCTTTCAATATTGCGTCCAGCGTGATCCTGATAACCGCCCAGCGTCTGGCCCGGCGCCTGTGCCCCAATTGCAAGGCTGTGGCCGATATTCCACGCGCAACACTGCTTGAGGCAGGATTCAAGGAAGAGGATGTCGATGGCTCCTGGACGCCGTATCGACCCGTGGGTTGCTCGATGTGTACGAATGGTTACAAAGGACGGGTTGGCATCTACCAGGTCATGCCGATTACGGAAGAAATTCAGCGCATTATTCTGCGTGACGGTAGCGCACTGGAAATTGCAGCGCAGGCCGAGTCCGAGGGTGTCAACAGCCTGCGCCAGTCGGGACTCTATAAAGTTAAACTCGGCATGACTTCGGTGGAAGAGGTTTTGGGTTGTACCAATGTCTGATCGCGTGATTTACTATTCCCGGCTCAGCATGAGCGGCTTGGGTTGACAGACAAAATCCCGCTCTAAAACGAGAAAACATCATGGCAACAGCAGCATCCAGAGGTATTCAGGAGTTTGTCTTTGAATGGGAAGGCAAGGACCGCGGCGGCAAGGCTGTGCGTGGTGAAATCCGTGCTTCCGGAGAAAACCAGGTCAAGGCTTCGTTGCGCCGCCAGGGTGTCTTGCCGACCAAAATCAAAAAGCGCCGCATGCGTTCCGGCAAGTCGATCAAGCCCAGGGATATTGCGATCTTTACCAGGCAGCTTGCCACCATGATGAAGGCTGGCGTGCCGCTGCTTCAGTCATTCGATATTGTGGGTCGCGGCAATCCAAACGCCAGCGTTACCAAACTTCTGAACGATGTGCGTACCGACGTGGAAACGGGTACTTCACTGAGTGCGGCGTTCCGTAAATATCCACTTTATTTCAACGCGCTCTACTGCAATCTGGTTGAGGCTGGCGAAGCCGCCGGTATTCTGGAGTCACTGCTTGACCGGCTCGCGGTGTATATGGAGAAGACGGAGGCCATCAAGTCCAAAATCAAGTCCGCGCTGATGTACCCCATTTCGGTGGTGGTGGTGGCTTTTGTCGTTGTTGCGGTGATCATGATCTTTGTGATTCCAGCCTTCAAGGAGGTGTTTTCGTCTTTTGGTGCCGATCTGCCGGCACCTACCTTGTTCGTTATCGCCATCAGTGAATTTTTTGTGGCGTACTGGTGGCTGATTTTCGGTGGCATCGGCGGGGGTTTGTACTTCTTCTTTCAGGCCTGGCAGCGAAACGAGAAAATGCAGCGATTCATGGATCGGGCATTGCTCAAGGTGCCAGTGTTTGGCGCCCTGATCGAAAAGTCCTGTATTGCGCGCTGGACCCGTACGCTGTCCACGATGTTTGCGGCGGGCGTGCCCCTAGTCGAGGCACTTGACTCTGTGGGGGGCGCATCTGGCAACTCCAAGTATGCGGATGCGACTGAAAAGATTCAGCAAGAAGTATCAACCGGCACCAGCCTGACTGCTGCCATGAGCAACGCCAACCTCTTTCCCACGATGGTGCTGCAGATGTGCGCCATCGGTGAGGAGTCGGGTTCGGTGGACCATATGCTCGGCAAAGCTGCCGACTTTTATGAGGCTGAAGTCGATGAGATGGTGGCTGGCCTGTCCAGCCTGATGGAGCCCATCATTATTGTGTTTCTGGGTGGCCTTATTGGCGGTATCGTGGTGTCCATGTACCTGCCTATTTTCAAGCTGGGCCAAGTCGTTTGATGTTGGGCGATCTTCCTCGTGAAGTATTTGCTTCACTGGCTGGCCTTGTCGGCCTGCTTTTTGGCAGCTTCCTGAATGTGGTGATTTACCGCATGCCGAAAATGATGGAGCGGCAATGGGCGGCCGAATGTGCCGAGCTGTCGGCTTCCGCCGTTGACGAATCTGCACCCTCGGCTGTAGCCGAAAAATTCAACCTGTTTGTTCCGCGCTCGCGCTGCTCCAGCTGTGGTCATGGAATCCGTTGGTATGAAAATATCCCAGTACTTAGCTATCTGTTTTTAAAGGGCAAGTGTTCGGCTTGTGGCGTGCATTTTGGACTGCGCTACCCAGTCGTAGAGCTGGTAACCGGGGCCCTGTTTTCCTTTTGTGCCTGGCGCTGGGGCGCTTCAGCATCCTGCTTTGCCTGGTGTGGGTTTTCAGCTGCATTGCTGGCGTTGGCGCTGATCGACTGGGACACCACGCTGCTGCCAGATGACATCACCCTGCCACTTCTTTGGGCCGGGCTTATTGCAGCCGCCCTGCAATGGAACCCGGCCGTCAGTTTGCCAAACGCCTTATGGGGCGCTATCGGCGGCTATATGTCGCTCTGGCTGGTGTATTGGGCCTTCAAGCTGGTCACCGGTAAAGAGGGCATGGGCTATGGCGACTTCAAACTGTTCGCGGCACTTGGCGTCTGGTTTGGCTGGACGGCCCTGGTCCCCATCATCCTGATGGCCTCGGTGATTGGCGCTGTTGTCGGTATCACCATGAAGTTCTCCACGGGCCTGCGTGAGGGTGGCTATGTGCCTTTTGGCCCTTTTCTGGCGGGCGCGGGTTTTACCGCCATGATTTTTGGGCCGCAATCCATATTGCGTTTCGCAGGGCTGTAAAGCGATGCCGGTCAAGGTGGGTGCATCTGCTCTGCGCATTGGCTTGACAGGCGGCATAGGCAGCGGGAAAAGTACCGTTGCCCGCATGCTTGTCGATTGCGGTGCGGTGTTGATTGATGCCGACGCTATCTCGCGCGACACCACAGCATCCGGCGGCGCAGCGATCGCCCTGATCGCCAGTCAATTTGGGCCGCAGGCGATTGCCGCCGATGGTGCGATGAACCGAGATTTCGTGCGCCATTTGGTGTTTGACAACCCCGTTGTCAAGCAGCAGCTTGAAGCCATCATTCATCCGCTGGTTGGCCTTGAAACTGCACGGCAGTCGGAGCTGGCTGAGCTTGCTGGTAAGTCCTGTGTGGTGTTTGACATTCCGCTTCTTGTGGAATCCGGGCATTGGCGCAGCAAACTCGATCTGGTGCTGGTGATTGACTGCAGCGAGGCCACGCAAGTCAGCCGCGTGACGGTGCGCAATGGCTGGACACCTGACGCGGTACACAAAGTGCTCGCGGCTCAGGCAAGCCGTGCTGCGCGCCGGGCTGCAGCAGACATCTGTATCCATAACGACAGCCTGTCGCTGCAGGCCCTGGGCCTGCTGGTCAGGCAGATTTCGCCGCGCTTCGGGCTATGATGCACAGACCTTCATATGAGCCGATAAAGACTGCGCCGTGATCCTTTACGAGTATCCCTTCAACGAACGCATACGTACTTACTTGCGGCTTGAGCACCTGTTTCGCCGCCTGGGCGAATTGGTAGCCCGCGAACACCCTGTTGACCACCACTACGCAATAACCACCATTTTTGAAGTGATGGATGTTGCTGCCCGTGCTGACCTCAAGATGGACGTGCTCAAGGACCTTGAAAAGCAAAAGCACATCCTGAACAGTTACCGCGGTAATCCGGCCATTGCCGAAGCCGTGCTTGATGACGTCACCGGCCAGCTGGAAGGATGCTTTTCTGCCCTGAACGGCCTGGCGGGCAAGGCGGGCCAGACCTTGACCGAGAACGACTGGCTCATGAGCATTCGCAGCCGGGTCGGTATTCCAGGCGGAACCTGCGAGTTCGACCTGCCCGCCTACTATGCCTGGCAGCATGTCGACACGCAAACCCGCCAGCAGGATTTGCAGCGCTGGACGGCCACACTGGTGCCTTTGGCCGAATCCATCCGCCTGTTGCTGCAGTTGCTGCGCGACTCGGGTGCGCCGCAAAAAGTGGTTGCGCCTGGCGGGCAGTATCAGCAAACCTTGCCGCAGGGGCGTACTTTTCAGCTGTTAAGACTGCGTATCAACCCGGCGCTTGGGCTGATTCCAGAAATCAGCGGTAATCGTCTTCTGGTTTCGGTGCGTCTCATGCGCCACGAAAGTGATGATCGCCTTCACCCGAGTACGGATGAGGCCTCTTTTGAATTGACGCTCTGCTCGTAATCCGGGCTTTGTGGTTTTCTGCAGTTTTCTGTCATGACTCAAGACTCAAGTTTTCACAAGGTCGTGGTTTGCCCGGCCTGCAAAGGAAAAAGCATTTACGCCCCAAGCAATCCATCGCGCCCTTTTTGCAGTGAGCGCTGCAAAAATATGGACTTTGGTGCCTGGGCCAGTGAAAGCTTTCGTTTGGCCGCTGATGCCCCACCGGACGATGACGGAAGTAGCAGCCCGAAATTGCAGTAGCCCCTGAAAAGCGAAAAAGCCTCACGTTCTGGCCAGGCGTGTAACAAGGCAGATGGCCTTGCCAAAACAGTCAGGGAGACCATGAAAAAGTTCTTATTCAGGCCAGCAATGGCCTTTGTGGTGCTGGCCGCCATGCTTATCAACATGGCGCAAGCGCAGTCAACGGTACCTGCAGATCCGCCAGCAGCGACAAAAACAAAGAAAAAAGCCGCCAAAAAGGAAGCGGCCAATAAGCCAGCCGATACGGTCGGCAAAGCCAAATTCATTCGCGGTTCAGAAGAAAGTACCGCTGAGCGCAACGCCCGCCTCAAGCGTGAGTGCAAAGGCGGGGTCAATGCGGGTGCCTGCGCCGGCTTTACCCGCTAGTCCTGGCAGCTGATTTTTGACGACCTTGAAAGGCCTGTCCGGCATTTCAGGCCGCCGGGTTGCCCAGCACCTGCTGCAATTCACCGCTTTCGTACATTTCCATCATGATGTCCGAGCCGCCTACAAACTCGCCCTTGATGTACAGCTGGGGAATGGTCGGCCAGTTGCTGTATTCCTTGATGCCGTTGCGGATTTCCGGGTCTTCGAGTACGTTGACAGTCACAGGTTTTGTCACACCACAGGCTTTGAGCACTGCAATCGCCTTGCCTGAAAAGCCGCACTGCGGAAAGTTGGGGTTGCCCTTCATAAACAGCACCACATCGCTGGATTTAACGATCTGGTCAATGCGGGTTTGGGTCTCGTCCATGGTCTTGTCCTTTAAAAATCAATCGCTGATTATCCCGCGATTTGCGTGGATGAGGCGTCATGGCCATTGACCGCCTGAACATCTGGCGATACCCGCCAGGTCCATCCGGCTTTGCACTTGCGTGAATCCCCGGTCGGTCAGCAGCGCGCGCACCCGCTCGGCCTGGTCGTAGCCATGCTCGAGCAGCAACCAGCCGCCAGGCATAAGGCGCTCGGGGGCCAGTTCGACGATTTGCCGGATGTCGTTTAACCCGTCACTGCCTGCGGCCAGCGCGCTGAGCGGCTCATGCGTCAATGCTGCCAAATGCGGGTCACTGCTTCCAATATAGGGCGGGTTGCTGACGATGGCGTGGTAGTGACCACTGACCTTTTCAAACCAGTTGCTGTGTATAAACTGCACATCAACGCCAAGCTGACGGCCATTGTGTGACGCGACTGCCAAGGCTTTTTCACTGAAGTCGGTGGCCACGACGCGGGCCTTGAGGGTGTACGCGATGGCGATGGCTACTGCACCGCTGCCTGTACCCATGTCAAGAATTTCAGGCCTGGCGACGTTGTTCACAACATCCAGCGCCCATCGCACCAGCGTTTCGGTGTCTGGCCGGGGCACCAGTACGCGGGCGTCCACCTTCAGGTGCAGGCCGAAAAACTCTTTGTAGCCGACGATATAGGCTAGTGGCTCACCTGTGGCGCGGCGCGCTCTGAGCGTGCAAAAAGCCTCAGCGACTGTTTCATCAAGCACGTCGTCATCGTGCGCCAGCAGCCACGCGCGGGCGCTTTCTGGTTTGCCCAGCGCGTGCAGAAGCAGCAATTGCGCATCAAGGCGGTCAATCCGGCCAGATTCGGGTGCGTGTGCTTCCTGCAGCGCCTGCTGGATGGTGGTTTTGCTCAACTTGCGCTCCAACTCAAGCACGGTATTTTGCTATTAAATTTGTAGCTATTTATAGCCGTTCTTATTGGGCATAGAGCACATTTGACGTAAAAACTGGCCATTTTTCGTGTCAGTCAGCCCTGCGACGCTGTCTCAAGCTCGGCCAGTTGCTCAGCGCCGCGCGCCACCTGCAGTGCGGTCAGCACGTCGTCCAGGTCGCCCTCCATGATGGTGAGCAGCTTGTAAAGTGTCAGGTTGATACGGTGGTCGGTGAGCCGCCCCTGCGGGAAGTTGTAGGTGCGGATTCTGTCGCTGCGGTCTCCGGTGCCAACCAGTCCTTTGCGCATGGCTGCATCGACCGCAGCGCGCTCTGACCGGTCTTTTTCATGGATTCGTGCCGTTAGTACCTTCAGCGCCTGCGCCTTGTTGCCGTGCTGGCTGCGGCCGTCCTGGCATTCGGCGACGATGCCGGTCGGCAGGTGGGTAATGCGCACAGCCGAGTCGGTTTTATTGATGTGCTGGCCACCGGCACCACTGGCGCGATAGGTGTCAATACGCAGGTCGGCAGGGTTGATTTTGATGGCTTCCAGCTCGTCAGGCTCGGGCAGCACCGCCACGGTGCAGGCGCTGGTGTGGATGCGGCCCTGGGTTTCAGTCGCCGGCACACGCTGAACGCGGTGGCCGCCAGACTCAAAACGCAGCTTGCCGTACACGCCGACGCCCGAGCTGTCAGTCGCGCCTTCTATGCGCAGCACGACCTCCTTGTACCCGCCCAACTCACTTTGCGACTCGCTGATGATTTCGGTACGCCAGCCGCAGCGCTCGGCATAACGTGTGTACAGGCGAAACAGGTCGCCGGCAAACAGCGCCGACTCATCACCGCCCGTGCCAGCGCGGATTTCAACAAAGGCCGGGCGAACGTCGTCCGGGTCTTTCGGAATCAGCATCAGCTGCAGGGCAGCGTCGATTTGTGTGATGTCAGCTCTGGCCTGGGCGATTTCTTCTTCAGCCATGGCGGTCATTTCGGCATCGCCCTTGCTGTCTTTGAGCATTTCTTCAGCACCTGCCAGGTCAGCCTCGCGGCTGGTGAGCTTGCGGTATTGCTCGGCCACCACGCTGACCTCTGAATGCTCGCGGCTCATGGTGCGAAAGCGCTCCATGTCGCTGACCACGTCGCTGGCAGACAGCAGCGCGTCAAGCTCGTGCAGGCGTAGCAGTTGGCGGTCCAGGGTTTGTCTTAAAAAGGGTTTCATGCGTGGGGAATTTCTGTACGGCTGTCATCCCGGACTTGATCCGGAATCCATACCATCTGCCGGGTTAAAAGTAAAAAGTAGTTGCGCTGTCACGGATTGCGGATCAGCTCCGCAATGACAACACCGGGGCTGCGGTAAAACGCAGCTAACGCTCTGAATCGTCAGCCCGGGTACGGCCTGACTGTCCGCGCAAAAACAATTTTGACACCGTTTGCGCCGTGGCTTCACGGTGATCAGCGTCCCCGGCGTGCAGCGCTGAAAGCGTGCCGTGCAGCATTTTTTGGCTCATGCCGCGCGCCAGGGCATCGAGTACCACATCAATCGATTCGCCCTTTGCCAGCAGCTTTTTGGCCCGTACGACTTCCAGCGTACGCCACTCGTCCGCCTGCGCATTGAGCTGCTGGATCAGCGGCACTGTGCCGCGCTGCTGCAGCCACTGCATGAAGTTCTGCACACCCGCATTGATGATGACTTCAGCCTCAGCCACCGCTGCCTGTCGGCTCTCTTTGCCGGTTTGCACCACTTGGGCGAGGTCGTCAACCGTATACAGGTAGATATCAGGCAGCGCCTTGACTTCAGGCTCAATGTCGCGCGGCACTGCCAGGTCAATCATGAAAATCGGCCGGCGCTTGCGCAGCTTGACGGCGCGCTCAACCGCACCCAGGCCAATAATCGGCAAAATGCTGGCCGTACAGCTGATGACAGCATCAAACTCATGCAGCCGAGTCGGCAGGTCAGCCAACGGCATCACCTGTGCGCCAAAGCGGCTGGCAAGCTTTTCACCGCGCTCCATGGTGCGGTTCGCGATCACCATCAGTTTCGGGGTTTTGGCCGCAAAGTGGGTTGCTGCCAGGTCGATCATTTCGCCTGCGCCCACAAACAGTATCTTGATCTGGCCCAGGTCTTCAAACAGCTGCCCGGCCAGCCGCACCGATGCTGCAGCCATGCTGATACTGTGTGCGCCGATTTCGGTCGAGCTGCGTACCTCTTTGGCGACGGCAAAAGAGCGCTGAAACAGCTGGTGCAAGGTAGATCCCATGGCGCCAGCACCTTCGGCTGCGCGCACTGCGTCTTTCATCTGGCCGAGGATTTGCGGCTCGCCAAGCACCATCGAATCCAGGCCGCTGGCTACACGAAACGCATGCCGCGCGGCCTGGTCGTCCTCAAGTGTGTAGGCATGCGAGCGCAGCAGGCCGGGTGACACGCCGCCGTTGTACGCCAGCCACTCCAGCGTTTGCTCCAGTGCGGGTTTGTCGCCAGCGCAATAGATTTCGGTACGGTTGCAGGTGGAGAGTATGGTCGCCTCAGGCTGGCGCGCCAGCGACTGGCGCAAACCCTTGAGCGTGGGCTCGATCTGGTCCATTGAAAACGCGAATCGCCCGCGTAAATCCAGCGGTGCGGTGTTATGGTTTAGCCCAAGGGCCCAGACTGACATGTGCTGATTATAAAATTGAAGCGGCCTGCAGTCAGTTTTATGCACCAATACCGTTAAAAATGATGCTGAAAGTGTCTCTTGATGGCTTTTTGTGGACCACGCCGTGACAGCCTATTTACTGACCAACCATCTCCTGAACTTTATCGCCCCGGCATTTTTTGTTGCAATAGGGTTAGTGCTGCTGACGCGCCTGCTGGGTCGGTTTTTAAGATCAAAAAGGCCCCCTGCCCAATCATTATGGGCACAGACAGCTATTATTTTCATGGTAAATCTGCTGGTTCTCGCCACCGGGCTGGTGTTTTTCGGCAACGACGGGAAGATGCTGACCTATACCGCGCTGGTAGTGTGCGCAGCGATATCCCAAGCGGTCTTGCTGGGCAGTTTCCGGAGATGATTTTTCGGATCAGGTGCTCGGACTGAACAAGTCAACCCGGTCGGTAATGATGCAGTCGGTACCCAGATCCAGCAGTTTTTTCACTGATTCGGCGTCGTTCACCGTGTAGCTTATGGTTTTGAACCCGGCGTTTTGGGCCAGCGCGACCGTGTTTTCGTCCCACAGCCGGTAGTTGCACACGATGGCTACGCAGTCGAGTTCAAGCGCGGTTTGCAGCCAGCCGGGCGTCAGTTTGTCCAGCAGCAGGCCGCGCGGAAGCTCTGGCTGGGCCAGTTTTGCAGCTTGCAATGACGCTGTCTGAAACGACGTGAGCAGCGGGGGAACCAAGGCGTCTTTCCACAATTGGGCGGCGGTATGGGCTACAACCGTGCCAGTTATGGTTTCCAGACCAGGTGTCGGCTTGATTTCTATATTCAAAAAATAGCCGCTGTCGAGGCAGTAACGGGCGATAGTCTCAAGGCTGGCCAAAGGCTCACCTGCAAAAGCCGGTGAATGCCAGGCTCCGGCATCAAGCTGCGCCAGCACCTGCCAGCTTTGCTCACGTGCTTCGCCTTTGCCGTCGGAGGTGCGCTCAAGGGTGGCATCGTGCAGCAAAAAAAGCACATCATCAGCGCTAAGTTTCACGTCGCATTCAAACATGCGGTAACCATGGCTTGCGCCCAGCTTGAAGGCCGCCAGCGTGTTTTCAGGCGCCAGCTTGCCAGCGCCGCGGTGCGCAATCCAGCGGGGATACGGCCAGTGGGTCATGTCTGGGAATGAGTGGATTACTGGATACGCTTTGTCGTGACTGCGTCAAACCAGTGCAACCGCTCAGGGCGGGGCGTGACGTGAAGGGTGGCTCCCAGTGCCGGGCAGGCATCGCTCTCGTCGGTACGAACGATCAAGGCCTCTTCACCAAAGCGGCAATAGACAAGACGTTCAGCGCCCAGCATTTCTATCGTCTCGACCTGCACAGGCCAGCCAGATTCAGTGACTTTCAAGTGCTCTGGCCGGATGCCCAGCACAGCGCCTGCTGGCCCACGCAGGTCGGCATTCGGGCCGTGTTTAAGCAGATTCATCGGCGGTGAGCCCATAAAGCTGGCCACAAAGGTACTGGCGGGCCGGTTGTAGACCTCTTCTGGCGTGCCAAATTGCTCCATCCGGCCCGCATTCATCACCAGCATGCGCTGGGCCAGTGTCATGGCCTCAATCTGGTCGTGCGTGACAAAGAGGGATGTGATGCCCAGTTCACGGTGCAGTTTTTGAATCTCCAGCCGGGTTTGCACGCGCAGCTTGGCGTCCAGGTTGCTCAAGGGTTCGTCAAACAAAAATACCTGCGGCTGGCGCACGATGGCCCGGCCCATGGCGACGCGCTGGCGCTGACCGCCCGAGAGCTCGCGCGGCTTGCGCTCTAAAAATTTACCCAGTTCCAGAATGCTCGCAGCTTTGGCCACGCGTTGCCTGATTTCCTCAACCGGGACTTTTTTGATTTTCAAACCATAAGCCATGTTGTCAAACACGCTCATGTGAGGGTACAGCGCGTAGTTTTGAAACACCATGGCAATGTCGCGTTCGGCGGGCTCCAGCTTGTTAACAACCCGGCTACCAATGCTGATCTCGCCACCGCTGATGTCTTCAAGCCCAGCCACCATACGCAAGAGCGTCGACTTGCCACAGCCCGAGGGCCCGACGATGACGATGAATTCGTGGTCGGCAATGGCGGCTGACACGCCATGGATGACTTGCAGCGCTTTGGCACCATTGCCATAGCTTTTGGTGACGTTGTTTAAATTGATGGATGCCATATTACTTTTCAGTGTCGACCAAGCCCTTAACAAACCACTTTTGCATCAGTATCACCACCAGTGCAGGCGGCAGCATCGCCAAAATGGCGGTGGCCATGACCACGTTCCATTCGGTGTAAGCCTCGCCGGCAATCAGGCGCTTGATGCCCAGCACCACCGGGTACATGTTCTCGTTGGTTGTCACCAGCAACGGCCAGAGGTACTGGTTCCAGCCGTAAATGAACTGAATCACAAACAGAGCGGCAATCGATGTTTTGGACAACGGCAGCAGCACGTCCCAAAAAAACCGCATCGGGCTGGCGCCGTCCATGCGGGCGGCTTCAACCAGCTCGTCGGGTACGGTCAAAAAGAACTGCCTGAATAAAAATGTGGCAGTGGCTGATGCAATCAGCGGAATGGTTAAACCCGCGTAACTGTTCAGCATGCCCAGGTTGGACACCACCGCATAGGTCGGCCCAATACGCACTTCCACTGGCAGCATCAGCGTGATAAAAATCATCCAAAACACGAGGCCTTTGGCTGGAAAGCGGAAGTAAACAATGGCAAACGCTGACAGCAGTGAAATGGCGATTTTGCCGACAGCAATCACCACAGCGGTGACCAGGCTGACCCACATCATCGGCAGGGCAGGCGGGAAGGTGCCGCCGCGCGTGTTTTCACCGCCAAACAGCGCGATGCGGTAGGTCTCTAGGGCATGCGTGCCGGGGATCAATGACAGGGGGTTGGACTGCGCTATTTGGTCAGGCGACTGGGTGGACGCCACGATGGCCAGATACAGCGGGAAGGCGACGATGCACACGCCCAGGATCAGTATGGCGTGCGAGAAAAAGTTGGCGACAGGGCGGCGTTCAATCATCTGATGCCATCATTCAATAGTTAACTTTTTTCTCGATAAACCGAAATTGCAAAACCGTCAGCGCGATCACAATCACCATTAGCACCACCGACTGCGCCGCCGAGCCGCCGATGTCCATCGCCTTGAAGCCGTCAAAGTAAACCTTGTAAACCAGAATCGCGGTGTCTTTGCCCGGTCCGCCCTGTGTGGCGGCGTCAACGATGCCGAAGGTGTCAAAAAAGGCATAAATCACGTTGATCACGAGTAGGAAAAACGTGGTGGGTGTCAGTAGCGGAAAAACAATCGTCCAGAAGCGGCGGGCGGGTGATGCGCCATCAATCGCCGCTGCTTCTAAAAGTGATTTTGGTATCGACTGCAAACCTGCCAAAAAGAACAAGAAGTTATAAGAAATCTGCTTCCACACCGCTGCCACCACGATCAGCGTCATCGCGTGGTTGGAGTTGAGCAGGTGGTTCCATTGAATGCCCACCGATTGCAGCGCAAAGGAGATCACCCCCATGGGTGACGAGAACATGAAGACCCACAGCACGCCAGCTACGACGGGTGCTACTGCGTATGGCCAAATCAGC
>JANOCP010000192.1:0-8882 GCA_031412235.1 Polaromonas sp.
TTTTTGCCTTCAACGATGACCTTGGAACCAACCGACACGGCACTGGAAATTTCCATGTTGCGGCTTGTTCCGTCATCCATACGCACGCGAACGTCGTACACAGTGACCTTTTTCATATTCTTTTCAATGGTGTTACCCGCATAGGCACCACCAGCAACACCGGCAACAGTAGCCAGCGTCTTGCCGTTACCGCCGCCCACCTGATTACCCAGCAGGCCGCCAATGACGCCACCAGCGACAGTACCCAGGCCAATGGTGGTGTTGCCAACTGGAACGCCATTGACCTGACCCTGACGCTGTACCGCAGTGACAGCTTCAACCGTGCCGCAGGCAGCACAAACATTGGCGCGAGGCGCCTGGGCAACTACCGCAGGTGCCGGCGTACGCTTGACAGGGCTGGTCTGGCTTGATTTGGAGGATTCAGCAGCGAGTTTCTGTGACGGGGTGCTCACGGCTGCGGGTGAGGACTTGTAGGGGTCTGGCTCCGCGTTTGACTTGTTGACGACCAGCGCAGCGGCCAGCGCCATCACCGTGACGCCGAGCACGGCAACAATAGCCACCAAGGCCTTGCTGTGTTGCATGCGATAGGGAAGGCCGGGCTGAGAATTTGAAGCGCTGACCGAAGGCATTGCGGCCTGTTGATTGGTTTCCATGATGGACTCCTTCTGCGAGTTGTATCACAGCCTCCATTGTTATCAGCCTGCTAGATACAACCTGTAGGACGACGTGACATTCGTAACCAGCGGTTGGCGCAATCGATGTGAAACATTGAAAAAAACGTGAAGTTTTTGGCAGGTTTTTCAATCTTTCTGAAATGCTTTACACCCCACCAGCCGGATGCGTTGGGTCTATCCAGAGCACCGTGTCAGGCTTTTCAACGGGCTCAATGTCAAGATTCACAGCCACTGCCTCGCCGTCGCTGCGGCAAAGCACACACTCCAGCAGCTCGGTCGGGCTGGCGTTGATTTCCTGATGCGGTACATACGGCGGCACATAAATAAAATCACCAGGCCCGGCTTCAGCCGTGAACTCAAGATGATCTCCCCAGCGCATGCGCGCCCTGCCCTTGATCACGTAAATCACGCTTTCAAGGTGCCCATGATGATGCGCGCCGGTTTTGGCGTCAGCATGTATGGTGACTGTGCCAGCCCATAATTTTTGCGCACCTACCCTGGCAAAGTTGATGGCGGCCTTGCGGTCCATACCCGGAGTTTGTGCGGTATTGCCATCGAGCTGGTTGGACTTGACGACCCGCACGCCATCGTGCTTCCACTTCTGCTCATCATGGCTATGCGGATGATGGTGGTCGTGGCTATGGCTGTGTTTTGAAGTCACGTTGGGTACCTGCTATGAAAATCGAGTCAAACTCTTTAACAAATAGGGGCCGCGGAACCGGCTTTGCCGGGCCGCAGGCGCAGCGCCCACTCGGGGGGCGGCGTATTACACGAAGTGAAAAGCGTGGGGGCGTTATCTGTAGCGTTCGCGGGCAAGTGCCGCGCCCTGCGCCAGCGCCTGCAACTTCTTGACGGCAATCTCGCGGTCCATCGGTGCCAGGCCGCAGTTGGTGCACGGCAGCAGGCGATTCTTCGGTACATACTGCAGGGCCTTGCCGATGGTGTCGGCAATCTGCTCGGGCGTTTCAATCTCGTCGCTGGCCACGTCAATCACGCCCACCATCACGTCCTTGCCTTCAAGCAGCGCCATCAAATGCGGCGGCACGTGTGAGTGGTAGCACTCCAGGCTCACCTGCTGGATGCTGCTTTTGGCCAGCGCGGGCAGAACCTGCTCGTATTGGCGCCACTCTTCACCCAGGGTTTCTTTCCAGTCGTTGTTGGCCTTGATGCCATAGCCATAGCAAATATGAACCGCGGTAGTACACGTCAGGCCCTTTGCGGCGATCTCAAGTGCCTTCACGCCCCAGTCAGCAGCGTCCTTCATGTAGACATTGAAAGCCGGTTCATCAAACTGGATGATGTCCACACCATCGGCCTGCAGCGCCAGCGCCTCCTGGTTGAGCAGCTCGGCAAAAGCCATGGCCATCTTGACCCTGTCGCCGTAGAACTGGTCAGATACCGTGTCCACAATCGTCATGGGGCCGGGAAGCGTGAACTTTATTTTTTTGCTGGTGTGCGCGCGCAGCAGTTGTGCTTCGGTTGCATGCACACGGCCCTTGAGCTTTAGTTCAGAAACGACCTGGGGCACCATGGCGTCGTAGCGGTTGTTGCGTATGCCCATCTTGACCTTGTGATCAAAGTCGATACCTTCGACCTGCTCCAGAAAGCCGTGGACAAAATGCTGACGCGATTGCTCCCCATCACCAATTACATCAAGACCGGCGTCTTCCTGCGCCTTGATCCACAGCAAGGTTGCATCGGCCTTGGCCTGCTTGAGTTCTTCGCCCTCGGCCTTCCACTGCGGCCACAGCTTGTTGGTTTCTGAAAGCCATGCCGGTTTGGGCAGGCTGCCAGCGATGGCAGTGTTGAAGAATTTTGTGGTCATTTTTCTGTCTCGTTTATTGTTAAAAAATTGTGGTTAAAGCAAAAGCCAAATCGGCTCTGGGGTAGTGCCTCCCGGATCGGGTCCGGGATTACAAATACGCACACATATTATAAAAATTCTTTGGCCAGCAATTCATAAGATCGCCTGCGCGCTAACGGGTCATGCGTCCAGGTAATCACAACCAGTTCCTGTACCTCAAGCGAATCAGCCAACGCACGCAGCTTGCTGGCGACCTGCGGGCCAGTGCCCACGATGGCGTTGCTCCTCAGCTTGTCAACTTCGACCTGCTCAGCAGCGGTGTAGGGCCGCAGAGCAACTTCAGCAGGCGATGGCAAGGCACCTAGCGCACCACGATTGCGGTCAATCTTCCAGCGCTCACGGCCCGAGAAATGGTGCCAGGCTTCTGCTTCGGTATCTGCCGCCAATGCCCATACGCAAAGCGCTGCATGCGCCTTGGGGTGAAGTGCGCTGGGGCGGTACATCTGGCGGTACATATCCAGCGCCTGGTCTGCGCCCTGCCCGTCGGTAATGAAGTGCGCAAACGCATAGGGCAGGCCATAGTGGGCCGCCAGTTGCGCGCCGTAGTTTGAGCTGCCCAGCATCCACATTTCAGGCGCGGTCGGCCCCGTGGGGTTTGCCGTTACGCCGTGGCCTGGATGACCCTCCGGCAAATCAATGCCCGATACCCAGGCCTGCAACTCGCGCACCTGAACCGGAAAGTTGTCTGCCGACTGATGCGCGTCAGCACGCAGCAGCCGCGCAGTACGCATGTCAGAGCCCGGCGCCCGGCCCACGCCCAGGTCAATGCGGCCGGGGGCCAATGCCTCCAGAACCCGAAACTGCTCAGCCACCTTGAGCGCGGCGTAGTGCGGCAGCATCACACCCGCACTGCCCACCCGGATGCGGCTGGTAGTTGCTGCAATCGCCGCCATCAAAACTTCAGGAGCCGAACCGACGATGCTGGGATGGCTGTGGTGTTCACTGACCCAGAAGCGGTGGTAGCCCAGCGCCTCGCAGTGCTGGGCCAGCGCCAGTGTTTCGCGGATTGACGCATCTTCAGTGCGACCGGTGACGGCAACAGACTGGTCAAGAATGGAAAGGGAAATCGTGCGCAAACTCATGCCCAAACTATAGCCACAGTGGTTCAACAGTGCTGGCAGGTAGTTGGAATGCGGTCTCTGTTCCAATACAGGACTATTTCCTGCAGACACAAAGAAGACCGCCATGGCACTCAAAGCCACCATTTACAAAGCCCAACTCGCCATTGCCGACATGGACCGCGGCGTTTATGCCGACCACAACGTCATCATTGCCCGCCACCCCTCAGAGGCCGACGAGCGAATGATGATCCGCCTGCTTGCCTTTGCACTCAACGTTCCGGCTGACGATAAAAACGGCAAACTCGACTTTGCCAAAGACCTGTGGGACGTGGATGAGCCCGCCTTGTGGCACAAGGACTACACCGAGCAGATACTGCACTGGATAGACGTGGGCCAGCCCGATGACAAACGCCTGATGAAGGCAGCAGGCCGCGCCGAACGCGTGACCAGCTACAGCTTTTCAAGCAGCACACCGGTCTGGTGGAAAGCCATTGAAACCAAACTCACCCGCGCGGGTAACCTGGTGGTGTGGCAGATTGAAGCTGCGCAAAGCCAGGCACTCGCAAAACTCGCCGAGCGCAGCATGCAATTGCAGGTAACCGTGCAGGACGGAACAGTCTGGATGAGCACGACGACAGACTCGGTAGAGATCACGCCGAAGAGGTTGACTGCGGGGGGTTGAGTTGCAGCCTGGAATCTTCGATTGAATGCTTCGTTTTTCATAGCTTCCATAAACCACCAATATTGGGCCAGGGCGTAGTTTCAGGATATTTTCATGATGATCAGGCTGGATGACCTGCGCGGCGTTGAAATTGCAGATCTGCTGCGGGAGCACCTTCGTGGCATGCATGCACTGTCTCCTTCAGAAAGCGTGCATGCACTGGATATTGAGGCCTTGCGCCAGCCAGACATCACCTTCTGGAGCGCATGGGTCGGCTCGACATTGTGCGGTTGCGGCGCACTCAAGCAACTGAACGAGCAGCACGGCGAGGTCAAATCGATGCGCACGGCAGCCGGGCAACTCAGGTCAGGTGTTGCTTCCAAAATCCTGCAGCACATCATTGAAGAAGCCAGACAACGCGGTTACCACCGCCTGAGTCTTGAAACGGGTTCAATGAAAGGCTTTGAGCCCGCCCACGCGCTCTACGCCAGGTTTGGGTTTGGGTTTTGCGGCCCGTTTGGTGACTACGCCGAAGACCCGTACAGCGTGTTTATGAGCAGGGAGCTGTGAGGCCCGAATTCGGTCAACCGCGCAAACCATCCTGAATGCTACTACTTTTATAGCTATCTATAGCCGTACTCATTGGGCACAGAGCACATTTGACCTTAAAAACCGCATTTTCGGGGCGCTCAGGTGGCAGTTGGCGCTGTGCTGGCCACTTCAGCCTCCTGCAAGGTCCGCCACATGACTTTTCCTGCGCCGCTTTTAGGCAGGGCATCGACAAACTGCACCACGCGCGGGTATTTGTAGGCGGCCATATTGTCTTTGCACCAGCTGATGATGTCGTCTTCAGTCGTTTTGCCTTTGAAGTCAGCGCGCAACACAACGACTGCCTTGACCGACTCACCCCGATACGCGTCGCGGGTTGAAATAATACAGGCCTCCTGAATTGCGGGGTGCCTGAACATCAGGGCCTCAACTTCTGCTGGCCAGACCTTGAAGCCAGACGCGTTGATCATGCGTTTTAGGCGGTCGGTAATAAAGAAGTAGCCCTCGTCGTCTACATGACCCAGATCGCCTGAGCGGAAAAAGCGCTTGCCGTCATGTTCAATAAATGCGTCTGCGGTGGCGTCTGGCCGCTTCCAGTAGCCTTTGAAAATTTGCGGGCCGCTCATGATGATTTCGCCCTGCTCGCCCTGCGGGACTTCCTGCAACGTCAAGGGGTCAATCACGCGCGCGTCGCAGCTGATAAAGGGCACGCCCAGGCATTGCTGCTTGGTTCTGTCATGCGGGTTGCTATGCGATGGTGCTGCGGTCTCTGTCAGGCCGTAACCTTCGGCGTAGCTCAGGCCATATTGCTCCAGCAGGCGCTGGGCCACGGCTTGCGGCATGGCTGCGCCGCCGCCGCCCATGTAGACCAGGCTGCTCAAATCAAATGATGCGAAGTTTGGGCTGCCCAACAAGTCGATCACCATGGTCGGGATACTCGTCCAGTGCGTCACGCGCCAATGCGAGATCAGGTGCCCGGCCAGTTCGCGGTCCCAGCGCGGCATGATAACCAGGGTCGAGCCGCTGTAAATGGTGGCGTGCAGCACCGACACCATACCGGTGATGTGAAACATGGGTACGACCGACAAAATCACGTTGGCAAAATTGCCGCTGCCCCACAGGGCCGTTGAAACCGCGTTATGCATGATGCTGGCATGCGTGTGCATGCAGCCCTTGGGCAGGCCTGTGGTGCCGCTGGTGTAGGGCAAGACGGCCAGGTCTTGCGGGCCCACACTATGCGGAGGCAGGTTAGCTACGTCCCCGGTCAGTGCTTCTATCCAGCTCATGACCGGGCAGCCTTCCATCACGGGAAGCGGGTGTCGGGTGCCCAGCCACTGCGCCCAAGCTTCCGGCATCAGCGCTTTGCCCAAAGCCGCCTCATCAAAGGCATCGCCCATGGTGTCGCGGTAGTGGGTAACGATCACATGCGTCAGGCGCTCGGCTGGCGCCAGTTGCGCGTTGGCTTTGGCCAGCTCCGCAGCCAGGTCTGCTGTGGTGATGGCGACTTTGGCATCGGGGTCAAGAATGTAGTGCTTGAGCTCTTCTGCGCGGTTCATGGGGTTGACAGGCACCACCACCGCGTTGGCTCGCAAAATGGCAAAGTGCGCTATCACCCACTGCGGGCAGTTTTGCATGTTCAGCACCACGCGATCGCCTTTTTTAACGCCCATGCGCGCCAGGGTCGCGGCCAGATGCTCGGCCTGCTCCACCACTTCGCGGTACGTCAACACACTGTTGAAAAACACCAACGCAGGCTTGTCTGGAAAACGTAGCGCGCTTATGGCCAGGTTATGCCAAAGCGAAGTTGCAGGGGCGTTGATGTTGCGCGGCAGGCGTCTGGGCCATACCTTGTAATGCTGCTGGTGGGCCGAAAGATTGACGGGATGGTCGACTCGATGATCGGCTGGGTGTGGCTGTGACAAGAAACTCTCCAGATTGAAAACGTCCGACAAAGCCTAACCGTAGCAGGCCTGGACCGCATCGGGGAAGCTCCTGATGTGGGAGTGTCTCCTGCGAGACGGGTTGAAGTCATCTTTTGTCGGGCACCATCAAACCAAGTGGGTGCACCGCTAACCAATGCAGTGCACCAAACCACAACGAGCGCAGCGAAAAAACCGGGGTTGGTGCATCAATCTTGTATACCAGTGGCACGCTTACTGCTAGCCATTGGTCAATATGACCATTGCAGCATCCGAAATCAGTAACCGCATTATTGAAGCCGTCATGGCGCAAAAGCTTGCACCCGGCGCACGCCTGGGTGAGCAGCAACTGGCCAGGCTCTTTGACTGCAGCCGCACCATCGTGCGGGAAGCCCTGACCCGGCTGGCAGCGCGCGGTATTGTTACTGTCAGCAGCCGGCGCGGCTGGTATGTAATTGAGCCTTCACAAGATGAAGCACGCGAGGCCTTTGAGGCGCGCCGCGTGATCGAGATGGGGCTGATTCGCTGCACCACAGAAGTCAGCAAGGCCGCTGTCAAGCAGCTTAAAGCCCACCTCAGCCTTGAGAAAGCCGCCGTCAAGGGCAGTGACGTCGGTTTGCGCAGCTTCTTGCTGGGTGATTTTCATGTCTGCCTGGCTGAATGCCTGGGCAACAGTTTGCTGGCCGACACGCTGCGTGACTTTACCGCGCGCACCACGCTGATTGCCATGTTGTACCAGTCGTCACATGACGCGGCCCAGTCGTGCGACGAGCATGTTCAGATAGTACAGGCACTTGAAAAGGGTGACCTGGCAGGGGCTGAAAAGCTGATGCATGCCCACATTGGCAGCGTACAGGCCACGCTCAAGCTACAACCTGCAAGCGGTGACCCACTGGCCGCATTACGCAATGCCCTGAGCCCCCTTTCTGGCCCTGCTGCTGGCGCACCTTCTGCAACAGAAAGCAAGATTGACGCAAAAACGGCACAAGGCCCGCATACAAGCTTTCGCAAAAATGTCAGCAAAACTGGCCGGGCCGCAGCCCAAACCGCTGACGACGATTTAACCTGCCTGGGAGTCCTGCTATGACGCCTACTCATGTCTTGGTAAAAGAGTAGCAAAGAGTTACGGGGATATTCGCATGCGTATTGAACTGGATTTTCTGGCCGTGCTGGCCCAATGGCCGCTGCTTGCCAAGGGCGTGGTCTGGACCATGGGCCTGACGATGATTGCCAGCGTCGTTGGCGTAGCGCTGGGCGTGGTGTTTGCATGGACGCGCTCGCACGGCTCGCTGTGGCTCAAGTGGGTGGTGGGCACTTATGTAGAGCTGATACGCAACACGCCGTTTATCGTGCAGCTGTTTTTTGTGTTTTTTGGCCTGCCTGCCGCGGGTATCAAGCTATCGCCTGAAGTCGCGTCGATTATTGCCATGGTCATCAACCTCAGCGCCTACGCCACCGAGATTATTCGCGCCGGTATTGACGCCACACCCAGGGGCCAGATTGAAGCCGCCATGAGCCTGGCACTGAACCGCATGCAAACCTTTGTGCGCGTGGTGCTGCCGCCCGCGCTGCGCAAGGTATGGCCTTCACTGGTGAGCCAGATCATCATCGTGATGCTGGGCTCTGCCGTGTGTGGCCAGATATCAACTGAAGAGCTCAGCTACGCCGCCAACCTGATCCAAAGCCGCAACTTCCGCGCCTTTGAGGCCTACATCATTGCCACGCTGATTTACCTGTCGCTAGCCATCGGTGTCAGGCAATTGCTGAACTGGTTAGGTCCCCGCTTTTTATTCGGCAGGTAAGGAAAAGCACCATGGTTGAATTTACCCTCTGGGACATCTTTCGCAATCTGCTGCTGGCTGCCCGCTGGACGGTGTCGCTGTCACTGATCGCCTTTATCGGTGGCGGTTTGGTGGCCTTGCTGCTGCTGGTGGCCCGCCTGTCGAAAGCCAAAGGCATGGGCGCGCTGGTTGCAGGCTATGTGCAGTTGTTTCAGGGCACACCGCTGCTGATGCAGCTGTTTTTGGCTTACTTTGGCATTGCACTGTTCGGCATCAAGACCTCGGCGTGGGTGGCAGCCTCGGTTGCGCTAACGCTGTACACCAGCGCCTACCTGACTGAGATCTGGCGCGGCTGCGTGGCTGCGATTCCCAA
>JANOCP010000193.1:0-9657 GCA_031412235.1 Polaromonas sp.
GCAGGCCCAATCCACCGGCAGCCTTCGTGTTTACTCGGTTGTCGAGCAGGAACACCTGGGCGCTGCCTGTCTTGGCTTTGTGAGTTTTCTGGAGTCATCCGGCGTGCTGCCGCCCCACATGCGTGAAATCGTACTGGACCGCGCAATGGCCGCGCCTGGTGACCCGGTGACGCTGGACGATCTCAAGATCATCGTGCTGATGGTTTACTGGAGCTTTGGTGAAGAGCCAGATGCGCTGGTGCTAGACGAGTTGTGCGACGACACGGAATTCAGGGTCGCGCACTGAAATTGCTGCACGCTTGGATGTGACTTTTCAAACAGGGGCCACGGCGCTTGCGCGGTGTGAGCAACCGTGGGGGCTCTTTAACCCAGAAGACGTTCCGGATTCGCTTCCAGTTTGGCCAGGGCATCGCGTGTTGCACGCACTGTCAGTGCCTCGTCTTCAGTAGGTACCAGCAAGCCGGCTTGCAGATACGCCGCCAATCGGCGTGCCTGAATCAGAAAGCTGTGGCCACCCGCCGACGCAAAAAGGTGCAGCTGTTTGCGGTCAGAGCGCCAGGCAAATTGCACGTGGCTAATGCGATTGTTGTGATCCAGACTAAACCAGGCGCCCAGCTGAAGTTCTTGTGCCCATGCCCGCATGGCCTCGGTGGGCTGGCTGCCGCCGTCGGTAATCACTTCGATATCTGAAGCATCAATGCCTATCATCGTGACCAGACTTTCGGTGTCGAGCGGAAGGTCTCCGACATCTTCATCCGACAGATAGTCTTCAAGATTGGCCAGTCGCTTGGCCATGATGTCGATTCGTTCCACAGATATCGCATCTGTTTTCGACATGAAGGCATCGGCGAGCGTATCGCTGATGATTTTCAGGTGGCCGTCTTGCCCCTTCGTGCCCATGCCCAGCATGGACATACCCAGGCGCAATAACTGCAGCAGCTTGGGCAGATCCGCAATAACCTTGGCCCTGTCATTTCGGTTTGGTTTGGCGCTCGCTGCCCAAACAAGGTCTGCAGCGGCGCGCTTGAGCGTGATGGTTTCTTCGTGTTGCGGCCCGTTTCGCATGGCGGCAATGGCCAGCACCTCAGCCCAGACCTTGAACAGAAATTCCCGGATTTCCTCGCGCACCGGCATGTCGTTAAGCATATTGCGCATCTCAATGGTGTACTGGATGGCCATGGTTTCTTTTTGTTCGACCTGCTGGGCAACACTTACAACGCGCGCCGCGCTGCCTTGTTCGGACAGGAATTTCGACAAAAATTTCTGAAATTCGTCGTACACCAGTTGAAACACGCGCCGACCGGTCTCGGGGTACTGCTCAATAACTTGCACAATCCGCTTGATCTCGGCCTCCATCGCGCCACCAGAGACATCAACATCAAAGCCGAGTACGCAAGATCCCATGCGGTCTATCAGGCGCCGGGCAGGATGTTGCAGGGAGCCGAAAAATTCAGGCTCTGAGATCGCCACCCTGAGAACCGGCATTTGCAGACGTGCAAACCACACTCGCACAGCGGGCGGAATGCGGTCTTCGGCAAGAATACTCTGGAACATGAGCGCCACGATTTCAATGGTCGCTTTCTCGGCGGAGGTCGAAGCGGCTTTCTTGAGTGTGCTGGTTCTCTGGCGCAATGCGCCCGCTGCCTGCTCCACATGGGCTGGACCATAAACCTGGTCCACTGCTTCCGAAAGCTCTGTGCGGTCGCTATGGTTGCTGTTTTCAGCTGACTGCATGCTCGCAAATGCCTGCGCAAGCTGCGGTGAAGTCTGGGTGCCGCGGGTGTCATCAAACCCCGCCACCTGGTTGGTAAGCAAACGCTTGAGGTGCCCCATCACACCCTGGGCGCGCATACGCGCCTTGGCCAGCGGTGTAGTTGCGGTCTGCATGCGGGTTTCGTCGTGGGTGGCAGCTGATTGACCGCCCTCCCCGTAGGCACCACTGCCGCCGGTCCTGACATTACCCCCGCTACCCGTGCTGCCGCCGCTTCCTCTATTGCCGGCGTTGCGACTTCCACCACCACCACCACCATCACTCGAACCGCCGGTAAAGCGGGAAGAGCTACCGCCTTGTGCGTTCTGATAGTTACCGCCAACCTGGCGCCCAAAATCTTGGCCCACACCGGTGCGGGTATTGCCCTGACCGCCCTGTGCGGGAGACTCATTGGTTTTGGCAATGGAAGGCGAAAACGGCTTGTCGCCAGTAACGGCTGACGGCGTGCGTTTAACCAGGGGACGCAAATCGATCTCCGCCATCACGCCGTTCTGGACCAGAAACTCATTGGCGGCGTGATAGGCAATCAGCAGATGCTCTGCAACCCGGCCCTGGATGATGTCCTGAACCATCAACCAGAGATCGCGCGAGAGATTTGCCTTGGTCCACTGCTCAACCAGATGGCGGGACAGCACTTCGGGACGAAGAATATCGTCCTTGTGCAGCTCCGTCATGCCTTCAAGGTTCTGAATCCGCAAACGCAGGTCATTGAGTTCCCAGCTTGCGAAGTCAAGCAGGCGCAAGGCAAGTCGGGACGCAATGATCTTGTTTTCCATCACCTCGTTGTCCATCAACTCGAACTTGGTACTGTCAAATTGCATACGTGGCGAGGCAGGCGCATTCGATAGCAGGCGGGCTTTTTTCCAGGCCTCAAGGGTGCTGTTGACCCAAAGCGCACTGTTGGGTCTGAAAGCCTGCCACGCATCACGCCTGTCCTGCATTTCGCGCGCGCTACCGGGTTGGTCTACAAGTGTCGTCAATCTTTCCAGCAGCATCCTGCACACTTCAGGCAGGATCTGCCCGGCCTGCTCCACGAACAGGTCACGCGCCAGCCCGGCAAGACGACTGTCATTCTTATAGTTTGCGGCCACGAGCAGTTTCAATAATTAAGCACCAGCTTACACGGTAGCACCCGCATTCGGGTCGTTGGGGTCTTCCTCTTTTTTGACTCCTGAACCCGGTTTGACCAGATCTTCGCGTTTGATGCCCAGCCACATGGCAATGGCTGCAGCGACAAATACGGACGAGTAGATGCCAAACAATATGCCAATGGTGAGCGCCAGGGCAAAGTAAAAAAGCGTTGCACCGCCGAACAGCAACATCGACAACACCATGATCAGTGTTGACGCGTGCGTAATGATGGTACGGCTGATGGTTGAAGTAATCGCGTTGTCAATGATCTGAACCGTATCCATCTTTCTGTAGCGGCGGAAATTCTCACGAATACGATCAAAAATCACCACAGATTCGTTCACCGAGTAGCCCAGAACCGCCAGAACGGCGGCCAGCACAGACAGCGAAAACTCCCACTGGAAGAACGCAAAGAAGCCCAGAATAATGATCACGTCGTGCAGATTGGCAATAATCGCCGCGACTGCGTATTTCCATTCGAATCTGAACGCCAGATAAACCATGATGCCCAGCACCACCATGCCCAGGGCTTTCAAGCCGTCTTGAGCCAGCTCCTCGCCAACAGAGGGGCCCACAAATTCGGCCCTCTTCAAGTTCACGTCTGCATCGGTGGCCTTCAGCGCTGCGAGAACCTTGTCGCTTTGCTGCGCACTGCTGACGCCCTTCTGTGCAGGCAGTCGAATCATCACGTCTCGCGCGGTACCGAAGTTCTGCACCTGAACGTCAGTCAGGCCAAGCCCTGTCAAGGTCGTGCGTATTTTTTCAACATCGGCAGGCTTCGAGTAACTGACCTCAAGCAGGGTTCCGCCGGTAAATTCCACGGACAGGTGCAGGCCGCGGGAGAAAAGGAAAAAGACCGCCAACGCAAATGTTATGAAAGATATGGCGTTGAGAATCTTGGCATGCCGCATGAACGGTATGTCTTTGTCAATTTTAAAAAATTCCATGATTGCTTTCCTGAGGCGGTGCCGCTGTTAACGTACCGGCAAGTTGGATTTCTGGGGAGTCTTGGCATCGACCGGGGCGGGCCGCCAAACCGTACCGATGGAAACCGATTTGAGCTTTTTCTGACGTCCGTACCAAAGGTTTACGAGGCCGCGCGAGAAAAACACAGCAGAAAACATGCTTGTGAGGATTCCAATGCAGTGAACCACCGCAAAACCGCGTACAGCGCCAGACCCGAATGCAAGCAAGGCCAGACCGGCGATCAGGGTGCTGATGTTGGAGTCAAGGATGGTCGCCCAGGCGCGCTCATAGCCGGCATGAATCGCCGCTTGCGGAGATGCCCCGTTTCGCAGCTCTTCACGCACCCGTTCATTGATCAGTACATTGGAATCGATCGCCATACCCAGAGCCAGCGCCATGGCCGCCATGCCAGGCAAGGTCAAGGTGGCTTGAAGCATTGACAAAACAGCCACCAGAAGCAGCAAATTGACGCCAAGAGCGATACCTGAAAACAGGCCAAACATCATGTAATAAGCGCCCATGAAAAGCACAATGACCACAAATCCCCAGGTGACGCTGTTAAATCCCTTGGCGATATTTTCTGCACCCAGAGTTGGGCCAATGGTGCGTTCTTCGATGATTTCCATGGGTGCGGCCAGCGAGCCTGCGCGCAGCAATAGCGCCAGGTCATTGGCCTCAGAGACGCTCATTGAGCCAGAAATCTGGAAACGGTTACCCAGCTCGCCCTGAATAACCGGGGCGGTCAGCACTTCGCCCTTGCCCTTTTCGAACAGCAATATCGCCATGCGCTTTTTAAGGTTCTCGCGGCTGGTATCGCGCATGATGCGGCCGCCTTTGGCATCTACCGTCAGGTCAACCTTGGGCTGCTGGCTTTGCGAGTCAAAACCCGGTTGCGCATCGGTCAGACTTTCACCGGTAATGATGACCTGTTTTTTGACAATCACAGGCCGCCCGTCACGCTCAAGGAAGCGCTCGGAACCAAAGGGCACCGGGCCGCTGTTGTTTTCAGCCGCACGGCCTTCGCTGCTGTCATCTACCAGGCGCATTTCAAGCGTGGCGGTACGACCCAGAATGTCTTTGGCTTTTGCCGTGTCCTGCACACCGGGCAGCTGCACCACAATTCGGTCCAGGCCTTGCTGCTGAATCACCGGTTCAGCCACGCCTAGTTCATTGATG
This sequence comes from Polaromonas sp., assembly GCA_031412235.1. Taxonomy (GTDB): domain Bacteria; phylum Pseudomonadota; class Gammaproteobacteria; order Burkholderiales; family Burkholderiaceae_C; genus Polaromonas. Next base: position 5,045 of record JANOCP010000193.1, read on the forward strand.
CGGTTATGCAGGGTGACGATGTTTTGCTTGAGCGCCTGGTCCTGAATACGGCGCGCCGCCTCAGGCTTGATACTGGCTACAAGCCGGTATTCGGTACCCTCGGGCGCATCGGTGGTTTGCAAGTCGGCGAAGTCGTCCCTGATGAGATTTTTGGCAGCTGCCAGCGTCTGGCTGTCGCGAAACCTGATCTCAATTGTCTGGGCCGCGCGGCTGATACCGCTATGGCGAATACTTTTTTCGCGCATGATCAGGCGCAAATCACCTGCCAATGACTCAGCCTTCTTGGTCAAGGCGGCCTGCATGTCAACCTGCAACATAAAGTGCACGCCGCCGCGCAAGTCCAGACCCAGATACATGGGCGCAGCATGCAGCGCGGTCAACCAGGCCGGTGAGCGCGACAAAAGGTTGAGCGCCACCACGTAGTTCGCGTCTGCTGAGTCGGGGCTCAAGGCTTTTTGAATCGCATCCTTCGCCTTGAGCTGGGTGTCGGTGTCATTAAAACGGGCCTTGATGGACGCGCCATCAAGCGTCACAGCTGCAGCCACCACGTTGGCGTCTTTTAGCGCCTGCTCCACCCGTGCAACCGTAGTGCCGTCTATCTTGGTAGACGACTTGCTGCTCGACACCTGAACCGCCGGCGCCTCGCCAAAAAAATTGGGCAGTGTGTATAGCACTGCAATCACTAACGCAACCACTAGGATGGCGTACTTCCAGACCGGATAACGATTCATAAGCAAGGTGTTCCTGGTGAACTGAGGGGCGGCAGGCCTTGCGGGGTTTGAAACCTCAAGACCCGCCGAGGCGGCCTTGCCTTATTTGGCCGTATTGATGGCGCCCTTGGGCAAAACCTGAATAATGGCGCTGCGCTGCAACTGGACTTCAACGCCAGGCGTGAGTTCAAGCGTCAGGTAAGAGTCACCCAGCTTGGTGACCTTGCCAAGCAGGCCGCCAGCGGTGGCAACTTCATCGCCTTTGGCGAGTGCGTCGATCATTGAGCGATGCTCTTTTTGTTTTTTCATTTGTGGGCGGATCATCACAAAGTACAAAACAACAAACATCAAAACCAGCGGCAACATGCCGGTCAGCGACGACATCATGTCGCTGCCACCGGCGGCGGCCGGAGCGGTCTGGGCAAAAGCAGAAGAAATAAACACGGCAAACTCCACAATTATTGAATGACACACCAACAAGCGTGCCGCCCTTTGGGGCACGGCAGCACAGCGGATGATTGTATGCGGGCGGCCACCGGCCTAGCAGGTCAGGCAGCGCCTTGTCGGGTCATTCCCAAGCTGGGGTTATACCCAGTGCGGAAGGTTTTCAGGCCGCGCGCTTTTCACCCACGGCGGCAGGCGCAGAAAAGCGCTGCTCAAGCCCTGCCAATTGCAAACGAGCAGCCTTGACGTTGCGCTCCTTGACGTGCCCATAGCCCTTGATCATTTCGGGTAAGCGGGCAATTTCTACTGCCACCGCATGGTTTTCGGCCGTCAGGGACTTGAGCACTGCCTCGATGGACGCCTTGTACTGAACAATCAGCTCGCGCTCCATTTTTCGCTCGGCGGTGCGGCCAAATACGTCCAGGGCGGTGCCTCGCAAACCCTTTAGCCGGGCCAGCAGCTTGAAGCCCGTCAGCATCCAGGGGCCGAACTTCTGCTTTTGCAGTTCACCCTTGTCGTTGGCTTTGGCTATCAGCGGCGGGGCAAGGTGGTAGTTGAGCTTGAAGTCGCCTTCAAACATGGCGTTGACCTTGTCTAAGAAGCGGGTGTCGGTATGCAGGCGTGCCACTTCATACTCGTCTTTGTACGACATCAGCTTGAACAGGTAGCGCGCAACGTTTTGGCTGAGCAGGGTTTTGCCAAGGGCAGATTCAGCCTGCTCTACCTTGCGCACAATGGCTTCGTAGCTCCGGGCCCAGTCCGCGTTCTGGTAGGCGGTCAAGAACTCGACGCGGCGCGCGACCAGGGCATCCACACTTTCCCGTGAGGCAAGCAAGGGCATGGCAATGACCTGCGCCGATGCAAACAGCTTTTCAACAGACGCCAGATCATGGGCCGCGCGGCGGCCCCAGGCAAACGCGGTCTTGTTGTTTTCAACTGCAACGGCATTGAGCTCAATGGCGCGGGTCAAGGATTCGAGCCCCAGGGGAATCCAACCCTTTTGCCAGGCGTAGCCAAGCAGCATGGGGTTGGCGTAAATGCTGTCGCCCATCAGTTTGGTGGCCGCCAGATCTGCGTTAAAAGAACCCACGCCAGCCGGACCGACTGCCTTGGTGATTTCTACCTGACAGGCACTCCCCGGGTTTTGCCAGGCCGCGTTGTGCATGAAGGATGCGGTGGGTGCGCTGTGTGCATTCAGGGCAACGTGCGTTCTGCCTGCCTGCATGCGGGCCATGGTTTCCTTGTTGGCGGTAACGATGGGGTCGCAACCAATAATCAGGTCGGCGCTGGCTGTGCCCACACGCGTGGTGCAGATGTCACCCGGCTGGGCGCTGATCAGGACATGGCTCCAGGTACTGCCGCCTTTTTGCGCCAGGCCTGCCGCGTCCTGCGTGACGATGCCCTTGCCTTCAATATGCGCCGCCATACCCAGCAACTGGCCAATGGTGATGACCCCAGTGCCGCCCACGCCCGCCACCACAATACCCCAGACCGGGTGGTCGACACCCAGTGCGGGAATCGCTGGCTGGGGGATTTCGCCTTCCTCAAATGGGTTGAATTTGCGGTCAGCTTTTGATTTTTTCTTGAGCTGCCCGCCTTCAACCGTGACAAAACTCGGGCAAAAACCCTTCACGCATGAAAAGTCCTTGTTGCAGGTGCTCTGGTTGATCTGCCGCTTGCGGCCAAATTCTGTTTCCAGCGGCTCTACGCTCATGCAGTTTGACTGCACGCTGCAGTCGCCGCAGCCTTCACACACCAGCTCGTTGATCACGACGCGTGCCGCCGGGTCAATCAGGGTGCCGCGCTTGCGGCGACGGCGCTTTTCAGTCGCGCAGGTCTGGTCGTAAATGATGACGGTGCATCCCTTTATCTCGCGAAGCTGCCTTTGCAGCGCGTCCAGCTCGTCGCGATGATGCACGGTGACGCCTTCTGGAGGCCGTGCGTCCTGAGCTTGTCGAAGGGCGTCGTATTTCTCGGGCTCATCCGTCACCACTATGGTTTTAATAGCACCCTCCGCCCGCATTGATTGGGCAATCTGCCCAACCGAGTGCCCCTCAGGCCTTTCGCCGACCTGCTGGCCGCCGGTCATGGCGACTGCGTCGTTGTACAAAATTTTGTAGGTGATATTGACGCCAGCAGCAATGGACTGGCGAATCGCCAGCAGGCCGCTGTGAAAGTAGGTGCCGTCGCCCAGATTGGCAAAAATGTGGGTGTCGGTGGTGAAGGGCTGCTGGCCAACCCAGGGCACGCCTTCGCCGCCCATTTGCGTGAAGCCCATGGTGCTGCGGTCCATCCACAGCGCCATGTAGTGGCAGCCAATACCCGCCATGGCGCGTGAGCCTTCGGGCACTTTCGTTGATGTATTGTGCGGGCAGCCCGAGCAAAACCAGGGCGTGCGTTCGCTGTCAACCACCAGCGTGGTCATGGATTGTTCCTTGGCCTGCAGCACTGCCAGGCGGGCATCAATACGTGCCAGCATGTCGCTGTCAAGACCAAGCTTTTTGACGCGTGAGGCAATCGCCTTGGCGATCAGTGCGGGCGACAGATCGGCGTTGGCACGCAGCAGGGTGTTGGCCGACGGGTTCGGCATGCTCCATTCGCCACCGCCAAACTCGACATCTACATCGCTGAACTTGCCCACGATATTGGGCCGCACATCAGCGCGCCAGTTGTACAGCTCTTCTTTCAGCTGGTATTCAATGACCTGGCGTTTTTCCTCGATAACCAGAATCTCTTGCAGGCCAGTGGCAAATTCGCGTGTGAGTTGTGCCTCAAGTGGCCACACCACACCGACCTTGTGCAGGCGAATGCCGAGTTGTTTGCACGTTGCATCGTCAAGTCCCAGGTCCATCAGCGCCTGGCGCGTGTCGTTGTACGCCTTGCCGCTGGCAATCATGCCAAAGCGGTCATTTTTGCTTTCAATCGCGTTGTAGTTCAGGCGGTTGGCTCGGATGTAGGCCAGAGCCGCGTACCACTTGGTGTCAAACAAACGCTGCTCTTGTTCCAGCGGCGCGTCGGGCCAGCGAATGTGTACGCCGCCAAGTGGCATCTCGAAATCGGTCGGGATCTTGATTTGCACGCGCTCGGGGTCAATCATGGCGCTGGCTGATGATTCAACGATCTCCTGGATCGTCTTCATGCCCGCCCAAACGCCGGAGTAGCGGCTGAGCGCAAAAGCATGCAGGCCAAGGTCAAGAATTTCCTGCACGCTGGCGGGGAAGAACACCGGCAAGCCGCAGGCCTTGAAGATGTGGTCGCTCTGGTGCGCAGCGGTCGAGCTTTTGGAAATATGGTCGTCACCCGCCACCGCAATCACGCCGCCCCAGGGCGTGGTGCCCGCCATGTTGGCGTGCTTGAAAACGTCTGATGTGCGGTCAACACCCGGCCCCTTGCCGTACCACATGCCAAACACACCGTCGTACTTGTTGGTGCCCGGCGGTGCAAAACCCAGCTGCTGCG
>JANOCP010000194.1:0-21746 GCA_031412235.1 Polaromonas sp.
GCTGCACCTGCCTTGCAACCGATGCCGGCACGGCTTGCTCGCCCGACATCACCGCTCGAATGTAGCTTGCCGTACTGGCAGCGTCTATGGCCTTTGGCAAATCGGGTATCGAGGCCACTGTGCCGCTTTGGGCTTCCTGAAGCAACTCGCCATGACCGCGGATGAATGCCTCCATTTTCGGCATGCGGCGCGCGTCGGCAACCACTTCGCCCTCAGTGCCCCGAAGCAGCAGCGCGTTGGCCTGCGTCAGCTCGAAAGTCTGCGCCATGGACACGGCATATTCAGGGTGCGTATAGCTGCTGACGACCAGGCTTTTGCCCAGGCAGGGGTTCATGATCTTCACCAGGCTGTGCGCCGGGTTGCGCAAACCTACAGCACGGCGCACGTCCAGCAGTCGCTTCAATGACGGGCAAAGCACTTCTGTGGGTACAAATGCGACTTCGCCCGGCGCTATGGATTCAATAGCTGTTTGAGGCCGTAAATCCAGGGCTAGAAGCACTTCTGATGCAAAAACCCGGCTTGACTCTGTGGGTGTGCCGTGAACCAGCACCGATACGCCTTGCGCTTTTCCTTCACGCACCAGCAACAGCGCAAGCAAGGGCGTCAAAACAGGCAGCTTGCGCGCACCGTTGTAGCTTGGCAGCACCACAGTGGGGGTATTGGCATGGTTTGCGGGCAGGTGATTCAGGCGTTGATGCGTGGCGTCAAGAAACCCGGCCATTTCTTGCGGCGTTTCACCCTTGATGCGCATGGCCAGGCAAAAGGCACCGACTTCAAGGTCAGTCACCGCACCGTCGAGAACCTGGCCTAGCAGGTCGGCGGCCTGTTCACGTGACAAAGGGCGCGCGCCATCTTTGCCGCGCCCGATTTCCTTGATGTATTGACTAATGCCCATGAGACTGCGCACACTTTTTAGGCTGTTGACTTTTTTGCATGCTGCGATTGTCGGCTACGACAGATAACTTTTTGTTATTTGCCTGAGCTGACTTCAAGCTGGGTGTTTATGCTACCTGCGTAATGGGTATCACAGTGCGTTGCGGCGCATTGGCCGGGGACATGGTCACGCTACGCGCAGAGCGCACCCGGCGCTTGAGCTCCGGCAGGCATGAGCCGCAATTGGTGCCGCACTTCAGGGCCTTTTGCAGCGAGGTGAGGCGTTCTTCGTCAGTGCCCAGAAACCCTGCGCCATTGCCGTCCACGCCGATACCCTGATGCAGTGATTGCAAATGCCCGTCAATGGCCGCGTCGCTGACGTTAAAGCAGGTACAAACCAGCTTTCCCCGTGCCTGCACCGCAACCGGCGGTTTGGCACCTGGCAGCAGCAGCAGGCGACCATAGGCCTGGGCGGGAAGCTCGCCTTCAAGCAGGGCTTTTATCCAGGCTTCAGCGCTGGTGTCACCTGCCAGTACAAAACCTGTCAGTTCGGCCTGGTCACCGGCGCGGTGCAGTAGCGCGGTGCGGCGTTGGCCTTTTTTCTTGTCGGCATAGTGCAGGGCATCACCGCCGTCCAGACGCAGAATGCGTTCAATACTTGCCAGCACTTCATCAGCGGGCGCAGTTTGTGCCGCGGCACGAAAAAGCAGGCCTTGCTGTTCGCGGCCCTGGCTGGCCAGTGGCACATTGTTTGAAAAAGGTACGCAACTGGTGAAGGGGAAAGCCTTCATCAGCGGTTTGAGCGCCTCACGCGCACCCAGCACGTCGTCGTTCGGCAACCAGGCCATGGCCAGCAGTGTCCAGGGCAATTCAGCTTTGAGGATTTTGACGGCCGCGTGCTTGAGTTCCGGTTGCTTGGAGGTCGGGCAGTAGGCCGAGGTAGTGAGTGCGTTAACACCCGACAGCGCCTCACCGGTGCTGGACAAACCACTCAAATATTCCTCACCCCAATGCATGGCCATAAATGCCTGGCTCGCGCCAACTTCAGGCGATGCCTGCAGCGGCACAACAATCGAGCCACGCTTTGACGTGACGTGCACCAGGTCACCGTCTTTAAGCAGCCTGCGGGCCATGTCGTTGGCGTTCATTTGAATCGACGGCTCAGCCTCATGGCCAAACAGGCGACCCAGCGTGCCGGTGCGGCTCATGCCGTGCCACTGGTCACGCAAGCGTCCGGTGGTCAATGAAAACGGGTAGCGTGACTCACGCGGCTCGGCTACCGGTTTATAGATGGTGTTCGCAAAGCGCGCCTTACCGTCAGATGTGGCAAATATGCCATCTTCATAAAGGCGGATCTTGCCTGTGGTTTCACCGGTCTTTAGTGGCCACTGCTGCGGCGCTGCGTCGAGCATGGCGTAGCTCATGCCGGTGATGTCAAGGTCGCGCCCACGGGTGGACTCGCGGTGTTCGTTCCAGATGGTTTCAACACCCGCCGCTTCGTCGCTTAAGGAGTAGGGAAAGAGTGTGGCGCCAGGGGTAGAGCCTTTCGCCGCAAGCAATCGCTCAAGCCGGTGCGCAAAATCAACGGCAATAGACCAGTCATGCCGTGCCTCGCCGGGCGCAGCTACTGCTGGGCGCACACGGCTGATACGGCGCTCGCTATTGGTTACGGTGCCGGTCTTTTCGCCCCAGGTACTGGCTGGCAACAGCAGGTCAGCGTAGTCGCAACTGGAGGTTGTGGAAAACGCCTCCTGTACGATGACCAGTTCGGCCCGTTCCAGCGCACGGCGTACGGTTTTCTGGTCGGGCATGGACTGGGCCGGGTTGGTGCAGGCTATCCATAGCGCCTTGATCTCACCGTCGGCGGCTGCCTGGAACATCTCGACGGCCGTTTTACCCGGCTTGCTCGGCACATCGTTGATGCCCCACAGCTTGGCCACTTCTGCACGGTGCTCGGGGTTTGCCATATCGCGATGCCCACTGATCAGGTTAGCCAGGCCACCCACTTCGCGGCCACCCATGGCATTGGGCTGGCCCGTCAGTGAAAACGGCCCCGCACCCGGCTTGCCAATCTGGCGCGTAGCCAGATGCAGATTGATCAGGGCCGCATTTTTGGCCGTACCGCTGCTGGATTGGTTCAGGCCCTGGCAATACAGGCTCAGCGTTGCTGCCGAGGTAGCAAACATTTTTGCCGCCGAAAACAGGTCTTCTTTTTTAATGCCGCAGGTCTCGGCCACGATGTCGGGGGTGTAGTCGCGCACCGTGGTTTTCAGCTCGTCAAAGCCGTTGGTATGCGCTGCAATCCAGGCGCTGTCGGTCCAGCCTTCCCACAGCATGATGTGCAGCATGCCGTTGAACAGGCTCACATCCGTTCCCGGCTGAATCGGCAGATACAAATCGGCAATCTCAGCCGTGTCGGTGCGGCGCGGGTCGCAGAAGATGATCTTCATCTGCGGGTTGGCCGCTTTGGCGTCTTCAATGCGCCGGAACAAAATCGGGTGCGCATAGGCCGTGTTGCTGCCGACAATAAAGATGCACTGCGCGTGGTTCACGTCGTCATAGCAGTTAGGTGGCGCGTCGGCCCCCAGCGTCTGCTTGTAGCCAGCCACTGCGCTGCTCATGCACAGGCGCGAGTTGGTGTCAACGTTATTGGTGCCGATGAGGCCCTTGGCAAGTTTGTTAAAGACGTAATAGTCTTCGGTCAGCAACTGGCCTGAAATATAAAAACCCACCGCATCGGGACCATGGTCGCGAATGATTTGCGCGAAGCTTTCAGCGGCAAAACCCAGGGCGCTGTCCCAAGACACGCGCTTGGGTGCCTCGTGCCGGTGCTCCCGCCGCATCGGGTGAAGCAGTCGGGTTTGTCGCGTTACGGCTACTGATGCCGTAAGCGCCAGCGTGGAGCCCTTGGTACACAGTCGGCCAAAGTTGGCGGGGTGGTCAGGATCGCCACGCACACCGGTAATCTGGTCGCCGCTCGACTCAATAATCACACCGCAGCCGACACCGCAATAAGGACAGGTTGAGCGTGTATCAGTCATGAGTTTCTGACCAAATCAGGCTGTGTGCGGTGCCTGCACGTCAAAGCTCTCGTCGCCAATCGCACCCGTTGATGCGCCGGGGCCGGCACGGGGGCGGGTCAGGTCAATGGCCAGCGTTGCCAGCTCGCCTGCGTCCAGATGCACAGCACCATCCGCCACATGCACGGCAAATTTTGGCGTGCAGCCTTCATCAGGCGCTTTGGCACAGCCGCCGTTCAGGTCTATGGTCCAGTTGTGCAAGGGGCAGGCTACGCTTTCGCCAAATACGATGCCCTGGCTTAGCGGGCCGCCTTTGTGCGGGCAGCGGTCAAGCAGTGCAAACACGCCATCAACGTCGTTACGAAACACGGCTATATCCAGCCCGTGGGCGCGCGATACCCGGCGGGACCCCAGAACCGGGATCTCACTGACCAGACAGATTTTTTTCCATGCACTCATAAGGATCACCTTGTTATTATTTGCTATGTAATTAGTAGCATTTGATAGCCGTAATCAATGGGCTAAGGGCATATTTCGTTAGAAATCAGGCTGAAATCGCCGGAATGGCTGCAAACTGGCGCGTATCAACGGCAGCTTCCTTCAGCTCAAACCAGGGGTCAGGTTCACCATCAAGTGCAAACTGCAGCCGCTCCCACAGTGCCTTGCGGCCTTCGTGGTCTTCGAGGATTTTTTTCTTCACATATTCCAGGCCAACACGACTGACGTAATGCACGGTGCGCTCCAGGTACCAGCCCTCTTGCCGATACAGCTCGCAAAATGCGCCTGTGTACTCCAGCACCTCTTCAGCGGTTTTGACCTTCACCAGAAAGTGCGCGACTTCGGTCTTGATGCCACCGTTACCGGCGATGTACATCTCCCAGCCGGAGTCCACACCAATCACGCCCACGTCCTTGATACCCGACTCCGCACAATTACGCGGGCAGCCGCTGACGGCAAACTTGACCTTGTGCGGTGCGTACATGCGCCACATGGCACGCTCGAGGTCTTTGCCCATCTGCGTTGAGTCTTGCGTACCCATGCGGCACCATTCGCTGCCAACGCAGGTTTTAACGGTACGCAGCGCCTTGGCATACGCGTGGCCTGATGGCATGCCGATGTCTTTCCACACATTGACCAAATCTTCTTTTTTAACGCCCAGCAAGTCAATGCGCTGGCCACCCGTGACCTTGACGGTCGGGATTTTGTATTTGTCGACCGCATCCGCAATGCGGCGCAGCTCGCTGGCGGTGGTCTCACCGCCCCACATGCGGGGGATGACGCTGTAGGTACCGTCTTTTTGGATGTTGGCGTGGCTGCGCTCGTTGATGTAGCGGCTTTGCGGGTCGTCTTTGGCCACTTTGGGCCAGGTGCTGATGAGGTAGTAGTTAATGGCCGGGCGGCAACTGGCGCAGCCGTTCGGTGTTTTCCAGCCCATAGAGGTCTGCACGTCCTTGATGGTCAGCAGTTTGTTGGCGCGAATCGCATCACGCACCGCCTGATGGCCGTGGTCAGTGCAACTGCACATGGCCTTGAGCTTGGGTGTGGCTGAATAATCGCCACCGGCGGTAAACATCAAAATCTGCTCGACCAGGCCGGTGCATGAACCGCAGGATGCGCTGGCCTTGGTGTGCTTGCGGACTTCATCGAGGGTGAACAGGCCTTTTTCCTTAATTGCCTTGCAGATGGTGCCCTTGTTGACGCCATTGCAGCCGCAAACTTCTGCGCTGTCAGGCATGCTGGCGGCTTTGGTATGGCCTTCATGGCCGGTGTCGCCAATGCTGGACTCGCCAAACATCAGCTTGTCGCGTATGTCAGCCACGTTGCGGCCGTCCCGCAGGAGTTTGAAGTAATAGCTGCCATCCACGGTGTCGCCATACATACAGGCACCGACCAGCTTGTCGTCCTTGATCACCAGCTTTTTGTAGACGCCGCCAAACGGGTCGCTCATGATGATTTCTTCACAGCCCGCGTCCTCGGGGCGCCCAGAGTCTTTACCCATGAAGTTACCCGCGCTGAACAAATCAATACCCGTAACCTTGAGTTTGGTCGATGTGAGCGAGCCCGTGTAGCGGCCAATGCCAAATTGCGCCAGGTGGTTTGCCGCGACCTTGGCCTGCTCAAACAGCGGTGCGACCAGGCCATAGGCAATGCCGCGGTGCGCTGCGCATTCGCCAACACTGTAAATGCGTGCATCGGTAATGGTTTGCATGGTGTCGTTCACCACAATGCCCTTGTTGCAGTGAATGCGCATGGACTCGGCCAGAGCCGTGTTGGGGCGTATGCCGACGGCCATCACCACCAGGTCAGTGGCCAGCTCGGTACCGTCCTTGAACTTGATCGCCGTGACCCGGCCGGTCTTGCCGTCGTCGCCTGCGCCAACCAGTTCTTGCGTCTGCGCGCCCATCAAAAACTTCAGGCCACGGTCTTCGAGTGACTTTTGCAGCAGCTTGCCCGCCACGCTGTCGAGCTGGCGTTCCATCAGCGTGGGCATGACGTGGACTACGGAGACTTCCATGCCGCGCAACATCAGGCCGTTGGCCGCTTCAAGGCCCAGCAGGCCGCCACCAATCACCACAGCCTTCTTGTATTTGATGGACGCGTCAATCATGGCATTCGTATCTGCAATGTCGCGGTAGGCAATCACGCCTTCAAGGTCCTTGCCCGGCACAGGCAGTATGAAGGGGTTGGAGCCGGTGCACAGCAGCAGGCGGTCGTATTCGACTTCTGTGCCGTCATCTGCTTTGACAACGCGCTTGATACGGTCAACCTCAATGACTTTTTTGCCGGCGTGCAGGGTAATGTTGTTGTCTTTGTACCAGCCCCAGCTGTTCAGCACGATCTCGTCCAGCGTTTGCTCACCGGCCAGGACGGGGCTCAGCAAAATGCGGTTGTAGTTGGGATGCGGCTCGGCGCCGAAAACCGTGATCTCGTAAAGATCGGGCGCTACCTTGAGCAGCTCTTCAATCGTCCGGACGCCCGCCATGCCGTTGCCCACCATCACCAGTCGAGATTTTTTCATTTCGCATACTCCAGAGTGTGAGTAAATAAATTCAGCGCAATCCCTGTGCCAGCGCCATGCCGGTCGGCAGTCTTGAACAATTAAAGAGGGTTAAAACAGAGACCTCAGCCAGAAGACCGAAGCAGATGCAACCGAAGGGCCTCATCCTGAAAAATCAATGCACACGTCGTTGTATGCAAAACCCGCTGCGCTTGGCAGTGGTTGGACGCTCCGTTACGTCCGCAAGCACTGATGCAAAACTTGTGCCATGTGCTGATCTCAGGCGGACCAGTGGGCACCATCGACGGGATTCCCGTTAAAACGCGTTGAATGCAGTGGTGGCGTCGTCGCGCTAATGCCTGCAATTTGCTGCAGCGCACCAAACGTGGGAGCAAAACTTACACACTTGGTGCGTCGCATCTGGCTCAGATATTTACGCCGGGGCTAGCTAATCGTGGTTTGCGCACGAGACCCCCGAAATGAGCAGCAAATACGCACAATTCAACGGCGTCTCAATGCCGTAACTTCAATTTCAATCTTCATGCGCGGGTCTGCCAGGCCGGCTGAGATCATCATGGCAGCCGGTCGCACTTCCCCAAAGTACTGGCGCAGCACCGGCCAGCATTGCTCAAACTCTGCACCGTCTGGCAATACATACGTCACCCGAACAACGTCCTGCAGGCTTGAATCTGCCTCGCCCAAAGCCGACTCGATGTTCTTTAAACATTGCTCGGTTTGCTCCAGCAGCTTGTCTGAAATCGACATGGTGCTGTAGTCAAAGCCAGTGGTGCCTGAAACAAACACCCAGTCGCCCGCCACTACCGCGCGGGAATAGCCGATCTGCGCTTCAAATGTTGAGCCTGAACTGATGAGTTTTCTTTGCATGGGAGTTTTGAAATGAGATGAAGGTGTTAAAAGTGCTATAACTTTGATAGCTGACGATAGCCGTAATTAATGGGCTCCAGCCATTTTTTACATAAAAAAAGCAGTTGTCAAGGCAAAAACCCAGGCTGTCAGTTAACGGGGCCGAAGCATACAAACGCTCAGGTACTCCTCGTCTCGCACGGTCAAATACGGCGAATGTGCATCACGCTCAGCATGGCCGGCATCCCCAGCAGGGGTGTGCAGTAAGGAACAGCCGTGCGCTTGCTCTACAGCGCGACCCGGCCAAAGGCCATGGCATTTACCCGTCGAGCTGTTGTTGAGGGAGCAGGTTTCAGTTTTTTCGTTCCATGTCCACGCAAACCATGGCTGAATGGTGGCCCCAACGCAGTGTGATCACATAGGGGCGCTTTCGGACGCGGGCCTTCATGCCATGCGCGCCCTGCATTTTCATGGGTACTGAAATCTGCAAATCTGCTCCCAGTGACTTGCGGGCGTTGCCAGCCAGCGTGTTGGCAATTTCGCCCACAGCATCGAGCAGGTTGCCGTCGCTCAGGTCGGTTTCGTGTTGCAGCAGCAGGATTTCACGCACCAGTTTGGCTGGCATCGAGACCACAACGTGACCGTTGTAGCTGCCCGAAAAAGTGACTATGCCATTGAACTCAAAGCCTTCAACATCACCAGTACCCAAAAATGCAGAGGTCAGCTGCGGCTCTTGCCGTGTGGTGACCAGCAGGTAACGCTTGATGGATTCGACGAACATCCTGAGGTCGTCTTCTCTAAGGTTGGCCATTGAAGTGTCCCTGGTGTGTATCCGACACATCAAGCAATGCTATCTGCAGCTCTTCGTCAGAAAAAGGTTTTGACACAAAGCCGCGCGCACCAAGCTTGAGGGCCTGAATTGCGGTTGATTTGTCGCTTAAGGCGCTGACGACAAGGATGTTGATTTTCGGATCGAAGCGCATCAGTGCCTGAATGCATTCAATACCGTCCATTTCAGGCATGGTCAGGTCCATGGTCACCACATCCGGGCGAGCTGCCCTGGCGATGCGCAATGCTTCGTGGCCATTACGCGCCAGCCCGGCGATCACCACGCCCTTGAGGCCACCGTTTTGTACTACCCGCGATATGCGGGTGCGAATCATGTTGGAGTCGTCAACGATGAGAAGTCGCATGTTGAGCTCTGTGTGTTCAGGCAGAAAATCGGACTTTGAATTCGGTGTACTGGCCCGGTATGCTTGATAAAAGCAAGCGGGCCCCAAGGCTTTGCACGGTGGCGTGTACCAGGTCGAGGCCGACGCCACGGCCGGCATGCAGTCCCGCTTCGCCCGCGGTTGAAAAGCCGGGTTTGAAGATGTGCGACACGATTTGCTTTTCGCTAAAGCTCTCAAGCTGTTCGGGTGTGTACCAGTTCAGTGCAACCAGTTGGCGACGAATGCGCTCGGCGTTGAGCCCGGCGCCGTCGTCACGCACACTGAGTTGCCATTCATTGGCTTCGTCACGTGTCAGGTTGACCTGCAACTGGCCCTCAACAGCCTTGCCTGAGGCAAGACGAGTTTGCGGTGCTTCAACGCCGTGCACTACCGCGTTGCGCACCAGCTGAAGCGCAATTTCTCGTATCTGGTTCATCTTGCCTACGGGCATGTCCATCGCGCTGCTCATGCGTACATGGGCCTTGACGCGTTTACCGCAGTCTGCGCCAACGGTATTGGCCAACTCTGTCAGCACTGTATTGAAAGCTTCGGGCGATGCGCCGGCTGCAGAAGCGCTTGGCGCGGTCTTGCGCGCGCCTATGGCCTTGAAGGTGCCTACCTTGGCCAGCAAATCTTCAAGCGGTAGCGGAAGGGCCAGCAGCGTGTCACCGGTAGCAGAGCCGGTGTCCTTTAGCTTTTGCAGCTCGCTTTCAAACTGATGCGCCAGGGTAGACAGTACCTCAAGCCCCAGCGACGAGGCATCGCCCTTGAAGGCATGAATACGGCGGTAAGCGCCGTCCACCGCTTTCAGCACCTGGGCCTCTGAGGATGCCGAGGAGGTGCTGCGCAGCAGGTCGTTGATCTCCAGCAGCGTCGCTTCTGACCGCTCTACAAAGTTGCGCATCATCGCAGGGTCAGTTTCAAATGCCTTGAGCAGCATCGAAAACTCTTTTTGTGAACGCTGGCGCTCGCCTTGCAGCCGCGCCTCAAGTTCGACCTTTTGCGATATGTCCTGCACGGTAACCAGCAGGTGACGCACGGTACCTGCTTCAAGTACGCGATTGAAGTGAAACGACAGGTAGCGTGTAGTGTCTTGCCCGAGGCGGTTTTTAACTGTAACTTGCACCTCAGACAGAGGGTTGATGCCTTGCACCAACTGCTCTTTGACGTGTGGCGAAAATAGCAGGTCAACGTAGTCACGGCCATCCGCCAGCACCTTTGCCGACACCAGTGTGCCCAGCACTTCAAAAAAATCCTGCCCCGGCGAGAGCTTTTTACCGAACAAATCATGTGCCGAGCGAGACAACTGCGAGCCCAGTTGCATGTCTGGTGTCAAGAGAAACAGGCCTTCGCGAACGCTGGTGAGAATCTCGCGGTTTTCTTCGGTGGCCGCCTCAATGGCGGCGTCTGAAGTGCTCAGGCGGCGCAGAAACTTGAACAAAATAAATGCAAAATTAAGCAGCGCCAGCACAATGCCGCCGGTTTGCACCATGCGCAGGGTGTTGGCACGTTGCGATGCCACCGATTCGAGCGCCGTTGTCAACTCGTTCATCAGAGCCAGCAGCTTGAGGTTGTTGGCTTTCGCGTAGTCCACCGCAGCCTGTAGTTGCACGTTTGAGGGCGCACCGGACAGCACAGGTGCCAGACTTGCCTGGTAGGGTGTCCATATCTCTTGCGTCTTGCGCAAAATCTCTGCTGCCTTGGGGCCCTCGGCTGCGCGTAACAAGACTGGCTTTCCATCACCGCCAGGTATCGTGGCACCATTCTGGAAGCCCTTGAGCGAGATATCAAAAAGGCGTACTGCAGATTTGAGTTCGTCGAGCTCCTTGTCTATGGGTGTGCCCTTCAGGGTCGCGGCCTCAACTGAAAGCAAGGCTTTGGCGGTACGCTGTGACAGCATGCGCTGGCGGCCCGACAAGTTGACTCCGACGGCATCTTCAGCAATCTGGAAAGAAGTGTAGAAATTGAGAATCAATACGCCGAGGTCAAACAGCAAAAAGAATCCAACAGCAATGATGATTTCGCGGTATTTGCCAAATGCGAAACTGCTTGCGCCTGCCGATTTTCGCGTACTGCTCCGGCCGGGTGTTGCAGGTGCAACTGCTTTTTTGGCGATGCTGGCGTTTGCTGGAAATACGGCGCTCATGTTTTACTCCCTGTTGTGCTTTCCTGGAATTCTTGAACAGCATGCCCGGCTGCGATGCAAGTCGCGCAATGCCCCTCGTCAGCAAGTTCAGGCGGTCAGTTTCTCCACATGGGCCTGGCGTGTGTATAAAAAATCAATCACTGCCTTGCGGTAATGCAGGTATTGCGTGCTTTCTGCAAGAGCGACACGGTTACGGGGGCGCTCAAGCTCAATGCTGAGGATTTCACCAATCGTGGCCGATGGGCCGTTGGTCATCATCACTATGCGATCGCTCAGCAGCACGGCCTCATCGACATCGTGCGTCACCATCACAACCGTGCTGTGCGTGTTTGCCACGATGGCCAGCAGCTCGTCCTGGAGTTTGGCTCTGGTCAGGGCGTCGAGCGCACCGAATGGCTCGTCAAGCAAAAGCACTTTGGGTTCCATTGACAATGCACGCGCAATACCCACACGCTGCTTCATGCCGCCAGAAATTTCACCGGGGCGCTTTTGTGCTGCGGCCGTCAGGCCCACCATGGCCAGCACGGCATCGGTACGCTCCTTCAATTGGGGCTTGTTTTCTGTGGCGGAGAAAACGCGCTCTACCGCAAGGTAGACGTTTTCAAAACAGGTCAGCCAGGGCAGCAGCGAATGGTTCTGGAACACCACTGCGCGTTCTGGCCCAGGGCCGGAGATTTCCCGGTTGGCGCAAAGCAGGCTGCCTTCAGTGGGAGTCGTCAGCCCGGCAATCAGGTTAAGCAGGGTGGACTTACCACAACCTGAGTGACCAATCAGCGCCACGAACTCGCCTTTGGCAACCGTCAGGCTGACATCTTTCAGTGCGCAGAATGGGCCTTTTTTGGTTTTAAAGGTTTGCTCGACATTTTGAATTTCGATGTACTTGGTTGCCCGATCGTCCTGAGCTTGTCGATGGATCATGATTTCACCTCTTCAAAAGTAAACGTCGTGGCGATTTTGATCAATGCAAACTCCAGAATCAAACCCACAATACCAATGACAAAAATCGCGATGATGATGTTTTTGACGTTCAGGTTGTTCCACTCGTCCCAGACCCAAAAGCCAATGCCCACACCGCCTGTCAACATTTCAGCGGCCACAATCACCAGCCAGGCTGTACCAACTGCCAGGCGAACGCCGGTCAGCATGTAGGGCAGCACGGCGGGGAATAAAATTTTTGTGAAAATTTTCCACTCGCTCAGGTTCAAAACCCGGGCGACGTTCATGTAGTCCTGCGGCACGCGTTGAACCCCTACAGCGGTATTGATGATCATGGGCCAGATGGAGCAGATAAAAATGGTCCAGATGGCTGCTGGGTTCGCACCCTTGAAAACCAGCAAGCCAATCGGCAACCAGGCCAGCGGCGACACCGGACGCAACAAGCTGATGAGCGGGTTGAACATGCTGCTTAAAAACTTGAAGCGACCAATCATGAAGCCAACCGGAATGCCCACCAAAGCGGCCAGACCAAAGCCCATCGCCACACGCTTGAGCGACGACAGGATGTTCCAGCCGATGCCTTGGTCGTTTGGTCCTTTGCTGTAAAACGGGTCGCTGAAAACCGTGACTGCCTGGGTAAACGTTGCGCTGGGTGAGGGGATGCTGCCTTTGCTGGTAATCGATATCGCCATCCACAGCAAAACCAGCAGGCCGAAGCCGAGCACGGGCGGCATGATGCCCTGCCACAGGAAGGAGAGGTCGCGTAGAGGCCTCGAAACCGTTGCAGGGGCTGTTTTTTCAATATTTTGCATATCTTCTAAGGCTTTAACCCCCTGTTTGTGCGCGCGATCAGCTCCTGAACCAGTAGCAGCCGATGGGCCACTGGCGGTGTTGACTTCATGAAAAACAGCAGCGACCATCGTGGGCTCCCAGGGTTGTTTGAAATCAGGCTTTGACTTTGAAGCTGTCGGCGTACTTGGCCGGGTCTTTGCCGTCCCACACGACGCCGTCGATCAGCTTGCTTGAGCGCATCTCATTTTTTGGCACGCTGATCTTGGCAGCGGTAGCCGCTTGCTTGTATATGTCGATCTGGTTGATCTGCTTGGCTACGGCCAGGTAATCTGGGTGGTCTTTCAAGATGCCCCAGCGCTTGTGCTGCGTCAAGAACCACATGCCGTCGGACAGGTAAGGGAAGTTTACAAAGCCGTCGGCAGAGAACTTCATGAAGTTCGGGTCATCCCAGGTTTTGCCCATACCGTTTTGGTAACGACCCAGAATGCGCTGGTTGATGGCATCTACACTGGTGTTGACGTAGCTCTTGTCGGCAATGGTTTCTGCCATTTTGTTTTTGTTTTGCAAGCCAGCGTCGATCCATTTGCCGGCTTCCAGAATCGCCGCTGTCACGGCGCGGCAGGTGTTGGGGTTCTTTTTGGCAAAGTCGCCTGTCGTGGCCAGCACTTTCTCAGGGTGGTCTTTCCAGATGTCCTGGGTGGTTTGAGCGGTGATGCCGATACCGTCGATGATGGCGCGGTGGTTCCATGGCTCGCCCACGCAGAAGCCGTCCATGTTGCCGACGCGCATGTTGGCAACCATTTGTGGTGGCGGCACGGTAATGACTTTGGCATCTTTCATTGGATTGATGCCGTTGGCCGCCAGCCAGTAGTAAAGCCACATCGCATGGGTACCGGTGGGGAAGGTTTGTGCAAAGGTGTATTCGCGCTTGTCGCTGGTCATCAGCTTGGCAAGCGAAGGGCCGTCAACAGCGCCTTTTTCAGCCAGTTTTTTGCTCAGCGTGATGGCCTGGCCGTTGTGGTTGAGCGTCATCAGCACAGCCATGTCTTTTTTGGTGCCGCCAGCACCCAAATGCACACCGTACGCCTGTCCGAGAAGCATGTGAGTCATGTCGTTTTCGCCCGCGACCACCTTGTCGCGAATACTGGCCCAGCTGGCTTCCTTGCTGGGCACTATGGTGACGCCGTACTTCTTGTCAATACCCAGAACCGAGGCCATCACGATGCTGGCGCAATCGGTCAGTGGTATGAAGCCAATCTTGACTTCTTTCTTTTCCGGAGCGTCGGAGCCGGCGGCCCAGGCACCACCGGAACCCGCGCTGGTCAACAACGTAGCGGCGCTAAAGGCGCCTGCTTTTTTAATGAAATCGCGTCGGGCTGGTGCCCGTGGACCGAAAGACTGCTGCGTCATGCTTAACTCCTGATTTAAAAAGAGAATCTGAAAACAAAAACGGCATCCACCTTTCACCGGCATAAAGCTGGTAAGAGATGGACGCCGTTGTCCAAAAAATCCTGGAAGACTTGTTGTTGCGCCGTCTTTAGCCCAACCGTACAGGGATTAAGCAGAAACTGTGCCAGCTTGCTTTCAGTGTCGATGCACGCCCTGTTTCTCCTCTTAAACCGGGCATGCAGGCTGTGGCCTGAAACTTTGGGCGGTTTGCTTTAGCTTCACCCATGATGGTGCACTGCCGTGATTTCCAGCACGGAATTTGTGCGGTGCAGCAGTTTCTGGGCTTACAGGTAATCGGACATGGCCAAAACCGACTCGGCGACATCAAGAAGCCGCCGGTTTTGGCTCATTGCCGTTTGCCGCAGCATCTTGTAGGCGTCGTCTTCACTGAGCTTGCGGGTCGCCATCAGCAGGCCCTTGGCGCGTTCAACCACTTTTCGCTCATTCAGCGCAGTACGCACTTTTTCCAGTTCATCGCTCATGGCCTGCAGACGCTGCGCCTGTTCCTGCACCATCCCCAAAATGGATCGCTCCAGCTGGGGCCCGAAGTGGGCAGAGGCATCGGGGCTGGCCGCGTTGGCCTGGCGGGAGAGTTCAAGCAGGATGGCCTGCTGGTCCCGGAGCTCCGTCCGGGCCTGCCCTATCTTGCGTTCGCACAGAACCCGAAGATTGGTCGACAGAAGGTCTTCCAGGGTTTTCATGGTGTCTATGCGTCGGGTGCAGCAATCAAACCAGACATGGCTGAGGTTGGCATCAAGTCTGCCGCCTGCGGGGGTGCAGCCGATACGCCGCAGGCGCTCCAGTTCTGCCAGGTTATCAGTCAACTGGCTGGCGCTCCATGCGCCTGAAACCACAGTATCTGAAAAATCAGCAAATACCTGGAAGCAGCGCTCCTGTGACTCAATCAGGTGCAGCCATTGTTGCTGGCGCGCCGCATCAGTGTGTCCGGAAGCAAAGGTTGCTGCACCAAAAGCCCGCTCCTGGCCGGTGAACTCCTTGCCCTGCATGAAGTTGAACATGGCCACGAGCGCTCGCGAGATCTCGGGGTCGGTAGCACTGTCCGCCGCTTCAAAAACGACAACCAGCAGGCCCGAGATCAGCCGGATAAATGCAGCGGTGGATTCAGCGGGTGTCAGTGCCTGGCTTGCAACACGCAGGCGCAGGGCTGGAAGGGCATCCAGCGCGTGCAGCACAAAAGCAATGCGGCTGAAAAGCCTTGCGCCGTTGCGCACCTGGCTTGAGTCCGTATCGATCGCATTGAAACGTTCGCGTACTGCCTGCTCAACCCGCGTGCACTCGGCGGTTTGCTGCTCACGTTGTTCGCCAAAGCGGGTTCCGTGCGAGCCCAGAAAGACGTTGGACAGGCCGCGCTCTTTCTGCAGGGCATGAATCAGCCGTCCAATAGCGCCCACTAGCTCGCTGGTAAGGGCGAGCTGTTCCAGCTCGGCTATTTCACATTGGCGGGCGGCGACAAGAAAACTGAGTCCTGATTTCATCATGGTTGTTTTGAACGGCAGCAACATCTGTGCCGTATGCGCCTTTCAGGGCAAATAACTTCTGCTGGACACTTTACACTTGTCACCATGCTGGTATTGGGAATCGAGTCGTCGTGCGACGAAACAGGGGTTGCGTTGGTAGATGCCGCGGGCCACGACGTGCCACGCCTTTTGGCCCATAGCCTGTACAGCCAGATTGACATGCACCAGGCTTACGGCGGTGTTGTGCCTGAATTGGCCAGCCGTGACCATATACGCCGCGTATTGCCGCTGACACAGCAGGTCTTGACGCAGGCAGAGTGCAGCCTGGCACAGGTTGATGTCGTGGCCTACACACGGGGGCCGGGTCTGGCGGGCGCGTTACTGGTGGGTGCTGGTGTGGCCTGCTCACTCGCCGCTGCCCTTGGCAAGCCCGTCATGGGGGTACACCATCTTGAGGGGCATTTGCTGTCACCTTTTTTAAGCCTTGACCCGCCAGAATTTCCATTTGTTGCCTTGCTGGTGTCGGGCGGGCATACCCAGCTTATGCGGGTTGACCACGTGGGCAGCTACGAGCTGCTGGGCGAAAGCATCGACGACGCGGCGGGCGAGGCTTTTGACAAGTCGGCCAAGCTGCTGGGGCTGCCTTATCCGGGTGGACCGCATTTGTCCAGATTGGCCGAGCAGGGCGATGGTGCTGCCTTCAAGTTGCCACGCCCTTTGCTGCACAGCGGCAATCTTGATTTTTCATTTGCCGGGCTGAAAACCGCAGTGCTGACGCAGACAAAAAAACTGGGCGATGAGCTCGTTGCGCGCAAAGCTGACCTGGCGGCATCAACCCAGGCGGCGATTGTAGATGTGCTGGTTAAAAAATCAATGAGTGCCATGGCGCAGACCGGGCTAAATCGCCTGGTGGTAGCAGGGGGCGTGGGTGCCAATGCGCTGCTGCGCAGCCAGCTCAACGTGGTGTGCAGGCAGCGCAATATTCGCGTGCACTATCCGGAGCTGCATTTGTGCACTGACAACGGCGCCATGATCGCTTTGGCGGCCGGTATGCGCTTGCAAGCCGGGCTTGAAACATTACAGCGCGGCTACACTTTTGATGTGAAGCCGCGCTGGAGTTTGCATGAGCTGCAGCCGCAATTCGCTGCAGCAAACTAGGCTTTATGCAGGCTCACTGAATGCTTAGATGACTTACATTGCTCACTGGAATCTTTTTACCGAGTGTCAGGCTCAACACCCCATGTTCAAGTTTTGCAGTGCTGCTGGCGGTGTCAATTTCCAGCGGAAAGCGCCAAGCGCCCTTGACCTGCCGGGGGGCATCGGCCGTGCTGGTCACGCGTACCACATCGACTTCGATACTGATATCGAGTTGCTCTTTGCTGACGCCGGGCACGTCCATTTGCAGCGAGTATGACGTTTCAAGGTCCTCAACCGTTGCCGATTTGGCGGCGCCGGGCGCTGACAGCGATGAAAAGGTTTCGTTGATGAACCGGTCCAGCGCCCCATTGCGCTGGGGTGCGGGTTGTGTGGGTGCACAGCTGCCCGGAAAGCTGCGGGTAGGGCGGGTAGCGACTGCGTAGAACATAAAAACTCCTTGAGGTTTTAAAACAAGGGGCGCCAGAAGCGTGTCCCTTACACTTCGCGGCGCTCATCATGATTGCCGCATGCACATCAACTGGATGTGCGTGTGATTTATTCAAGTTAAAAAACAGATCTATTTATTTATGCAAAGACTCTTGAAACACCTGCTTGCAGCACTATTTCTCGGCGCCTCGTTAATTGGCGCGGCACAGCCAGCCGCGCAAGCCCCGGTTCGCATAGCGCTCATCGAAAGCCTTTCCGGGCCTTTCGCCAATACCGGTGAAGCCGTATTTCGCAACCTTGTTTGGGCCACCGAACGGGTTAACGCAAGAGGGGGCGTCAAGTTGCCGGCCAGCCTTGGTGGCGCGCGTAACCTGCTGATTGAGCGCTACGACAGCAAAGGCCAGAACGAAGAGGCACTTGCTGCGCTGCGTTCGGCGATTGACGATGGCATAACGGTCATTGCCCAGGGTAACTCGTCGGCCACCGCGGCGGTATTGATTGACGCCATCAACAAACACAATGAACGCGAGCCCGGCAAGCGGGTGCTGTTCTTGAATTATTCGGCAGTTGAACCCTCGCTGACCAACGATAAATGCAGTTACTGGCATTTTCGTTTCGACGCGCATGCAGACATGCGCATGGCTGCACTCATGGATGTCCTCAAGGACGATAAGGCAGTTAAAAGCGTCTTTCTAATTGGTCAGGATTACAGCTTTGGTCAGGCTGTGCTCAAGGAGGCGCGCAGGCAAATCGCCGCGCAGCGCCCGGATGTGCAAATTGTCGGGGACGAGCTGCACGCGCTGGGTCGCGTCAAGGACTTCATTCCGTACGCCGTAAAAATCAAATCGAGCGGCGCGCAGGCAGTACTGACGGGCAACTGGGGCAATGATTTGACCTTGCTTATCAAGGCGGCCAAAGAAGTCGGCTTTGAGGGCAAGTTCTATACGTTTTATGGAAATGCGCTGGGTGTACCGGCTGCGCTGGGTGAAGCGGGTGTCGGTAAAGTCATTGCGGTGGCGGAGTGGTTTCCGAATGCGCAGGGCGCGGCGTCAGAGGCTTTTTACCAGTCCTTTCGCCAGCGTTTCCCGAAGCCGCAGGACGACTACGTGCATATGCGCATGCAACTGGTGATTGAAGCGCTGGCCCAGAGCATCGAAAAAGCCGGGTCGCTTGAGTCGGGCGCCATAGCTGCACAGATGGAGCGTGCCACGGTAACGCTGGCGGGTCATCAGGGCGCCGTTCGCGCGTCTGATCATCAATTTCAGCAGCCCCTGCAAGTCGCCCAGATGGGCAAGCTGGGTGATGTCGGGGTGAAATTTGATGTTGAGGGCTCAGGTTATGGTTTTCGGGTGATCAAGACCATTTCCGCTGAGCGGGCCGCGTTGCCTACCAGTTGCAAAATGGTGAGGCCTTGATGCGGATTATTGGGTGGAAGTTACGCGAAACCCTGACCCTATAACTTCAAATTTTGCATCTGAAAGTGTTCAATGAGACAAGCCGTTTTAAACCTCGAAGAATCCATGATTCGGCAGGTAGCCAATGCCGGTATGGGGCGCAGCGATGTACTCAAGTTCTGGTTCGGTGAAAGTGATGAAGTCACGCCCGCCTTTATCCGCGATGCAGCGATTGCCTCGCTGCAACTGGGTGAAACCTTTTACGCACATAACCTTGGCTTGCCGGAACTGCGTGAGGCCATCGCAGCCTATGCAGGCGGCCTGCGAGTTGCAGGGGCCGCACCGATTGGCGCCGAGCGCGTTGCGGTTACATCTGGCGGCGTTAACGCGCTGATGCTGGCGGTGCAGGCGCTGGTCAATAGTGGTGATGAAGTGGTTGCGGTAACGCCAGTCTGGCCCAATTTGACGGCGCAGCCTGCCATCATGGGCGCAATCGTCAAGTGCGTTAGTCTGCGACCTTTGGGTGGCGAGTGGCAGCTTGACATGGCCGAACTGCTTGACGCCGTTACTTCCAAAACAAAGCTGCTGATCATTAACGCGCCCAACAACCCGACGGGCTGGACCTTGACGCGTGAAGAGCAGCAAACCATTCTTTCGCATTGCCGCAGCACGGGCACCTGGATTTTGGCGGACGAGGTTTATGAGCGGCTTTACTTTGAGCCAACTCAACATGGTGCGGCGCCCAGCTTTCTTGATATCGCCGCGTCCGAAGACCGGTTGGTAGTCGCGCACAGTTTTTCCAAAAGTTTTTTGATGACGGGCTGGCGCCTGGGCTGGCTAGTGATGCCTCCGGCCATGACGGAACACATGGGCAAGCTGGTTGAGTTCAATACCTCTTGTGCGCCTGTGTTTATTCAGCGCGCAGCCCTGTTGGCTATAGAGCGTACGGTAGACATTACACCGCGTGTTGTAGCCCACCTTAAAAACTGCCGCGACACCCTGATCCCACTTTTACAGGCGGTGCCTGGCGTGCAGGTCGCGTCCGCCAAAGGCGGTATGTATGCCTTTTTCAGGCTGCAAGACCAGACCAGGTTTGGCGATTCGCTGGATAC
Organism: Polaromonas sp.; assembly: GCA_031412235.1. Taxonomy (GTDB): domain Bacteria; phylum Pseudomonadota; class Gammaproteobacteria; order Burkholderiales; family Burkholderiaceae_C; genus Polaromonas. Next base: position 19,858 of record JANOCP010000194.1, read on the forward strand.
TGCCAAGCGGCTGGTGACTGAGGCTGGCCTGGGACTGGCACCCGGCAACGCCTTTATGGTGAACCCCAAACCAGAGGCGCAAGGCTGGCTGCGCTGGTGTTTTGCCAGTCAGGACGTTTCCAGACTGACGCAGGGCGTCCGCCGGCTGGAACGCTGGCTTGAGCTATAATCCGAGATGGTGCGCATTCTGCCGTGACCTTGACAGCAGGGCCGGATGCCACTACACGACGAAAGCGGTTTATTCAATTCCCATGTCGGGAACGGCTGCTTCGCTCGCAAGTTAATGCACCCATAAACAGGTGCAGGAAAGAAACTCATGATTGCAAAATCAATCAAGGCTGAAATTGTTCAGTCCAACGCACGTGCCGTCGGTGACACCGGTAGCCCTGAAGTTCAGGTTGCGCTGCTGACCGGCCGCATCAATGAACTCACTCCCCATTTCAAGGCCAACGCCAAAGACCACCACGGCCGTCGCGGCCTGCTGCGCATGGTTAGCCGTCGCCGCAAGTTGCTGGACTACCTGAAGTCCAGAGACGCTGATCGCTACACCGCACTGATTGCCAAACTTGGTCTGCGCAAGTAAACGATAAATCAATTGAAAACGCCTGAGTTAGTTCACTAGCTCAGGCGTTTTTTACTTCGAATCATTCGGAATTGCGGCAAAAAGGGTTCGCGCTGTGTCATTCCACAAAATCTGCTGCACACAAAGCAGGAATTTTCTGGAATGGCATCGTTCTCACTAGCCAAAAACTCCGGGCCTCGCGCGCTGCCTCAAGTGCGTGACATTAGTGGAGAGATACCATGAGCATTTTCAATAAAGTTACAAAAACCTTCCAGTGGGGCCAGCACAAGGTCACGATGGAAACCGGTGAAGTTGCGCGCCAGTCGGGCGGCGCTGTGCTGCTGGATATGGATGGCACCGTGGTGCTGGCTACCGTAGTCGCAAAAACCGAAGCCAAACCGGGCCAGGATTTCTTCCCGCTGACGGTTGACTACCTCGAAAAAACCTACGCGGCTGGCCGTATTCCCGGCAGCTTTTTCAAACGCGAAGGCCGCCCCAGCGAGTTTGAAACGCTGACATCACGCCTGATCGACCGCCCAATTCGCCCGCTGTTTCCTGAAGGCTTCTTCAATGAAGTGCAGGTCGTGATTCATGTGCTGTCATTGAACCCTGAAGTTGAAGGCGATATTCCTGCGCTGATCGCATCGAGCGCAGCGCTGGCAATTTCCGGTATTCCATTCAATGGCCCTATCGGTGCCGCACGCGTGGCTTACATCGACGGTCAGTATTTGCTCAACCCGGGCAAAACGCAGCTCAGAGATTCGAAAATGGATCTGGTTGTAGCCGGTACTGAAGCTGCTGTGCTAATGGTTGAGTCCGAAGCCCAGCAACTGTCCGAAGAAATCATGTTGGCTGCCATCGTGTTTGGCCACGAGCAGGGCAATATCGCTATCAATGCCATCCACGAACTCGTTCGTGATGCGGGCAAGCCGGTCTGGGACTGGAAAGCACCGGCCAAAAACGAGCCGCTGATTGCCAAGGTGGGTGAACTTGCTGGCGCCAAGCTGCAAGCCGCGTACCAGATCCGCGCCAAGCAGGCGCGCACGCAAGCGTGCCGTGTGGTGACTTCTGAGGTCATGGCCGCACTCAAGGCCGATGGCGCAGCGTTTGACAGCGTGGCTGTTGAAGGCATGCTGTTCGATATCGAAGCCAAAATTGTCCGCAGCCAGATTCTGGCGGGCGAGCCACGCATCGACGGCCGTGACACCCGCACCGTGCGCGCGATTGAAATCCGCAACAGCGTTCTGCCGCGCACCCATGGCTCTGCCCTGTTCACACGTGGTGAAACCCAGGCGCTGGTTGTGACCACGTTGGGCACGGAGCGTGA
>JANOCP010000195.1:0-12278 GCA_031412235.1 Polaromonas sp.
CCCAAAGCCCCTTTTTCAAGCCTATTTCAAGCCAGTTCTTGAAGGACTCTCATGACCCAAGCAAGCGTGAACGCAGCGCCACAAGGCGCGCCACTAGATAAAGACAAAAGAAACTGGATCGTTGCTACCGCAGTAGTTGGCAGTGCTGGCGTAGCAGCCGTAGCCGTACCCTTTGTAAGCACCTTCACCCCTTCAGAGCGCGCAAAAGCCGCTGGCGCGTCGGTAGAAGTGGATATTTCAGGCATCAAGGCGGGCGAAAAAATCACGGTCGAATGGCGCGGCAAGCCGGTTTGGATTCTCAAGCGTACCCCCGAGCAAATCGCAGCGCTGCCCAAGCATGACAGTTTGCTGGCTGATCCGCTTTCAAAGCGTAAACCCGACGAACTGACGCCTGTTTACGCCCGCAACGAAAACCGTTCCATCAAGCCAGAAACGCTCGTTGTGGTGGGCATCTGCTCGCATTTGGGTTGCTCGCCGTCCGATAAATTGACGGCAGGCCCTCAGCCTTCGCTGCCAGACGACTGGGCGGGCGGCTTTTTGTGTGCCTGCCACGGGTCAACATTTGACGTTGCAGGCCGTGTCTACAAAAACAAGCCCGCTCCTGACAACCTTGAAGTCCCTCCGCATATGTACCTTTCAGACAACCGGCTGCTGATTGGTGAAGATAAAAAGGCCTGAAAACGACGATTAATCAACGTTTTCAAAAGACCCTGCCGACCGTGCTTGAAGTCCTTGCTGATGTTTGCGAACCCTCCAAGGTTTTGCAAAACCTCCAGACCTGATTCACGCAATCGTCAAAACTATTCTGACCCCAGGAATCCTATGGCTGCCGAATTCAAAGAAATTTCTCCCGACGCACCGATGGGTGCCAAGGCCCTGAACTGGCTGGACAACCGTTTTCCCGCCAGCAAACTCTACAACGAACATTTGGGCGAGTATTACGCGCCCAAAAACTTCAATATCTGGTATGTGTTTGGCGCGCTGGCCATGCTGGTATTGGTGATCCAGATCGTCACCGGTATCTTTTTAACCATGCACTACAAGCCAGATGCGGCTCTGGCTTTCGCGTCGGTTGAATACATCATGCGAGATGTGCCTTGGGGCTGGTTGATTCGTTACATGCACTCGACTGGGGCATCGGCATTCTTTGTAGTGGTTTACCTGCACATGTTCCGCGGTTTGATTTACGGCAGCTATCGCAAGCCGCGTGAGTTGATCTGGGTTTTTGGCTGCGCGATATTCTTGTGCCTGATGGCTGAAGCTTTCATGGGTTACCTTTTACCCTGGGGCCAGATGAGCTACTGGGGCGCCCAGGTTATCGTCAACTTGTTTGCTGCCATCCCCTTCATTGGCCCTGATCTTGCCCTTTTGATTCGCGGGGACTACGTTGTGGGCGACGCAACCCTGAACCGCTTTTTTGCTTTTCATGTGATTGCCGTACCGCTAGTGTTGCTGGGCTTGGTGGCGGCGCACATTATTGCCTTGCATGAAGTTGGCTCCAATAACCCGGATGGGGTGGAAATCAAAGCACCCGGCGCACCGAAAGACGCCAAAGGCCATCCGCTGGACGGTATTCCGTTTCACCCGTACTACACGGTACATGACATTTTTGCTGTGAGCGTGTTTTTGCTGGTGTTCACAGGCATTGTGTTTTTGGCACCTGAATTTGGCGGCTACTTTTTGGAGTACAACAACTTCATTCCTGCTGATCCTCTGAAAACACCTGCGCACATTGCACCAGTGTGGTATTTCACACCCTATTATTCAATGCTGCGCGCCATTACCAGCGAAATGATGTATGTCATGATGGCTTGCACGATTGCCGGAGCCGGGTTGATCGTGACCCGCGTATCAATGCCGAGCATATTTAAAATGGTCATTGCCGGCGGCGCCGTTGCCGCAGTAGGCGCAATGTGGATTATTGATGCCAAGTTTTGGGGCGTGGTCGTCATGGGCGGTTCAGTGATGATTTTGTTTGCCTTGCCATGGCTTGATCGCAGCGAAGTCAAATCTATCCGTTACCGGCCGTCCTGGAACAAGTACCTCTATGGTGCTTTCATATTCATGTTTTTTGTACTTGGTTATCTTGGCATTCAGGCGCCTGGTGTGTGGGGTGTAGTTTTGGGTCAGGATATCGCAGAGCGGATCTCCCAATTGTTCACTCTTGGCTACTTTGGATTCTTTTTGCTGATGCCATGGTGGAGTCGCCTTGGCGAGTTCAAGCAGGTACCCGATCGCATCGTTTTTGCAGGCCACTAAGGCTGAGATTAAGTCATGAAAAAACTTTTATTGGGTTTGTTGTTATCTGTTGGGCTGGTGTTTGGTGTACACGCTGCTGGCGGTGGTATCGCTTGGGACAAGGCGCCCAACAAGACCAACGATATGGTGGCACTACAAAATGGCGCAAAATTATTTGTCAATTACTGCCAAAATTGTCACGCCGCAGCTTACATGCGTTTTAACCGCTTGAAAGATATCGGCCTGAGCGATCAGCAAATCAAGGACAACCTGCTGTTCAGCACTGACAAAATCGGCGAGACCATGAATGTTTCGATGGACGTCAAGAGTGCCAAAACCTGGTTTGGTGTTGTCCCTCCAGACTTGACTTTGGTAGCGCGGTCGCGCTCCGGCCCCGGCGGCTCAGGTGCCGACTACCTGTACACCTATTTGCGGACCTACTATCGGGACGACACCAAAGCGACTGGCTGGAACAACCTCGCCTATCCAAACGCGGCGATGCCGCACGTACTGTGGGAGTTGCAGGGCGAGCGCAAACCGATATACGAAGATGTGCTGAATCACGGAAAGACGGTATCGGTTGTAAAGGGTTGGCAGCAAGTCACCCCTGGCACGATGACCCAGTCGCAATATGACCAGTCCATGGGTGACCTGGTTGGATTTTTGCAGTGGATGAGTGAGCCGGCGCAAAACAATCGTGTTCAGATCGGTGTTTGGGTGCTGTTGTTTCTGCTGCTGCTCACCTTCTTTGCATGGCGCCTGAACGCGGCGTTCTGGAAAGACGTCAAGTAATTTTTTCTCGCTGGGGCTTGTTCCCGGCACCTTCTGGAGTGGATGCTTTTGTGTATCCACTCCTTTGCATTTAGGAGTTCCGTACCATGATGGTCCTTTATTCAGGCACAACTTGCCCCTTTTCCCATCGTTGCCGTTTTGTGCTGTTTGAAAAAGGCATGGACTTCGAAATTCGCGATGTTGACCTGTACAACAAGCCTGAAGACATCAATGTCATGAACCCCTACGGACAGGTGCCGATTCTGGTTGAACGTGACCTTATTTTGTACGAGTCGAACATCATCAATGAGTACATTGATGAGCGCTTCCCGCATCCGCAACTTATGCCTGGCGACCCGGTGGACCGCGCCCGGGTGCGGCTGTTTTTGCTGAACTTTGAAAAAGAGCTGTTCGTTCACGTCAGCACGCTCGAATCTCGCGCCGCCAAAGGCAACGAGAAGGCGCTTGAAAAAGCCCGCTCCCATGTGCGTGACCGCCTGACGCAACTCGCTCCAATCTTTTTGAAAAACAAGTTCATGCTGGGCGACAACTTCTCGATGCTCGACGTGGCGATTGCCCCGTTGCTGTGGCGCCTGGACTATTACGACATTGACCTGTCAAAGAATGCGGCACCGCTGCTCAAGTATGCAGAGCGCATCTTTTCGCGCCCGGCCTACATCGAAGCGTTGACGCCATCCGAGAAGGTCATGAGAAAGTAATGGCCCCCACGCTTTTCACTTCGCCTTCGGCTGCGTGTAATGCGCTGCCCCCCGGGGGGGCCGCTGCGCCTGCGGTCTGGCGGAGCCAGTCCCGCGGCCCTTGCTTGAACGGACAGATTCCCACGCTTGCGGCTGTGTTTACCGCGCTGGGCGGGATTTCGTTTGGCTGATTTCATGAACGCGCTGGATTCCACCTCAACGCGCCCGTACCTGATACGGGCTTTGTATGAGTGGTGCACTGACAACGGTCTGACGCCTTATGTTGCGGTGGCTGTTGATGACTCTGTGCAGGTTCCGCGTGAATACGTCAAAAACAACGAGATCGTGCTCAATATCAGCTTTGACGCGACGTCATCACTCAAACTGGGTAATGATTTTATTGAGTTCAAGGCGCGTTTTGCCGGAAGTGCACGGGACATCATGGTCCCCATGGCTCGCGTGATTGCCATTTACGCCCGGGAAAATGGCCAGGGTATGGCTTTTCCGATGTCTGGTGTGGCATCAGGCGGAACGCAGACACCCGCTCCCGCGGCATTACTTTCGGCTGTTCCGTCAGTTGAGGGTTCCCCTGCTGGCAACACTGGTGCGCCCGCGCCTGCACACGGTTCTGCGCAGGTGCATGTGCTGCATGGTGCGGACAGCAAAATTGTGCAGTTGGTCACTGCTGAAAGTAGCGCCCCGTTAACCGCTGATGATGTTGATCAGCCGGAACCTCCCAAACCGCCAGGCGGGAGTCGTCCGGCGCTCAAGCGGGTAAAGTAAAATACCGGATTAGTTTTTGTGCCGATTTAGCTCAGTTGGTAGAGCAACCGCCTTGTAAGCGGTAGGTCATCAGTTCGATTCCGATAATCGGCACCATTTATTGAAAATCGCCCGGCCTTAGCAGTTTTTGTAGCTGCATAGTGACCGGGCGATTCCGCTTCCGTCTGGGTAGCAACCCGTTTTATCAAGATTAGTGCGTGTGGCTGGTTTTTTGCTTACTTTTTCGCCATTAGTATCTTCAGGCGAATTGAGGTAACCTTCCAACCTTCGCTGAGCAGGCGCGACTGGATCAGTGGCGTAAGTTGTCTGAGTTTTGCAGCAGCTGCACTTCCGTTGACCAGAAGGCACCAGCTGTCGCCATCAATGGGGCCGGCTTTTACTGACGAGCGCAAGGCTTCAGGAATCAGTGACTCAATGGCCTTGAGTCGGTTACTGGACTCCTGGATCAGCGCGGTGAGGTGGCCCAGGGTAGGGGAGTTTTGAACCGCTTGATGAACAGTAAGTGCATGCGTCGCTGTGCCGCTGTTGTGACGGATATTGTGTTTCATGTCAGCCGGTGTTTTGGCAGCTTTGCGGAGATGATCTGAACGGTCTGCACCAAGCCTGGTTTAGAGAGGACAACAAGTGCATTTGATTATCACGGATGCGTGGCTGGCAAAAAGTCGCGCTATTTACCTCAGTGGTACCCGTCTGATTCTGGCTGGGTTTCTGGCTGCGCTGGCTTTAATGGTTGTTGCAGCGGGCCTTTACCACTGGGTCTTTCTCAAGGGCGCGCGCGAAGGCTGGCCCATCATAGGCTCCATGGTCAAGCTCGTCGTCAAGGACGAGTTCGAGCAGCGCGACCGGTTTATGCGCGAGAACCTGGATGTCATGGCCAAGCGGCTCGGTGAAATGCAGGCCAAGATGATTCAGCTTGAAGCCTTGGGCGAGCGCGTTTCAGGGCTGGCGGGTATTAATCCAGGCGAAATTAAAACCACGATGGGAAGCGGTGGTGCACTGGTGGGTAGCCGATCCCTGACCATGGAAGAACTGCAGGCCACCCTTGCTGACCTCGATAAATTAACTGACCAGCGTGTTGACCTCATGACCGTGATGGAATCGCGTCTTTTCGACCAGAAGATAAAGAAACTGATGGTACCCACGCAACCACCGGTAGTTGGTGGCATCTTGGGATCTGCATTTGGTTGGCGTATCGACCCCGTGAATGGTCGATCAGCTCTGCATACCGGCCTGGATTTTCCTGCCGAGCCAGGAACACCCATAGTGGCTGCTGCTGGTGGTGTCATAGTCACGCAGGAGTTTCACCCCGCTTATGGCAATATGGTGGAGATAGACCATGGCAATGAGCTGATCACCCGGTATGCCCACGCGTCCAGGGTGCTGGTAAAAAAGGGTGACCTGGTCAAACGGGGGCAAAAAGTCGCTGAGGTGGGCACTACAGGACGCTCCACCGGGCCGCACCTTCACTTCGAGGTTTTGGTTCAGGGTGTGTTGCAGGACCCACAAAAATTTCTGACTGCAGGACAACGATTGCCTGCCGGGCAGATGGCCATAAGCAGTGAAAAACCGTTGGCGCAGGGCGCTCAGGTCAAGTCTTCAAAGTAACTCCCCTGTCGAGGTAAAATACGAGGTTTGCGCACAGTTGAACTAACTGACAGCGCCTACACCTAAGTTCGTATTCAACAAGGGATTTCGGCCGCATTGCCAACTCATGGGGGTTGCACGGCGGCCTCGCATTTATGGCCTCCAACATCCTCACCAAAATCTTCGGTAGCCGCAATGACAGGCTGCTTAAAACTTACCGCAAAACCGTCGAGCGTATCAATGCGCTGGAGACGCAGTACGAAAAGCTTGACGACGAACAATTACGCGCTAAAACCGAAGAATTCAAAACCCGTGTGGCCGCTGGTGAAGCACTCGATGACATTCTTCCAGAGGCCTTTGCAGTAGTACGGGAAGGCAGCAAACGTGTCATGAAGATGCGCCACTTTGATGTGCAGATGCTGGGGGGCATGTCGCTGCATAACGGCAAAATCTCTGAAATGCGCACAGGTGAAGGCAAGACCCTTACGGCTACCTTGCCGGTGTACCTCAATGCATTGACCGGGCAGGGCGTGCATGTAGTGACGGTCAATGACTACCTGGCAAACCGTGACGCACGCTGGATGGGCAAGCTCTACAACTTTCTGGGTTTGAGCGTGGGCATCAACCTGCCCAACATGCCGCGTGAAGAAAAACAGGCTGCATATCGCTGTGACATCACTTACGGCACCAACAACGAATACGGTTTTGACTACCTGCGTGACAACATGGTCTACGAAGTTGCTGATCGCGTGCAGCGTGGCCTGAATTTCGCCATCGTCGACGAGGTGGACTCGATTTTGATCGACGAAGCGCGCACGCCGCTGATCATCAGCGGGCAGGCTGAAGACCATACCGAGATGTACATCGCCATGAACAAGGTGGTGCCCCTGCTGACCAAGCAGGAGGGTGAAGCCGACCCGCGCACTGGTGAAGGCGTGACCAAACCTGGGGACTTTACGCTTGACGAAAAAACGCACCAGGTCTTTTTGACCGAGCAGGGCCATGAGAACGCCGAGCGCATTTTGTTCAATCTGGGACTTATTCCGGAGGGCGCAACGCTGTATGACCCGGCTAACATCACGCTGGTACATCACCTGTATGCAGCGCTGCGGGCCAACCATCTGTATCACCGCGACCAGCACTATGTGGTTCAGGACGGCGAAGAAGGTAAAGAAATTGTGATTGTTGACGAGTTCACCGGCCGCCTGATGTCGGGTCGTCGCTGGAGCGATGGTTTGCACCAGGCCGTTGAAGCCAAGGAAGGCGTGCAGATCCAGGCTGAAAACCAGACGCTTGCATCGATTACTTTCCAGAACTATTTCCGCCTGTACAACAAGCTGGCGGGCATGACGGGTACTGCCGATACCGAAGCCTACGAGTTCTCGGAAATCTACGGCCTTGAGACCACGGTCATACCGCCCAACCGCCTCAGCAAGCGTGATGACCAGCTCGATCGCGTGTACAAAACCACGCGTGAAAAGTACGAAGCGGCCATCAAGGATATTCGCGAATGTTACGAGCGCGGACAGCCCGTGTTGGTCGGGACCACGTCAATTGAGAACTCGGAGATCATTGACGAGCTGCTGGTCAAGGAAAACCTGCCGCACCAGGTGCTCAATGCCAAGCAGCATGCGCGTGAAGCCGATATCGTGGCACAGGCCGGTCGCCCCAAAATGATCACCATTGCCACCAACATGGCTGGCCGGGGGACTGATATCGTGCTTGGCGGCAATGTCGAAAAGCTGATCGAAGGCGTTGACGCAGACGAGTCGCTTGATGCCGCTGCCAAAGAGGCCGAAATCACCCGTTTGCGTGCGCAATGGGCGCAAGAACACGAGCAGGTCAAAACCCTCGGTGGTCTGCGCATTATTGCGACTGAGCGCCATGAATCACGCCGTATTGACAACCAGTTGCGTGGTCGTTCCGGCCGGCAGGGTGACACCGGTTCGTCGCGTTTTTACCTGAGTCTTGATGACCCGCTCATGCGCATTTTTGCGGGTGATCGCGTCAAGGCCATCATGGAACGGCTGAAGATGCCTGACGGCGAAGCGATCGAAGCCGGCATCGTCACGCGCAGCATCGAGTCGGCCCAGCGCAAGGTTGAAGCCCGCAATTTTGATGTGCGCAAGCAGTTGCTTGAATACGATGACGTGGCCAACGACCAGCGCAAGGTGATATACCAGCAGCGCAATGACATCATGGATGCGACCAGTCTGGCCAGCCAGATCGCATCGCTGCGCGAGGGCTGCTTCACTGATCTGGTGCGCCAGTACGTGCCTGCCGAAACCGTTGAGGAGCAATGGGATTTGGCCGGCCTTGAAAAGGTACTGCTTGATGAGTGGCAAATTGAGGTGCCGCTGGTCAATGAACTTGAGAATGCCTCGACCATCACCGATGAAGACCTTCTTGAAAAGGTCATCAGCGCGGCCAACGCAGCGTTTGCCAACAAGGTTGAAAAAATCGGCGAAGAAAACTTTATTCAGTTCGAACGCATCGTGCTTTTACAAAGCATTGACACGCACTGGCGCGAACACCTGAGCTCGCTCGACTATTTGCGTCAGGGCATTCACCTGCGCGGATACGCGCAAAAGCAGCCTAAGCAGGAGTACAAGCGGGAAGCGTTTGAGTTGTTTGGGCAATTGCTCGACAGCGTTAAAAATGAAGTCACCAAGGTGCTGATGACGGTCAAGATCCAGTCCAGCGAGCAGCTTGAACAAGCCGCTGAAGAAATGGAAAGCCGGGCAGAGCGTATTGCCAACGTGACTTACACCGCACCGACCGAAACCGGCGAAGTGGAAACCACGCTCAATGAAGCATCACAGAGACGGCCACTGTTTTTGCCGCCCGCTGCCAACTTGCCTCCTGTTGGCCGCAACGACCCGTGCCCATGCGGTTCGGGCAAAAAATACAAGCACTGCCACGGCAAGCTAAGTTAAAAGAGGGTTCCCCTTTCGCATGAAGACTGGCGATTCCCAATGAGCGGCAATGACTTGTCAAAAACCGGTAGTGTGGGCAATAGCCCTGTTTCGCTGGGCCGGTTCAGTTATGGTTTTGAGAACATGAGCATCCGGCAATGGGGTGAAGGGTCTTCGCTGTCGATCGGCTCGTTTTGTTCAATAGCGTCAGCTGTAGTGGTTTTTCTGGGTGGCAACCACAGAGTCGATTGGGTCACCACATTTCCTTTTGGCCACGTGTTTCTCGATGAGCTTGGCGGGCAGGGCATTCTTGGCAACCCGTATAGCAATGGCGATGTGGTGATTGGGCATGACGTCTGGATAGGCCATGGCGTCTCCATCATGTCGGGCGTCACTATAGGCAGTGGGGCGGTACTGGCGGCCAATTCGAATATTGTGAAAGACGTGTTGCCCTACGAGGTTGTCGGCGGCAACCCTGCAAAAGTTATAAAAAAACGATTTGACGACGAAATAATTGATCTGTTGCTTCAGCTGAGGTGGTGGGATCTACCCGTCGAAGTCATCAAGTCAGTCAATGTAGCGCTGTCTGCCAGACCAGATGCCGGTCTGCTAAGGGCCTGGATTCAGCAATATCGCACCGAAGCCTAGTTTGCAAATGCCTGCCTTCGGAGTGCGAAGGGAGTGCTGAGGCTGTAACACACGTTTTCGTTTTATTGGAGTGCAAAGATGCCTGTTAATTTCACTGCCACCCCGGTGGCCGAGCTATATCCTGTTCCCGGCGTACGCTGGGGCATCACCGAAGCAGGCATACGCAAGGCCAATCGCAAAGACCTGGCTGTATTGCTGCTTGAAGAGGGCGCATCGGTTGGTGCGGTGTTCACACAAAACAGGTTTTGCGCTGCGCCGGTACAAATCTGCCGTGAGCACCTGGCAAAAAATGATGGCCAAAGTTTCGGTATTCGGGCCATGCTTATCAACACCGGCAATGCCAATGCTGGCACGGGTGAAGACGGCCTGAGCCGCGCACTGGCCAGCTGCATTGCTCTGGCTAGAGAACTCAATCTGGCGCCTGAACAAATCCTGCCGTTTTCAACTGGCGTGATCATGGAGCCATTGCCGCATGAGCGCATCGCAGCAGGTCTGCCAGCTGCCATTGCCGACGCGAAAGAAAACAACTGGGCCAACGCTGCCGAAGCCATCATGACCACCGATACCGTGGCCAAGGCTTTTTCAAGTCGCATCACACTCGGCGGTGTGGTCGTCACCATTAGCGGCATCAGCAAGGGAGCGGGCATGATTCGTCCCAATATGGCGACCATGCTTGGTTTTATGGCTACCGATGCGTGTGTGTCGCAATCGGTCATGGCGCAACTGGCGACTGAACTGGCTGAGGGCTCGTTTAATCGCGTGACGGTGGATGGTGATACTTCGACCAACGACTCCTTTGTGGTCATTGCCAGTAACAAGGCTAAACACGCACCCGTCACATCGCTCGACAGCGCCGATGGCAAAGCATTGCGCTCGGCCATGCTCGACATTGCGCGCCAGCTGGCCCAGGCGATAGTCCGCGATGGCGAAGGAGCCACCAAGTTCATCACCATCGTGGTTGAGGGTGGAAAAATCGGCGAGGAATGCCGCAAGGTGGCCTATGCGATTGCGCATTCCCCTCTGGTTAAAACTGCATTTTTTGCCAGCGACCCCAATCTGGGCCGCATCCTGGCGGCAGTCGGTTACGCCGGTATTGATGACCTTGACCAGACGAAAATTGACTTGTACCTCGATGACGTGCTGGTCGCCAAAAACGGCGGCCGGCATATTGATTATGTTGAGGCTGACGGCCAGCGCGTGATGAAGCAAAGCGAAATCACGGTGCGCGTGGTGCTGGGTCGCGGCGAAGCTTCTGACACCGTCTGGACCTGCGATCTTTCCTATGACTACGTGAAAATCAACGCGGATTACAGATCATGAACGAGCATTTTGAACGCATGATTACCCGCTTCGAGGCCCTGATGGTGCGGATCGAATCCGTGCTGCCGCAACCGCTTACGGCACCTGACTGGAGCGCCTCCGTCGCCTACCGCTACCGCAAGCGCAGCTCGGGCCACGGCTCGCTGGAGCCGGTTCGCCATATCGGCCACATGAGACTGGATGACCTCAAGGAAATCGAGGACCAGAAGGAAAAAATACGGCGCAACACCGAACAGTTTGTGCTGGGCAAACCGGCCAACAACGTGCTGCTGACGGGCGCGCGGGGTACCGGCAAGTCCTCGCTCATCAAGGCCTGCCTCAATGAATACGCAGCGCGGGGCCTGCGGCTGATTGAGGTCGACAAGGCTGACCTGGTTGATCTGCCAGACATCGTCGATGTCGTGTGTGACCTGCCCGAGAAATTCATCGTCTTTTGCGATGATCTGAGCTTTGAAGAGGGTGAACCCGGCTACAAGGCGCTCAAGTCCATCCTCGACGGCTCGGTGGCCGCAGCCACGCCCAATGTGCTGATTTACGCGACCAGCAACCGCCGCCACCTGCTGCCCGAGTACATGACGGAAAACCTCACCTACACGCACAGCGATGACGGCGAAGTGCATCCGGGTGAGGTGGTGGAAGAAAAGATTTCGCTGTCCGAGCGCTTTGGCCTGTGGGTCAGCTTCTACCCCTTCAGCCAGGACGAGTACCTGACCATCGTGGCGCAGTGGCTGGCGTCTTTTGGCGTGGGCGCTGATGCGATTGCAACGGCCAGACCGGCATCCCTCGTGTGGGCGCTGGAGCGCGGCTCGCGCAGCGGCCGCGTCGCCTACCAGTTCGCCCGTGACTACGCCGGGCGCGATACCGCCAGCCGGCCCGTCACGGCGCCTGCAATTGGCGCCTATCAGCGGCCAGCTGCTGCGGCCTTGGCTGCTGCCCCTTCCGATCAGGTGCCCGACAGTTCGACATGAGTGTGCTGGTCGCCGACGCTGAACGCCCGCGCGAGGGCGGCGCTGACCGCAAGGTGGTTGATGTCGCCGTCGGCGTACTGGTCCGGCCTGACGGCGATTTTTTGCTCACCTCACGCCCGCCCGGCAAGGTCTATGAGGGCTACTGGGAATTTCCCGGCGGCAAGCTGGAGCGGGGCGAAACGGTAGAGCAGGCCCTGCGGCGCGAGCTGATAGAAGAAATTGGTCTCACCATCGTCGCCGTTCATGCGTGGAAGGTTGAGCTGGTGGACTACCCGCATGCGCTGGTACGGCTTAACTTTTGCAAGGTGTTTGAGTGGACGGGCGAGCTGCAAATGCACGAAGGCCAGTCGTTT
>JANOCP010000196.1:0-2999 GCA_031412235.1 Polaromonas sp.
TATTGCCACCCACCCTTCCGACATGGCAGTGGCAATGCGCGTGCTTGACGCGCAGGTTGAAACCATCGCATCCAGCGGGGCCAGGCGCGTGATACCGATTGCAGACTTCTACCTGCTGCCCGGCACCACGCCACATATTGACACCAGCCTGCACCGTGGAGTGATGCTTCCGGCGGTGACCTTGCCGCCGCCACTGCCGGGTTTGCACATTTACCGCAAGGTGCGTGACCGCGCTTCATATGCGTTTGCCACCGTCTCGGTAGCAGCCATCATTGACGCTTCAGGGGCGACGGTGCGATCAGCCAAACTGGCCTTTGGCGGACTGGCGCACCGGCCGTGGCGGGTGCTGGAGGCCGAGCAAGTCCTGGCAGGTGCCACCCTCAACCCGGCCACTGCACGTGCCGCGGCTGACGAGGTGCTGCAAGGTGCACGCGGCTTTGGGCACAACGATTTCAAAATCCCCTTGGTGCGCAGCACATTGCGGGCCGTCCTGACTGATGCTTGAAAACACGAATCACTGGAGCCACAAATGCAGATGAACGCACCCGCACCCCGCAACGCCCTTGACGAAAACCGCCAGGGCCTGATGGGAAAAGCCGTCGACCGTGTAGACGGCCGCCTGAAAGTCATGGGCAAAGCACCGTTTGCGCATGAAATGGTTGAGGGCGGCGCAGCAGCCGCTTATGGATACATCGTGCAAGCCACGATTTCAAACGGCATGGTCAGCGGCATAGACACCCGCGCCGCCGAAAACGCGCCAGGCGTGCTCCTGGTGATGACCCATCTCAATGCACCCAAACAAGCGGCGTGGGGGCCCATTGATTTGCCCGACCGCTACGCTCGCTCCATTCCACAGCTCGGCTCCAGCAAGGTCAACTATTACGGCCAGCCGGTAGCGTTTGTGGTCGCCAGCACTTTTGAACAAGCCCGCTCGGCGTCAAAACTCATCACCATTGCCTATGCAAAACTGCCCGGTGAGCACGTCATGCAAGGCCGCGAGGCAAAGAGTGAGCTGCAAACCTCATTTTTTGGTGAAGCGCTGATTGATGGATCAAAAGATGACTTTGACAAAGCGTTTGCTGCATCAGCCGTGACAGTAGATGGCCGTTTCTCCACGCCTGCCCAGGCTGCCGCGCCGATGGAGCCGCCTGCCACACTGGCCTATTGGGAAGGTAACAAGCTGACCGTGCATTGCTCGGCGCAGTTGATTAACAGCGCACAACAAGGCGTGGCGTCAACCCTCGGCATACCGCTGGGCAACGTACGTGTGGTCAGCCGCTACATCGGCGGCGGCTTTGGCAGCAAGTTGCCGATTTATGGCGACGTGATTTTGTCAGCCCTGGCGGCACGTGCGCTGGGCCGCCCGGTAAAAACCGCGCTGACGCGCCAGCAGATGTTTCATGTCACCAGCCACCGCAGCGACACCGTGCAGCGCCTGCGCCTGGGTGCATCCGTTGATGGAAAACTGGCAGCGGTGGGCCACGAGGCCTGGTCGAACGGTGCGCGTTACGACAATTTTTTCGAGCCTTCCGCCCTGCAGACCCGGCTGCTTTATGCCGCGCCGGCGCGCTACACACCGCACTATCTGGCCAAACTCGATTTGCCAGTGTCAGATTCAACCCGCGCACCGGGTGAAGCCGTGGGCATGCTGGCACTAGAAGTGGCCATGGACGAGCTGGCCGAAAAGCTCAGGCTTGACCCGATTGAGCTGCGCCTGCGCAACGAGCCTGCGCAAGACCAGGATAAAAAAATCCCCTTTTCAAGCCGCAACCTGGTTGCCTGCATGAAAGACGGCGCAACGCGCTTTGGCTGGAACCAGCGCAGCGCCCTGCCCGCCCAAAAGCGCGACGGCCGCTGGCTGGTCGGCATGGGCATGGCGGCTTCGATTCGCTCGAATGTGATGATGCCTTCGAAATGCGATGTGGCCTTGAACCGCGAAGGCCTGCTTACGGTGAAGATGGCCATGACCGACATCGGCACGGGCAGCTACACGGTCTTCAGCCAGATTGCCGCCGAGATGATGGGCCTGCCCATTGATCGGGTGCGCATGGAGTTGGGCGACAGCAACTTTCCGGCCACGCCGGGCTCCGGCGGCTCGTGGGGCGCAGCCAGTGCAGGCTCGGGCCTGTTTGATGCCTGCACCAACTTGCGCGAAAAGCTGGCCACCAAAATGGGCATCAAGGTTATTGAGGCGACATTTGCCAACGGCAGCATATCCGGCGCTGGCAAAAGCGAAACCCTGGGGGCGCTGGCTGGCACGCTTGGCATCCAGGCCAGCGGCGAGATTGCACCAGGTGCGATGGCCAAACAGTTTTCGCAGCAGGCCTATGGTGCGCATTTTGCTGAAGCGCGCGTGAATATCGACACCGGGGAAATTCGTGTGAGTCGCCTGCTGGGCGTGTTTGCCGCAGGTCGAATCCTGAACGAGAAAACCGCCAAAAGCCAAATCAGTGGCGCGATGATCTGGGGCATGGGCTCGGCGCTGCATGAAGACGCGGTGATCGACAAGCGCGACGGCCACTTTGTCAACCACGACCTGGCCGAATACCATGTTCCCTCACACGCCGACGCCCCCAAAATCGACGTTTATTTTTTAAACGAGGTGGACGACAAAACCAACCCTTTGAAAATCAAGGGCGTCGGCGAGCTGGGTATCTGCGGCGCAGGTGCTGCGGTAGCGAACGCGGTCTACAACGCCACCGGCGTGCGGGTACGGGAGTTTCCGATCACCCTGGACAAGGTTCGGGCCGGGCTTGAGGCCAGCCGGGTGGTTTGATGTATGGTATTTCGTGCTACCAAATATGTAGCATACTGATACCGTATTCATTGGGCAAGCAGGCTTTTTGACACTAAGTCAGGCTACTTTTCGGCTCCGGAGGGTTCAAAACTCCGCAGCCCCGCTGCAACAGGAGCCAAACTGGCGGCTTTCAGCAGGCCGTAACAGTTGTCTTGCACGCGATGATGCGGAACGGGTGCTCGGGTGCCTCGGTGATACCTGT
>JANOCP010000197.1:0-2216 GCA_031412235.1 Polaromonas sp.
TTCAGTCAGGCACCTACCGGGTAACCACCCCTGGTAAAACTGGAGGCAATCAATTGCGTCCATAGCACTGCGGGACGATTCATCTCCCCGGTGCGAAACCCGACGGCATGAGCTTCAACGCCCGCCGCCAACCCCGACCGGTTCTGCTGGCCGGGGTTTTTATTTGGGCCTTACCAACTTTCCAACAGACCGCAAATCAGGCATTGACCTTTTTCGCCCGGCGTTAAAAACTCTGGGCGATGACAAATGCCTTACAAAACAACAAATGGATTCGCCGCGCGGCATGGGCGGTTTGCAGCGTAGTGGTGATCTGGGGCCTGGCCTATGCTGTGGTGCCGTCGATTGCCAGGTCGCAGATAGAAAAACTCGCTTCTGAAAAGCTGGGCCGCCAGGTTACGGTAGGGGCGGTGGACTTCAAGCCCTGGTCGCTGGAGCTTGCGATTACCGATCTAGCGATCTCAAAAGCCGAAAGCCCGAACCCAGCAGCCCCCCAGAGCCAGCAGCTGAAAATCGGACGTATCTATATAGATGCAGAACTGTCGTCTCTGCTGAGGCTTGCCCCCGTGGTCAATGCCCTTGAAGTCAGTGACCCGGTGGCCTCCCTTACCCGACTGGCCGACGGGCGGTATGACATTGACGATGTGCTTGCCAGGCTCAAACCGGCAGATAGCCAGCCTGCCAGCGACCCGACCCGGTTTGCCCTGTACAACCTCGTGCTCACGGGGGGCCAGGTGGACTTCAACGACCTGCCGGCGGGCAAAACCCATGCGCTGCGCGATTTGACCCTGTCCGTTCCGTTTTTAAGCAACCTGCAGTCCAAGCTTGAGATCAAGACCTCGCCGCGCCTGGCCTTCAAGCTCAACGGCAGTCCGTTTGACAGCGCCGCCGAGGGGACACCCTTTGCCCAGACGCGCAAGACAGACGCCACCCTCAAGCTCAGCGACTTAGACCTGAGCCCCTACCTGGCCTACATTCCGGCCAGTTTGCCTGTCAGGCTGCAAAGCGCGGTGCTCAATGTCGATGCCAAAGTGGCTTTTGAGCAAACGCCGGCCACGGTGGTCAGGGTTTCTGGCGTCGTTTCCGCAAACAAGGTGCGTTTGATGGGCAACCCGGGCAGCAACAAAACCGGCAAGGAGTTGCTGGCGTTTGACCAGCTGCGCATCAGCATGGAAGACATTCGCCCGCTGGAGCAATCCGTCAAGCTGTCGGCCGTAGAGCTCACGTCACCCACGCTCAGCATCACGCGGGACCGGGCAGGGCGCTTGAACCTGCTGGCATCAGCTGACGCGTCTGCTACCAAAAGCATAGCTAATGATGCCCGTAAAACATGGGCAGAGAGCATAAAAGACCCTAAAAAAGCGACTCAAAGCCCACCTGCGGCGCCTGTTCAACCCACCCAGCCCATGCAGTCCGCCACGCCCTGGAAAGTGCAAATTGCCAGCGTTTCAGTACGCTCAGGCCGGGTGAACTGGCTGGACGAGTCGCTGGTGACGCCCGCACAGGTCGCTCTTGCCAAGCTGTCGCTGGATGCGTCGGCCATCGCCCTGCCTTTTGTGGCCAGCGCACCGCTGCAGTTCAAGGGCTCTCTTGGCCTGGATGCAGGCCCGCTTGATACCGCTGCACTTTTAAGCTTTACCGGCAAGGCGACCGACCAGGCCGCGCAAGTCACGGCCACGCTGGCGTCGTGGCCCCTGAACATGGCGGCCAAATATATCGGCCAGTTTTTGCTGCCCGCGCTAAATGGCCAGCTCGACGCCGAAATGGGCATTGACTGGAAGGCCGCAAGCGGCAGCACAGCCGATAAAGCCCAAGCGCTGCAAATTACCGCTCCACAAATTGCCCTGCGCGATGTGCAACTGGCCCAGGGCAAGGTGTCGCTGGTGTCCGTCAAGCGGGTCGATGTGGCGGGCATAGACATCGACGTGCCCGGCCAGACGTTCAAGGCGGCGAAGATGCAGCTGAGCCAGCCCAAGGCGCTGGTAGAGCGCGATGCCGACAAACGCTGGATGTTTGAGCGCTGGATGGTAGGCCATGTTGCCAACGCTTCCCCAGCCAAAGCGCCACCGCCACCCACCACAGCCGCCACCAAAGCCAGCGCCCCGTCCTGGGCTGTGGCGATTAATGAGCTGCAGCTTGAGGGCGGCGCCATGTCGTTTTCGGACAAGGCCACGGCCAATAACAAGCCGGTGGCATTTGAGGTCAGCGCCGCCAACGCC
>JANOCP010000198.1:0-10090 GCA_031412235.1 Polaromonas sp.
ACATACATCAGCATGCCAAGCACCAGCGCACTGGCTGCAATCTCCAGCGACAGTGTGAAGCCGGCCCCAAGCGATGCGCTGCGGCGCAGTAGTACCGCCACCAGCGGCGGACCAGCAATTTGACCTATGCCATACATCGCAGTAAGCAGGCCCATGTAGCTCGCAGCAGTCAAGGGGCGCAAGCGCCTGACTTCCTGCATGGCAAAAAACGTAATCGCGGTAAACGGAAGACCCAGCAGCAAGCTGCCAAGCGCAAAACCTGCCAGCGTCGGGCTCCAGATACTGATACCAATGCTCAAGGCCTGCACAAAATAGCTGGCCGCCAGCAAATGGCGAAGGTCTCCGCCCAGCGGTATGCGCGTCGACAGCAAGGCCCCAAGCACGACGCCCAAACCAAACAGCGGCCAGAACATGTCCAGCCAGACTGAGCCGGGCAAGGCCTGGCGGGCAATAACCGGCAAAAATGTTGCGGTGATGATGTAGCCAAATCCTGCCAGCCCATAGGCCAGCGCCAGCAAAAGCATCTGATTGCGACTTGCTGCCGGATAAGCTGGAGGTACTGCAGTAGTCGCGGGCCTGGCAAGGGCCTCACCGGTCACCGGTACCGCCGCTTCGTCTTTGGCACCCTGACTGAAAGTACGCCACACCAGGGCCGTAAGTACGACCGCCAGCGCGCCGAAGATCAACCAGCCCGCAGCGGCTGTCCAGTGCATGGCAACCATACCACTGGCAAACAGTCCACTCAATGCAATGCCAGCGCCGGGCCCGGTAAACATGACGCCACCCAGGGCGCTGGCACCGTGCCTGGCAAGCTGGGCCAGGCACCAGCCCGAGGTAAACACAAAAACAAAAGCACTCGCTACGCCCGAGGCGAATCTCAGCAAAGGCCACAAGGCAGGCACATGCATGGACATGCCCAGCGTCAGGACGCAGGTAGCAATCAGGCCACCACGCACCCAGTTGGAGGCGGCCACCTGCGGCAAGCCGCCAATGCGTCGCCATATCCACGGCTGGAAGGTACATAACAGGGCACCCAGCAAGTAGCCCAGATAGTTGGCGCTGGCCAGCCAGCTGGCGGCTGGCAGGTCAATCACACCGTCGCTCAGCATCATGGGCAGCAGTGGTGTGAAGGCGAAACGCCCTATTCCCATGGCCGCTGCCAGCGCCAGGGCACCTGCGACTGCAATGGTCGACGGGCTCAGGGCTGCGCTGGACGGCTTGCCTCCTGGAGCATCTGTCATCGGGTTAACGCACGGCCTTGATGTCGCCCTGCGTCAGCTCGATACGGCGGCGCAAGCGGGCAGCCTCATCACCGGCGCCGGCTTTTTCAGCCCGTGCCAGTTGCACACCCAGCCAGGCCAGCAGCGGCCTGCGCCAGCCCTGGCTTGACGCGGTATCGACTGCCAGCTGAATCACTGCCGGGCTGGCGCGGCCTGCCTGCAGCGCCACACCGGCGGCCACCAGTTGCGACAGCGGGTCAGCAATACTTTTGACGGCCTCGTCACCACCCGCCAGAGCCGCGCGTTGCTGGGGTGGTAGCAAGGCAGCATCTGCAGGCAGAAGCTTTGCGGCAAGGTAGTCGGCGTAGGCGCGCTCTGCCGGCGCTGCGTCTTGCCGCAATTTATCAAACCCGGTGCAGGGCTCAAACACGAGGCTGGCCACATGACTGGCGCAATGCCGCAGTTCAGCCCTGGCCATCAGGTCAATACGCCCAGTGCTGGAGATTTCGCTTCTGGCCCGGGCAAGCTCGACCGCCTCAACGCGCGAGTTGCCTTCAAGATAGGCCGCAACAGACCGGTCCATCGCGCCTTTGGCTTCAAGCTGCCAGTCGGCTGGTTTTGGCGCTGAAGAACATGCCGCCAGCAGCAGGCAGAGCCCTGCAAGCCAGGCGACGCGGGTGAAGCGCCGGCAATGTAAAGTCATGCTTGTGAAAAATAAAACCTTCATGGCAACTTGACCTCGGTATCGCGGGCAAACGGCCACTTGCGGTTGATTTCATTGACGAGGCCATCGACCTTGCGCAGGCTCGATTCAACCTCGCCGCGCAAAGCGCCCAGGTCGTTGCTGGCCTCACGCGCGTTGGCACCGACAGCCTGTGCTTCAACCAGAACAGCATCTACTTTTTTCAGGCTGTTGCGGGTATCGGCCAACAAGGCATTGAGCTGCACCACAGTAGCGCGGGTTTCCGGCATCACGCCCTTGTCGCCAAACACCTGGGTGTCGGCTTTGGCGGCCAGCCCATCTACCTTGAGCATCACACCGTCAAGCCGGGCCAGCAAGGCGTTGGTACGGTCAAGCGTGAACACGATTTTTTTGGCCTGCTCTTCACCCCCCAGCAACACCGTAAGCGCACCGCCCGGCCCATTGATTTTGGCGGTCAGGGTCTGCAGGTTGCCCAGGCTGGCACCCAAAGCGCCCTGTCGACTGGTCAGGCTGCTCAAGCTTTCAATCAGGTCTTTGGCTGCCGCAATCAGTTTGGGCACTTCACCTGCCGCATCACCCTGCAATACGGTGCGCACTGCGCCATCAGCCAGCGCCGGGTCAGTCAGCAAGCCGCTGTAGGCGCGGATATTGGTGCTGCCGACCAGACCGCGCACCAGGGTAAACACACTGGATTCACGCAGCCAGTGCGCGTCTTTGCTCGCCACATCCAGCAGGATACGGGCCTTGCCGTCGTCTGCCAGCTCGATACGCCGCACGCGGCCAATCGGAAAACCCGAAAATGTAAGGTCCATGCCCACCACCACGCCCTCGGAATCATCGGCCACCAAAACCAGCTTCTGGTTACTTTCAAAAACACCGCGTGAATACATCACATAAAGTGCAGCGCTGACCACCATCAGCAGCATGAAAGCCAGCAGCAACACAGCCTTGAACTCAAGGTGCTGCGTGGGCGATGCGGTCGGGCCGCGTGGGGGGGTCAACAAGGGGTCCTGCGGGTCACTCATGGGCTTGAGGCTTCTTTCCGGATAGTCCAAAACTCTGGTTTCAATTCTGGCTTTAGTAGTAGTTGCCGACGAGCGATAACACTTCAATCAGCAAGATAACCGCAAACATGCGCACCAGCCCGCGCATTTCGGCACTGGTTCGGTTCGTGCTGTCGGCCATGCCGTAAAGCGCTGAAGCCATCGGTATAAGGGAAACTGCAAGGCTGAAGAACACCGTTTTCAGGCAAAAGATCAGCGTCACGGCGGGATTGAAGACCTGCCCGAAAAGGCGTGTGTAAGCGGCCAGCCCCGACAACCTGAAACCATACACGGCAAGATACGCAACAAGCAGGGCGACCACACAACTCAGAACAGCCAGGGTAACCGTTGAAAAAATGCCAGCCACAACCCGGGGGAGCACCTCACGGTGAACCGGGTCAATACCTTGTTCGCGCAGGGCATCAAGATCACCTCTGGCCTGCAGCTCGGCCAACTCGGCCCCATCGGGAATAGTGCAGCGCAGCGCAACAAACAGTGCTGCCGTCAAAGGTATCAGCTCGAGCACGAGGACCCTGATGACCACCTGCAATGCATATTGGGACAAGCCATAGCTCAATGCAGTAGCGGTAACTATTCGTGTCAGCACAAGACTTATCAGCGCGCACAGTACTGTGAAACCCATCAATATTGGCGCAGTGTTGGAGTAAAGGTGGTACGCCAGAACACCCCTGCTTTTACGGCTGTAACTGGAGGGAGAAAGGGCAAGAACCAGAATGACTGCACCGAGGTACAGCAGACGCCACCATTCGGACAACCAGTGCTGCGCTGACCGGTTGGTGCGGATCACGAGGGATCGCCAGGAGCGCATGGACAACATTGGTGCATGATAACTGCCCCGGCTGCAAAGCGGCGCACATGCGAAATTCACTGGGGCAGCAGACACCCGCAGGTTTATGGCCGTGTCTTTTTGTCTTTGTGATGATGTGAACTTTGGCAACGGTTTTTTTATTGGCTTATGAGAAACTAACCCGGATGATCACGCCACGCAAAAGCAAGGTGCACGGGCACGCCACCGACGGGTTGCGCGCTTGTCGCAATGTGCCTGGCTTCAATTTTCCGCATGGGGATGCGTCTCATGCCACTTAGCTCAAGCATTCCCATCTACTTGAGCGGTGCTTTCGCTGGCGTGTGTATTTTGATAGCACTGCTCAGCCTTGTCGTCGGGTATGCCTATCGCGAACCCATGCTGTGGTGGCACGCTGGGGCACTGGTAGCCGGCCTATCGGCCCAGGCTGTCGGAGACCATCCGCCGCAGTTGTCTACTACCCTGTGGGTCATGCAGCTCGCTTTTGCTTCGCAGGCGCTACGGGTCAGTACCGGTTTCACGGGTGCCATGCGGCGCCCCGCCATCAGCTTGCGAATTGTTTCAGTTGTATTGGTCTTGGTAGCAGCTACCGGGCTGCTGCCAGACAAACACCTAACCTGGGTGCTCCTGCCCTGGGCTGGCATAACAGTCTGGTATCTCTTTCGGACATGGAGTCAACATCAGCCATGGATTTACTGGCTGGCAGCGGGGCAAGTTGCCATGGTCGGGCAGTGGCTGGCCTGGAAGTCGTTGGTATCTGATGTGAAACACATGGCGCCTGAGGTAATCAGCCTTGCAGCACTTTCCGTCTTTTCGATCTCGACGTATTTGGGCATGGTCTGGCTCAGCAGATCACGGACTGAAAATGCCCTTCGCGTTGAAGCCCGGGAACGAACCGACCCTCTAACGGGTCTGGCCACGCCTCGCATATTTTTTGACAGGGTTGACGGCGCCCTTATCCGGTCGCGAAGCCTCGGCTACGCATGCGCACTGGTGCTGGTACGCATTGAAAATATTGACAAGATCGTACGAGAGCAGAACCTGGAAAACGCCGAGCCGGTGATTCTGGCCGCCGCCAGGGCGATTGCAAATTCCCTCAGGCCGCAAGATGCGGCAGCGCGCCTGTCGGGAAACCGTTTTTGCGTGATGGCAGAAGGTATCGCTGAAGGTGCGGGTACAGAGCTTGCCACCAAAATTCTTGCACAGGGTTTACGCGCTGGTGAGTGGGGATTGCGCGGTTCTGAGCTCCAGTTTCAAATCGTTGTGCGTGAAATTCTGGAGCCAAAAGCTAGCTCGGGTGTGATGCTGGAAGAACTTGAGGAGGTCTTGCGGGAGATGAGCAGCCAAAAGAGCCCGCACCATATTCGTACTTTGCCCAGAAGCTGAGCCTTGGCACCTGAAACCTACTGCGGCAGCAGCCGTATCAGCTTTCCGTTATTGCTATCGGTAAGCATATATAGAAGACCGTCGGGGCCCTGGCGTACATCGCGAATCCTTTCACCCACATCCGCGGCAAGCCGGGTTTCACGCACCACCTTGCCCGCAAACGGGGTCGACAGCTCAATCCGGTTCAGGTACGCAAATTTGAGCGATCCCACGAAAAGATTGCCCTGCCACGCCTTGCCATAACGGTCACTGGTCAGAAAAGCCATTCCCGAAGGCGCAATAGATGGCGTCCAATAATGCAGCGGTTGCTCCATTCCACTCTTTACCGTCAGGCCATCGCCAATTTTGCCGCCGCCGTAGTTCTCGCCGTAAGTAATGGTCGGCCAGCCGTAGTTCGCGCCAGCCTTGGGCAGATTGATCTCATCGCCGCCCTGTGGCCCATGTTCGTGCATCCACAAGCTTCCGTCGGGGGCAAATACTGCCCCCTGGGAGTTGCGATGGCCGTAGCTCCAGATTTCCGGCAAGGCACCGGCACGACCCACAAAAGGGTTGTCTTTCGGGACAGAACCGTCCTTGTTAATGCGGACAACCTTGCCATGATGGTTACCCAGGGTCTGGGCATCGTCCTTGCGTGAATAGCGGTCTCCGAGTGTCAGGAAAAGCTTTCCATCTGCCTTGCCATCAGGGCCCGGGCTGCGGCTTTCAGCAATACGGCAGCCAAAATGGGCGCTGCTTTCAAACTTGGGTTTCTGGCTGAAAATAATCTTGACGTCTTCCAGCCTCGTGCGGTCAGTGCTCAAGGCCGCACGAGCGAGCGCGGTGCTGTTTGCGTTACCGGAAGCCGCGGGCTCGGAAAAACAAAAGTAAAGCGTCCGGTTACTCGCGAAATCGCTGTCCAGAATCAGGTCAAGCAAGCCGCCCTGGCCGCCAGATGCTATGACCGGCAGACCAGTAATAGGCGCTCCCGGCTTTCCCGTGGCCTCAAGCATGCGAAGCCGCCCGCTACGCTCGGTAACCAGAAACCTTCCCTCGGGCAAAAATGCCAGCGCCCAGGGGTTTTGCAGACCCGAGGCTACGATCTGCGTCGTGACGCCTTGCGC
The DNA here is from genome assembly GCA_031412235.1 of Polaromonas sp. Taxonomy (GTDB): domain Bacteria; phylum Pseudomonadota; class Gammaproteobacteria; order Burkholderiales; family Burkholderiaceae_C; genus Polaromonas. The sequence continues at coordinate 6,279 of JANOCP010000198.1, forward strand.
AGTAGCAGCTTGTCCCGACAGCAAACACATCAGCACGGCGCCAAAAAATAAATTCAGGCACCAGCAAAAGTAGCCGGCACCTGGTTTAAGCAGCTCTATTTTTGGCTTCTGACCACGATTTTTTGACAACGTCATAAGAAACTTTCGCCCCACGGGATGCCTCAAGTAATGCCTGACTATCTCACAACACGGCGGGTAGCGTGCAGTAGAAAAGAACCTACTTTTGCATTAAATCGTTACAAAACAATAATTTAGCGTAGTAATCAAGAAACAACTTGAGCTTGACGTAGGACTGATCCTTCAAGTATCCTGCAGCCCATGCGCCAAAAAGCCCCTTCACTTTTTCTCGCTGTAACACTATTGTTTGCAGCCAGCTCTTACGCAGCGCCGTCGGCGCCGGGGGACGATATGGACAGACTGCTGATTGACAAGGGCCTCCTGGGCCAGATCGATCAGGTTCGCCAGTCTGTCAGCAACAAGGCGTCCGAGCTGGTGGTTAATGCCATGGGTTTTCTGGGTGTACCCTACCGACGTGGCGGCAATTCGGCTGAAACCGGCTTTGACTGCAGCGGTTTTGTTCGCGCAATGTACGAACAAAGCATCGGCCTGATACTTCCTCGTCGCGCTGAGCAGCAAGCCGCTGCCACCCAGAACATCGACAAAAACGATTTGCAGCCCGGTGATCTCGTGTTTTTTAACACCATGAAGCGGGCCTTCAGTCACGTTGGTATTTATGTTGGCGACGGCAAATTCATCCATTCCCCCAAGCCTGGCGCAGAGGTGCGGGTTGAAAGCATGACCCTTGCTTACTGGAAAGGGCGTTTTGACGGTGCCCGTCGTGTTGCGTCCCGTGCAGACAATGGTGCAGCGGGTCTACCCGTTCAGGCGCAGCCGGTGCAGGTCCTGCAACAGGCACCAGCGGCAATTCAAAGCCAGAAGCTGACCCAAGAGCAACTCTTCTTGCGGTAAATAGTGCCTGGTCTGGTGCAAGGCTGCCGCCCGACGCCATAGGCATCAATCTGCATTCTCACCCGGTTAGTCAGGTATAGCCTCGACACCGATGCACGTCGCTTGGGTAGCGATACCATCTTTTTTGATCAACCGAGCCAGAACCGGGGCGGACCCATGGGTCCTTTCCGGCAACAACAGGAGACAGCGATGGCAAAACTGAACGTCAATGGCAAGTTGCGGGATGTTGTGGCGGAGGACGACACGCCGCTACTTTGGGTCATCAGAGAGCAGCTTGGGCTAACCGGTACCAAATATGGCTGTGGCGTTGCACAGTGCGGTGCCTGCACGGTGCACATTGATGGGGTGCCGACACGCAGTTGCGTGCGACCGGTGTCTACGGTCAGCGCTGCCGAGAAAATCGTGACTATTGAAGGGCTTTCGCCTGACGGCTCGCACCCGCTGCAAAAAGCCTGGGCTGCGCTGGATGTTCCGCAATGCGGGTATTGCCAGTGCGGAATGATCATGGCTGCGGCAGCCCTGCTTAAAACCACGCCCAACCCGACAGATGCCGACATCGACCAGACCATGACCAATATTTGCCGCTGCGGCACCTACAACCGGGTGCGTGCGGCCATCAAGGTGGTCGCCCAGGGAGGTAATACCAAAAGTGCGGCGCTGGCCATTCAGCATACCGATGGGAGCACAACATGAACGCCAACACCATTGCACTCACGCCGTCGGGCAAGCTGTCACGTCGGGGGTTTCTGGGTGCTTCGGCCTCAACCGGCCTGGTGGTGGCATTTCACATACCGTTGACAGGCGCTGCGCTTGCCCAAAGCACGCAAGCGCCTGAGGTGAATGCCTGGGTCGTCGTCAAACCAGATGACACCGTCATCATCCGCATTGCCCGCTCCGAAATGGGCCAGGGCACACTGACAGGCCTGGCCCAGCTGGTAGCGGAAGAGCTCGACTGCAACTGGGCCAAGGTCAGCACCGAATACCCAACACCAGGCCAAAGCCTGGCCAGAGGCCGCGTGTGGGGCAATTTTGGCACTGGTGGCAGCCGGGGCGTACGCGAGTCACAGGACTACATGCGCAAGGGTGGCGCCACTGCCCGCATGATGCTGGTGCAAGCCGCGGCCGACGAATGGAAGGTACCTGCGGCTGAATGCAGCGCCGCCAGCAGCGTCATTACGCACAAGCCCACAGGCCGTACCACTAGCTACGGCAAGGTCGCCGTCGCAGCCGCCAAAATAACACCACCTGCAGCAGTCACCCTCAAAGACCCGAAAGACTGGAAGCTCGCTGGCAAGCGGCTAGCCAGGCTGGACACCATTGACAAGCTCACTGGCAAACAGATCTACGGTGCTGATCTGGTGCTGCCCGGCATGCTGAATGCCGCCATCAAAGACTGCCCGGTGTTTGGCGGCAAACTCAAAAGCTTTGACGCTGCAGCGATTGAGAAACGCCCTGGTGTCAAAAAGGTGGTGCGCGTAAGTGACAGCGCTGTGGCGGTGGTTGCAGACACCTGGTGGCGCGCCAAAACTGCACTTGATGCGCTGCCCATCGTTTGGGACAACGGCCCGAATGAAAAAATCTCCAGTCAAAGTATTGCAGCCACCCTGAAGGCCGGTCTTGACGCACCTGAGGCTGCGGTGGGCAATTCAAATGGCGACGCTCGCGCCGCCATTGCCGGCAGCGCACGCAAAATTGAAGCGGTGTATTCCTACCCGTACCAAAACCACGCGACCATGGAGTCCATGAACGCCACGGCGAAATGGACGCCAACGCGCTGTGAAGTCTGGACACCCACACAAAACGGCGAAGCCGCGCTGGCAGCCTGTGCCGAGGCCGCCGGGCTGACCCCATCGCAATGCGATGTCTACAAAATGCATTTGGGCGGTGGCTTTGGCCGACGCGGCATGACCGACTATGTGCGTCAGGCCGTAGCAATCGCCAAAGAAATGCCGGGTACGCCCATCAAAATGCTCTGGTCACGTGAAGAGGACATGCTGCATGGCCGCTATCACCCGGTCACGCAGTGCAAGATGACCGCCGGGCTGGATGCCCAGGGCAACATTACCGGCCTGCACATGCGTATATCAGGCCAATCGATTTTGGCCACAGTCGCGCCGCAAAGCATCGTCAACGGCAAAGATCCTGTGGTGTTTCAGGGCCTCAATGCGTCGGGGCCCGAGGCATCGATTGGCTACAGCTTTCCCAACCTGCTGATTGACCATGCCATGCGTAACCCGCATGTGCCCGCCGGTTTTTGGCGCGGCGTCAACCTGAATCAGAACGCCGTTTACCTCGAATCGTTTATCGACGAAATCGCCTTCGCCACCCAACAGGACCCGCTGGCTTTGCGCCGCAAACTGATGGCCAGCAGCCCAAAGCACCTTGCCGTGTTGAACGCTGCGGCCGAACGCGCTGGCTGGGGCAAGCCGGCAGGAGATATTGGCGGCCAAAAAGTTTTCCGGGGGCTGGCGCAAACCATGGGCTTTGGCAGCTACGTGGCCGCCTGTGCAGAGGTTTCTGTCAGTGATGCAGGGGTGGTCAAGATACACAGGATTGTGGCTGCCACCGACTGCGGTCATGCCGTCAATCCGCAGCAGATTGAGGCTCAGGTCGAAGGCTCTTTCGCCTACGGATTGTCCGCCGCGCTTTACGGCGAGTGCACCGTAAAGGACGGCCGCATGGAGCAGGAAAACTTCAACACCTACCAAATGTTGAAAATTGACGAAATGCCCAAGGTGGAAACCATCGTCATGCCATCAGGCGGCTTTTGGGGCGGTGTGGGTGAACCCACCATTGCCGTGGCGGCACCGGCAGTGTTAACGCGATTTTTGCGGCAACCGGCA
>JANOCP010000199.1:0-4145 GCA_031412235.1 Polaromonas sp.
TTGCAACCGCCGTGCCAGCACTGCTTTAGGCCGTAAAAAACAGTCAAATAGTACCGTAGCCCAATGATTACGGCTATCACTAGCTATTAATTTAATAGTGACACAAATGCTGGGCAAAGACGACAGCGCTTCAATGTCTACAAATTGTCGACATTGTGTAGACCCAGTTTGCGCAGCCGGTAAGAGAACTGGCGAACGGTCAGGCCCATGCTTTGCGCCGCCCGCGACTGGTTGCCGCCGTGCGCTATCAGGGCCTGCTGCAATTGCGCCGCCGTGTGGGATTGCGCCATCTGGTAGTCGCGAACCAGCGGCGCCGATGGCACTGATGGCACTGATGGCACTGATGGCACTGATTGTTCTGGAGCGCCTGCCGTGCCTGCCGGGGGCACCTTAAATGGCGCTGCTTCATGGTCTGCGGGCAAAAACCGCTCCAGTTCCTGGCTGGAAACCATGGTGCTGTCGGTCAGCAGCACCACCCGCTCAATCACATTGCCCAGTTCGCGGATATTGCCTGGCCAGGGGTGCTGTTCCATTCGGGCCAAAGCTTCAGCTGACAGGCTTACATTGCGCTGGTTGTCCTGGTTGACGCGACTTAAAAAATGAATCGTCAGCGCGCGAATGTCTTGCGGGCGCTCGCGCAGCGAAGGCAGGCGAATCGGGATCACGTTGAGCCGGTAAAACAGGTCTCGCCTGAAAGCACCGCGCTGCACTTCTTGCTCAAGGTCGCGGTTGGTGGCCGCCACCACCCGCACGGTGATCCTGATTTCGCGTTTGCCACCGAGCCGGATGATGGTGCCTTCCTGCAGCGTGCGCAGCAGCTTGGTCTGCATCGCCAGCGGCATCTCGCCAATTTCGTCAAGAAAAATCGTGCCCCGGTCAGCCTGCTCAAACCAGCCGGCGCGCGCCGTTTGCGCGCCGGTAAAAGCGCCGCGCTCGTAGCCAAACAGTTCGGACTCAAACAGCGTGTCAGGAATCGCCGCGCAATTGACCTTGATAAAGGGCTGGTCGCGCCGCTGGCTGGACAGGTGCACAGCCCGCGCAAACAGCTCTTTGCCGGTTCCTGACTCACCCAGCAGCAGCACACTGGCTGATGCTTCAGACACCCTTTCCAGCTCGCTCAAGGCCTGCAACAGCGGTGGCGACGTACCGATAATGCCGTAGCGCGCGGCAGCGGTTTCAAGCGCCCGTGTCAACAGCTGGTTTTTGGCCTGCAGGGCGCGGGTTTTGTCGGCCACCAGCGCCTGCAGCTGCAGCAGTTGCCCGGCCAGCGTGGCCAGGATCTTGAGCACGCCCACATCGTCATTGAGCTGCCGGTCCCGGCTGCGAATCCGGTGGCAGGCCAGCACGCCAATGACTTCACGGTTGACCTCAATCGGCAGTGCAATAAAGGCAACCACCTCCTGAGGCAGGTGCGCGCGGTCAACGGCACGCATCAAAAACTGCTGCTCGGCGTCGATGTCCTGAACAATGATGGGCTGCGCCGTGGCCAACACCCGGCCGGTAATGCCTTCAGCCGGGCCATAGCGGCCACGCGCCATTTCGGCTTTGGTCAGGCCGTAGGCATAGCGAATCGCCGACGATGGCCCCGAAGCGGCAGAACGCGGCATCGGCTTGCGGTCAGCCAGGCCCTCCAGCGCAATGTCGCCCACAAAGTCCGCCAGCACAATGCGGCCCCGGTTCAGGCCCAGCAGCTCGGACATCAAATGCAGCATCTCGCGCAGCACCACCTCGGGCGCCAGGCTTTTGCCCACCAGCCGCATGACCTCACTCATCAGCAGCAGCTCCTGGGCACGCCACTGCGGGCCGGTGGCCGGTTTGCCGGGGGAACGGTGTGGGCCAACGGTTGAAGTCATCCGTCAGACTAGCAATAAATCGGCCAACACGGACAGGCGCTCAGCCTATTGCGCTGCCCTGAACCGGGGCATTTCAGGCAACGCGCAACTTCAGCAAATCGTAAACATCGTCCCTGCTGCTCACTGCAAGTATGGTCAGGCAGTGTGTCTCGTCGTTAACGTGATACGCAAGCCGGAACTGTGGCGTGGTGATTTTGATCTTGTACGTATCTGGCACACCGTGCAGCGCGTCTTTTGCGACGCGTGGATTGTCCAGGCGCTCTTTTTGAAGCTTTAGCTTGAAACAGCGCTTGATCCCCTGGTCCAGTTTGCTCCACTCCCGCTCCGCATCGGGGTGGATAGCCAGCTCATAACTCATCCAGCGTGATCTTGCGCGCGTTGCCCAATGTTGTTATGCGGCTGCCGGCCTTTTCTGTAATGACCCGATCCGCCAGCTGATCCATGATGCGCGCCATCAGCGCGCTAGACACTATGTAGCCAGCCGGGCGATTGTGGTTGAGAACGACAACGGCCTCATCTCCGGCCTGCTCAAAAGCCCGTGCCGGAGCTTCGCGTAAGTCCGATATTCCGATGCTGTGCAATGAAAGGATGGTGTCCATCGCCAGAGTGTATCAAATTTAGACGAAATTTCGTCTAAATTCTTACCTGACAGAAACCGCTATGCCGCAGCAAACCGCCCACGCAAATAATTCACAATCTCTTCGGAGTCATACAGCCACTGGCTCTTGCCGGCCGCATCGGTAATCTTCAGGCAAGGCACTTTGGTTTGCCCGCCTTCACGCGTCAACTCATCGCGAGCAACACCCGGCGGCTGCGCATCAACGCGCTGTATGTTCAGCGACAGGCGGGCCATTTCCTGGCGCACTTTCATGCAAAACGGGCAGGTCTTGTATTGGTAGAGGGCCAGGCTCTGGCATTGCAGGTCGGCGCTTTGTTGTGCGGCTGCGGAGCGAACGATGCCCTGGGGCCGGGTGAGCTTTTCTTTAAGCAGCACTACCGGGCCAAGGATGATGCGCAGGGTCTTGAAGAAGGTTCTGATGATAATTTTCATGCCCGATTTTAAGAGCCGGGCATGATGGGGGTCAGAAACGGGCGGACCCTGCGACTTTTTCAGGGAGCTTGATCTTCGATCAAGCCTTCACACGGTGCTGGCACTAGCCGAGCAGGGCCTGAATAATGTCCACAATGATATTGTTCTGCTGCTGCACCAGCACGATGTCGCCGCCGATACGCACGTAGCGGTAACCGTAAGGTGCGGGGGGCAACATGCGGATAACCGGCTGGGCCACGGTGTAGACGACGACGCCGCTTGGCACGGGCTGGCCTACCACCCAGTTACGGGCTTGTCCGGGTGGCATGCAGCCGTTGTTCTTTTTCGCCAGGCCAGGAGGGCAGCGCTTGCCGCCGCCGTAGTTCGTGGTGTAGTACTCACGCACGTATGTCCGTTGCTGGTCATTGAAGTAAGTGCCCTGCTGGATCTCCTTGCGCTCGCGTTTTTCGGCACGTTTTTCTTCTTTGTCCGCACGCTTGTCTTCCTTGGCCTCACGCTTTTGGCTGTGTTTGTCGCGACCGTCGTCGTCGCCTTTGTCTTTTGCAAAAACGGGCCCGGCAATAAACAGCGAGGCAATCGCGAGGGCAACGATGCGGCTGCAGTTGGGTGAATAGGTCATGGTGCTTTCCTTCAGGTTTGGTGGTTTACCAAAGCTAAACGGTATATTGCGCGCCTCTGTTGACACCGCCAAGTAGGACAGCGCCGCGAGCTCGACCATGTATCGGGAAATCCCTTGCTCCAAGGGCACTGTCGGCTGGATTCAACGCGGCTTAAATGCGGGCATTCGGACAAGAGCCGTTGCCCACGCACCCCGCTAGCCCTTCATCAAGGCCTCAATCTCAGCGGCCGTCACGGGCACGCCACGCGTCATCAGCTCGCAGCCTTTGGCGGTGATCAGCGCGTCATCCTCAATCCGGATACCAATGTTCCAGAACTCCCTGGGCACGCCTTTGGCGGGCCGAACATAAAGGCCAGGTTCAATCGTCAGCACCATGCCGGGCCGCAGGATGCGCGGCGGCTTTTTCATGACTATCTGGCCCAGGGCGTCTTTTTCTTCACGCGGTTTGCTGCCGGGTTCGGTGTAGTCGCCGCAGTCATGCACGTCCATGCCCATCCAGTGGCCGGTGCGGTGCATGTAAAACTGGCGATAAGCGCCCGATGCCAGCACGTCGTCAACCGTGCCGTGTTTGGCCTTGGGCAGCAGGCCAGTGTCAAGCATGCCCTGCGCCAGTACGCGCGTG
>JANOCP010000200.1:0-8652 GCA_031412235.1 Polaromonas sp.
CGCGTTGAAGACGCCCTGCACGCTACCCGCGCTGCTGTGGAAGAAGGCATTGTTGCTGGCGGCGGCGTTGCCCTGCTGCGCGCCAAGCAAACCGCTGGCGCCATCAAAGGCGACAACGCTGACCAGGACGCCGGTATCAAGCTGGTGCTGAAAGCCATCGAAGCGCCTTTGCGCGAAATCGTTTACAACGCTGGCGGCGAAGCCTCTGTTGTGGTGGCAGCTGTTCTGGCTGGCAAGGGTAACTACGGCTTCAATGCAGCCAATGACACCTACGGCGACATGATTGAAATGGGTATTCTGGACCCAACCAAAGTGACCCGCACCGCACTGCAAAACGCAGCCTCTGTTGCCAGCCTGATGCTGACAACTGAAGCCATGATTGCTGAAGCACCAAAAGACGACGCAGCAGGCGGCGGCATGGGTGGCGGCGACATGGGTGGTATGGGCGGCATGGGCGGCATGGGCATGTAATTGCCTGCCTGAGAGTCTGCAGGCGGCAGCGCCTGAGACCTCAATACAAACCCCGCACGGTGTGAGCCTTGCGGGGTTTTTTATTTTGTAATCCATCCAATATCAAAAATTGTTCTGCCGTCGCACTCCAGCAGCTCCTGCATAACTCAAGCCAAGCGGTGGCAGTCAAATCGTGATGGAATGCACGTAATGCCTCTAAAATGCAACAAATAGTGTGGAAAGTGGCCGTAGGTGTAAGTGCTTTGCGACGGATCAACACCTTTACTTAAGCGTACCGAATAACGAATAGAACAGGCTTACGCGACATGACAGACCAGGACCACCGCGATTTACTGCACAAGGTAGCTGCCCGCGGTGCAGATGGTGAGGCTGCCATGACCCAGCTTTACCGGGCATTAAGCGGCAGCGTGTTTGCGTTTGTGCGCCGCCGCCTGGGCTATGCCGATGACCACGAAGTGCAGGCCGTGGTGGTTGATGCAATGTATGAGGTATGGCGTGCTGCGCCCAATTTTGCGGGCGGCTCGCAGGTCAAAACCTGGGTGCTGGGTATTGCGCGGCACAAGCTGCTGGACGCTGTACGCAAGAGCCCGCCTGCTGGCCAAATCCACGTCGATATCGCCGGCTATTCCGAATCATTGGCCGACGATAACGCTGATGTGTTTGCCGCACTGGCGGCCAAGCAACATGCGGAGTGGCTGATGTTTTGTATGGACAAGCTTCCCAGCGAACAGCGAGAAAGCCTGCACCTGTTGCTGGTGGAAGGAATGAGTGTAGAGGCCATTGCCCAGGTGCAAGGCTGCCCCAATGGCACGGTCAAGACGCGTGTTTTTCACGCCAAAGCCAAACTCAAAATTTGTTTGGCACGCTGGCTTGCACAAGAAAACAGCCCTGTCTCGGGCTAGGCGCAACACTTAAAATTCGCACTTGCCAGCGCCGCAAGACCGGCGCTCAACCAGGAATCACCCGGTCATACCCTACATTGCCCTGCGTTACCCGGCATTACCCTGCATCACCTGGCACTGCAGTCAATAAAAAAACCGTAAAGAGATTGATTCACCATGAACCTTATCCATGTTGACAACGACCAACAACTGATGGCGCAAGGACAATGACAGGCAAACTTTCAAGCGGTTGGGCTGATAGCGGCCAGATAGCACTGAGCACCCATCGACAAGGAGTCTTTTTGTGAACGAACTAGATCGTGTGCGTGAACTACTGGTGTGGCACGCCCAGGGCGTGTTGACGGGGCAGGACCTTGCATTCATGGACCAATGGTTGGAGGCTAACGCGGCGAATCACCCTGAAATTGCGGCAGAACTGGCATGGTTGCGCAACACCGCCGGGCAGTTGCAGGCTCAAGTCCAGGTGCAGTCCCGCCTGGCGCAGCAGTCCGAAAACGCGGGTTTAAGTGCGCTGATGCAGCGTATTACTTTTGAAAATACAGCTCGCCCAGAAAATTTGGCCAGCAGCAATGCCCCGAATCAAAATCCTCACGCCTCAGACTTCAGCGTCCAGCCACAGGGCGGCAGCCAGGCGGCTTGGGGCAAGCGTATCGCTGTTTGGCTCAACGACGTGCTGGGCGTACGCTCGCCCGCCCTGGCGCTGGGCGTAGCGGCGCTGGTGATAGCGCAAGCAGGTGTTATTGGCGCATTGCTGGTGAAGGCACCTGCCAGCCAGACGCCTTTGAGCGGCGCGGCCAGCAACATAGCAATATCTGCAGACAAGGTATTTTTGACAGTGGCATTCAACCCTATGGCAAGCGAGTTGGCGCTACGCAATGTGCTCGCAAGCGCCAATGCACAAATTGTGGCTGGCCCCAGTGCGCTCGGCTTGTACACCGTGGCTGTGTCCAGCGGCAAGGCTGACAGCTTGGCGGCACAGCTACTTGCAGCCACCGGTGTGGTGGACTCGGTGCAGCGTTAATGCCACATCAGCCCACGGCAGGGACGCACATATTGCTTGCCCTGCTGGGTGGAGCGATGCTGGGTTTTTGCACTGGCTCTGCCCGCGCTGACATGTCTGCGACGGCTACGCCAGGCTCAGCGCAAATCAGGGTAGCAGCGCCCCCCGAATCGCCAGTTGCCAGGCCATCTGCGGCTCAGTCACCGGCTCAGTCACCACCTCCGTCTGCCGCGCCAGCGCCCGCGTCTGCTCCTGTGGTGCCCAGAATTTTGCTGACGCCGGCGGATATCCAGCCGGCTGCCGCGCCCGCCAAGCCGGTGACCAATACAACACCCAGCCCGATTGCAACGGTCATCACGCCCAGTCCGGCTACGGCAGCAAGCGTGGCAAACGGAACTGCGGCGACCAGCACGCCAACCCCCATGCCTGCAGCGCCCGGATCTGGTGCGGGTGCCGGGCCCGTTACGCCTCCTGCAGCTACCTCAGGCTCAGCACCCTTGTTCTCGGCGCCCGCTTTTAGTCCCCCACCCGCAGTAACAATCGCTGAAGATCCGGCATTTGAATCGGGTCAGGTTTTAGTTTTGTGGGCCACTGACGATGCGGCCACAAGCGGCATGGCGATATTGCAACAGCGCTACCAGTTGCGGCCACGCCGGCGCTACACATTGGCAAGTCTGGGGTTTACCTTGGTCATGTACGCCCTGCCAAGTCAACGAGAAGCAGAGTCGCTGCGGGGGCAGCTGCAAGCCGATCAACCCACCTGGATCGTGGATCTGAATGCACGCAGCCGGCTGTTGCAAGCCACTCAAAACCCAAGCCAGGCGGCACCCGCCAAGCCAAGGTTGTACGCCCAGAAAATGCTCGGCAGCGTCGCGGGATCGGTACCCACAAAACGCGAGCTCCCCAGTTTGCGCCTGGGGGTGGTGGATAGCGGAGTTGACAGCGCCCTTGCCCAGGCAGCAAACCTGAACGGCAGCGTCATCAAAATGCGCAGCGTACTCGGTCCCGCCGACAAAGCTGCCGATACAGCGCACGGTAGTGCGGTGTTGCAGTTGATGGTCGGCGCTGAGCATAGCAACGGTTTTGCCGGCTCGGCTCCGCCAGTGCAAGTGAGCTGGGTCAGCGCCATGCGCGAGATTGATGGAAAAGCAAGCACCAACAGCCTGCTTCTGGCTTTGGCGCTTGACTGGCTGATGGAGCAGGATGTAGCGCTGATCAACATGAGCCTTGGTGGCCAGGGCGATGCAATTTTAAAAGCTGTGATCGCCCGCGTTGTGGCAAAAAATGTGCTTGTTTTGGCCGCTGCGGGCAATAACCCGGATCGCAACGCCGCCCCAATCTATCCAGCGGCTTATGCAGGGGTATGGGCTGTCACGGCCGTTGATGCGGCTGGCAAGCTTTACAGCCAGGCCAGTCCGGCCAGCCACATCACGCTCGCCGCCCCTGGCGCAGAACTGTGGGTGCCCGCAAACGGCGGTATGTATGTTAGCGGCACGTCTTACGCAACCGCCCTGGCCAGCGCAACGCTGGCTTGGCAACCGCCCGGATTCTGGAATTTGACGACGCCCCTGCGGCGCGCGCAAGTATGCGCTCAAGCGCGCAAACTACAAGACGAAATTGTCACCGGTTGCGGTGTAGTGCAAAAAAACATCGTTATACCTGTGCAGTAATCAAAACATCTCGCAATTCTTTTTTACGTTACATAACAGTTTGAACCCATTTTGTTTTCGATGCGACTCACTGGGTGTGTGAGAACGAGGTCGCACATTACTGATAACAAAAAGGGGCTGTGATGAGGCAAACAATAAGCGTTTTAACGTCCGGTATTGCGTTGGGGGTGGGGGGACTTTACAACGCAGTGGCCATCGCGCAGAGCTCGCCACCCATCGCCGTCGAAACAAGCACCACCGTTCAGGAACGCATAGGCACAAACGCCATCGTCTCTGGTTTTACGTCCAGCTTTGCGGGCAAAACCATTGCTCCTGACGACAACGTGTCTTTAACCTTCCCGTCGGCCGTTTCTACTGCCGACGGGCAGTTCGCTGTAATCGTCGGCACTGAAGACGTCACCGCCAATTTCCGGTGGGTCTCACCTACGCAGTTGGATGGCGTATTTGCTTCTGCACCCTTACCTGAAGGCACTAACGCCATGCGGGTTTACAAAATTGCGGCCGGCAATCAGTGGGTTGAGCTGGGTCAGGTTGAGATTCAGGTAAGCCTCGGTTCTGACGTCTCCAAGGCAGGCAACAAAACGCCGGTCTACCGCCCTAGTCTGATAGTGGGCGTCAAGTCGCAGTTAGCGCAAACGCACTCCGCTGCAGCCACACCGCCTGTCCGTCCTACTTATGCTGACGCCACAGTGCAAGCGGGGATTCAAACCGAGCACGCTGGCGCTGATTGGTCGGTTAAATCTCAATCCAATTTCATCGGTAGCAGCTACCAGCCTGAGGCGCTGGATTTTTCCAGGCAAGGTGACAATGCACCGCAATTGGATCTGGCTAGTTATGTAATAGAAAGCCGCTTTACCAATAGCGCCGGTGTGACCGGCCTGGCAGCGGGGAACTTGCAGGCGGGTAGTAACCCCCTGCTGGCCAACGCCATCAACAATCGCGGCGTGGCAGTCCACCATAAATTCAACCATCGACTGGATATAGCTGCAGCCCTGCAAAACGGGACGGCCATTATTGGCGGAAACAATCTCTTTGGCTTAAGCGATGCAAAGCACAAGTTTGCAACGGCTACTGCGGGGCTGGAGGTGCTGGAACGCGCAGGCGGCCTCAGGCTGGAGGCAACATCGTTCAAAGGTGTCGTCAAACCTCAGGTGACCACGGGCATAGCCACACTGCAGGACGCGGAAGAAAGCCACGGTTGGGGGCTGCGCGCCCAGTCGACCAACAAGGACGGCAGCTTGCGAGCCGACCTGGCTTTTGCGCACAGCACCTATACCCCCAAGGGCGACGGCACACTCGGTATTGCGCCAGGTCCGAGTACTGCGGGCAGCACCTGGTATGCAGAGTTGGCCTACGACCTGGTAAAAAATGCCCCTTTTATTGCTGACTATCCGTTTTCATTGACGGTACAGGCCCGCCACGAATATTCAGCGTCGACCTACAAATCTCTCGGTGCCGGCCAGGGCGCAGATTACGTCAACGACACCGTTGGTCTAAATGCCAGTCTCGGCGTGGTGACAGGTCATTTGCAATGGGGTATGCGCTCTGACAATGTGGCTAATTCCGCCGCATTCCTGAAAAACCGCACGCCAAGCCTCAATCTGTCGCTGGCAGCGCCTCTGGGACAAATGCTGAACAGTGCTGCACCGCCTTTATGGGCCCCCACCGCCAGCTACACCTACGGCCGCAATCACAGCTTCGCCGACACCGGCTACATCCCTTTCGGACAAACCATCGCGAATCTACCCAATGTCAAAGTTATTACGCATGGATTGGGGCTCAACTGGGCCATCAATAAACTCAATTTCGGCTACCAGTACAACCGCAACCTGCAAGACAACAATCAACCAGGCTTTGAGCTCCAGGACGTGCAAGACCTGGGACACAACATTACCGCCTCTTATCGGCTAACTGACAACCTGAGCCTGACCAGCGGCGCTGGCAAGCGCCGGTCAATGCAGCACGCAACCGGTGTTGAGCGACGCAACAACACGGCACAAGCAGGGCTAAGCTGGCTGTTTGGGGACCGCTACACGCTGAGCAGTAGCTTGAATGCCTACAGCGACCAGGATTCAAGCTTCACCAGTAACAGCCAGGTCAGGCAAGGCCAGCTGCAGTTGCTCAAGCAATTTGACATCGTCTCGTTTGGAAAAAAACTGCCCGCCCAGTGGTCATTCAGTTATAGCCATAGCAATACCAATTCACTCGGTATTGTCGTGCGCTACCAAACCCTTAACGCAGCGCTAAGTCTGTCGTTCTTTTAATAGAAAGCGCCATATGACACGCCCCTCAAGCTCCAAAAAACGGTTGCAATTGCGCACGATGCTTGCACCACTTGGCCATTGCGTCCTGGCACTCGCCGTGATGTTTGCCGGTGCCGCAGCCCATGCGGACATAGCCACGGCAGCACCAAGCACTTTCAATCTGAATTTACTGACTGGCGGTACGGTTTCCGCAGTAGCCATCCCCACAGCGGCCACCGGCACAGGCAATCGCCTGCCGGATGCAACACTGTGTAGCGCCCTCAATGGAGCGGCCGGCCTGGGGGTAAGCCTGGCTAACCCATGCAACCCGGCACGAATCTACGGATCGGTCAACGTAGGCGCCGCACCCAATAGCGCAGCGCCGCAAACCTTCAGCGCAAGCTTTACGCCCGCGCAACTCGCTTCCGCTGTTACTGTGCTGACGGCCGCTGGGCAGACCTACGGCAGCCGTCGGTTTTTTGTCGTCGCCCAATTCGCTGCTTCAGCATCGCCCTCGGGACCACCTTCCGCAACGCGGTTTGTGACCTTGCAGGTCAATATCATTGAACCGCCACCGTCTGGCATCACCAGTGCCACGGCCTCGTTGATTGATGTCGGGTTAAACACGCCCACACCTGTTTCCGTACGCTATTCAATAGCCGGGATGGACACACCCTTGGCCGGCCAGTTCTGCAGCGCACTTAACGGCGGCTACCCTGCCAGCGGCGTCACCAGCGTCAATCCCTGCGCGCCAGCCAGCAACCTGGGTTTTGCGAGCCCGGCTATCGGCTATACCAATGCCCTGCAGACCGGCGAAACGCTGGTCGTACCAGAAACGATTGCCCGTCAGGCGACCCAGCGTGCACAGACCAGCGGCAACAGTATTTTTTACTTCGTTCGCCAATTCAGCTCGGGAAAATTCGCTGTGGTGCAACTGCGGCTTAACGCCAATTCAGCCAACTCCCCACTAGCCTTTACCGACATTCGCCTGGGCTTTCGAGACGGCGGTGGCCTGCAAAACATCGGCTTCTTCAAGCGTGGCCAACTGCTACCCGCCGTCAGCGCCATGCTTCGCTATCAGGGCGCTGGCTTGCTGCGCGCCCGCTGGGAAATTGTCGGCCCTGGCGACACACCGCCTACGGCGCTGGATTTAAGGGCGGAAGCATCCCTGACCCCGCTAGAGCGCGCCCAGCAACACCGCTACCGCGTTCTGGAACGCGTCAATATTTACTTGCCGGCATCAGGTCAGGCCGTTTTGTCCGGCCCTGTGCCCCGGCTGCTGCCCAACGAGCAGTATGGCCAGTACCTGCTGCTGCTGCGCATAGAAACCAGCGACAGCATGGCGGGCGTACCAGGAGGCACCGCACCCTTTTTACTGCCTGTGCTGCGCTACTACATCGGCGAGAGCAGCAGTCCGGTAGCCCGTACCAAATCATTACCAGAAACGATTAATCTGGTCGCGCCGCATTCAGGTGCCAGACTTGACAAAGACGCAGCCCTGACCTTCCAGTGGCTAGAAAATGAAAACGTCAGCCTGTACCGGCTGGAAATAGAAGCCAACGGCAAGCAGGCCTATGCAGCCCGCATCCGCCCCAGCGCGCAATCCGGTATTAACCGTTACACCACTCCACCATTTATTGCCGCCGGCCTGGTCGATAAAGTTGTTCGCTGGCGCATCGTGGCACTGGCCGGCGATGGCCAGTTTGTCGGCGAGAGCGAGTGGCACGAGGTTACCAGCGTACCGTGAACAAAATAGTTTGAACCGCGTGCCAGATTGGTGCGACTCAATATATGTTCACCATCCAATACAGGGTTCGCAGTGTGCCCTTATTCATACTGCAAACTGAAGGAGACATTATGAAATTCAATCTCACGACAAGTTACGCCAGCAATACCGCCTGTATTCTATTGTTAGGGATGAGCAGCCTGGTGTCCGGTGCAGCCTACGCAGCAAGCGATGCTTGTTGTATGACTGAGTTCCCCTCGTGTGGATGCCAGCTGATGGACAGCGGAGACTGGAAGAAACAGTGGGGCATAGCCGCCACCCCCTCAGCAGGATCTGCCGAAGCAACACGACTCAAAGCAGCACAGCAGAAGTACAGCACCGCCATGAAAGCGTTCACGGCATCTACGAAGGAGTTTGAGGAAGTCGCCCGGGCTAAGCCCGCCAAAAAATAATAGCTTTGGAGGCTGAGACTTCGGGACTTCACAAGCATTGAGCACAACCCGTTAATCCAGGGACCATCTTGGATCGATGGGGAAATGCGAAAACGAAAAAAACCTGCGAAACAGAGGGAGGAGTCTGGGACGGTGGAACCGGGCAAGGCGGCTGCACCGGGCCAGGTACAGGATCGCAGAAATAAACC
>JANOCP010000201.1:0-3790 GCA_031412235.1 Polaromonas sp.
TGTAAGCTGGATAAAGCCTGCCGACATGGCCGTTACCGCGACGCCGGGCGCTTGCACTACGTCAGTTCCAATTGAAATCGAGGTATTTGCCGTGATGGTAGCTGCGCTGACGTCACCGCTGGCCGTAATGTTGCCGGCACCGGCACCACCGGTACCAAGGGCAACCTGGCCGCCCGGGCTTTGGATAGCCAGGCCATTGGACGTCAATGACACCGACTTGCTGCTCGGAACGTCTGTGTAAAGCAATTGGGTGTTGTTGTATATCGAAGTGATCCCGGCGCCGTCGTTAAAACGAATCTCACCGCCAACAAGTTGAACACCACTAGGCACAGTGTTTGTAAGTGCCCCCTCCTGAACCAGGATATCGCCGACTGCAGCAAAAGCCGTTGAAGAACACACCATTGCAACAGCGGCTGCAACGACTCGTTTGTTAAATCCAATTGGTTTCATTTGAGCAATCTCCGTAAAACTATTAACATTTTGTTCCCGTTGCCGCCGGGCTTTGAGGCCTCAAAACGAAAGGTGCGGGCACGAGTCGTTACAGCAATTTCACGAGCATACACAAGTTACGCTACGAATTGAATCCTGCGTTTACAAAAAAAATGTAATTTATACGGGTCTGGGGCAAACTGCACACTAAGCCAGACGTGGCTTGCAGCCCGATATGGGCGTACCCAAGGGCTATCCCTTAAGGCAGGGGCAGAATGCGTGCCGTGGTTGCGACGGCGGTGGCAGCGTCGTCACCAGCCAACAGTCGAAGCTCAAGCTCACGCGATATCAGCGTGTAACGCTCACGTGCCAAGTCGCGCTTGACTGAAAACACCTGTTGGGTCGCATTAAGCACATCAGAGTTGGTACGCAGGCCAGCCTTTTGCCCCGCCTCCATTCCCTGCAACGCAACGGTGGCTGCAAACAGCGCTTTTTCGAGGGCAGAAACCCTCTCGCGGGAGGCGCTGGCAGACAGCGCCGCATCGGCTGCCTTGATGCCCGCTTCGTCTTGCGCCGCCAGCACTTCAGTGCTGGCTTTGGCGACCAGTGCATCGGCCTGGCCAACCTGTGCAGAGGTACCACCACCGTCGTACAGGTTCATTGAAAGCTGAACGCCGAACTGGGTGGTTGCTTCTTTGGTCGTGAAGTAGTTTGATGTACGGGCGTTTTGATAGCTGGCCACAAACGCAAGAGACGGTAAAAACCCTGCTCGTGCCTTGCTCAGCTGTGCCCGGGCAATGTCTAAAGCCAGGCGTTGCGAATGCACAACGATATTGCGCTCACGGGCCTGTCCAACCCAGGTATCGACCGTATTTGTTGAGCTAAAAGCCGACATGTCAAACCGCGCGCTGTCGGGCACAGCAAGCTCAGGCGGTGGTGCTGTGCCAACAGTCCGGGCGAACTCACGCTTGCGTAGCGCCAGCGAAGCCCTTGCGCTGGCGACGTCTGCCACAGCAATCTCGGCGCGCGAGGCGGTTTCTTCAACATCGGTACGGGTTGCCATACCCGCATCACGCATACGCTGAGCCTGCAACTTTTGCGACTGCAGGCTTTGCAATTGGGCCTCAACCAGCGCCAGCTGGTTAATGTCAAGCAGGTAGTTAAACCAGGCGCGGGCCACGCGCAGGGCCAGCTCTTGCGCGGCTGAAGCAAACAGCACCTCTGCCCGCAGCGCCCTGAGGTCACCTTCGCGGGCACCGGCAAGGCGCTCTGCGTTGTAGATGGGCTGGCTTAGCTGTATCGACGCGGTTTCCGGCTTGTAGTTGAAGTCACGCACCACGCTGGAGCCCAGGTCCTCACGCCTGTAGCCTGTCGTGCTGACAGCAGCGCCAAGGGTGATGCTGGGGCGCAGCCCGGCAGCAGCAATTTCACGGTAGTAAATATCGGCATCACGCTGGGCTTTTGCAGCTATAAAAATCTTGTCGTACTGCGCGGCCATGTCAAAGAACTGGAGCAGGGTTTGCGCCTGGGCCGTACCCCCCAGCGCAAGCGCTGCAATAAGCGCCGACGACCTGGACAGCTTCAAAAAATTATTGCGCAAAAGGGTATTTCCGGAAACGAAAGGTTTTGTCATGGCATCAACGCTCTGTTAATGCGCCTTTCATGCGCGTAAAAAGTGGCCTCAGCAAATATTCCATCAATGACCGCTCACCCGTTTTTATCACTGCATCAGCCGGCATTCCAGGCAGCAAGGTATGCCCCACCAGCTGCGCTTCGCTTTGCGCCGTAAGTTTGGCACGCGCCACATAAAAAGGCACCTCGGTGCGCGGGTCTGTTTGCCGGTCGGCTGACACATAGGTCAGGGTTCCCGTCACGCTTTTGATGGCCGTCGTGTCCAAAGCCGGAAAATGCAGGTCAACGGTTTGCCCCACAGCCAGGTTGTCGACCAGGTGCGTTGGTACCGTGAGTTCAATCACCAAAGCGCCGCCAATGGGCACTACTTCCATGAGCTTTTGACCCGGGCTGACGACACCGCCAACGGTATGAATGTCCAGGCTCACCACCACGCCCGCCTCGGGTGCGCGAAGTATGACCCGTGAGAGCTCGTCTTTGGTGGCATTGTTACGCTCACGCAATTCGGCAATTTGCCTTTGCGCCTCAGCCAGCTGGGTTTCGACTTCTTTGCGATAAAGCTCACGGGTTTGCAGGCTCTTAAGGCGCAATTCAGCGATCTGGCTGCGCACGCGGCCCATGTTGGCGGCGTCCTCGCTTCGGCCGCCGCTCAGGTAGCTGATGGCGCGCTCAAGCTCAAAAATACGGCTGCGGGGTACAAAGCCCTGTTCATACACCGGCTTCAGGGATTCAAGCTCTTCTGTGTACAGCTTTAACTGCTGGCCCTTGGCTTTTTCTTGCGCGGTCAGGCCCACCAGTTGCTGCTGAAGGCCCTGAATCGATTCATTGATGATCGACACCTCACCATTGACCGACGCCCGGCGGGTGTTAAAGAGCGAACGCTGGCCGCTCATGACTTCAACGGCCTGCGGGTTGGCAGCGCGCTCTGTCAGGTAGCTTGAAAAAGCCACGGTGTCGCGGCCCTGGCGCTCTGCAGACAAGCGGTCTTCAATCGCGCTTAGCCCTATCAGCTGGCTTTCAATCATGCCCTGCTGGGCCAGTGCCTGAATCTCGTTAAGCCGAACCAGCGGCTGCCCGGCGACTACCCGGTCACCTTCTTTAACCAAAATGGCCTCAACCACCCCACCACGCAAGTGCTGAATGACCTTGCGGTTCGACTCCACCTTGACAACACCGGGCGCAGGAACGCCCTGCCCCAGCGGCGCAAATATGGCCCAAACTACAAAAAACAGCGTACCAAAAATAATCACCAGGCGGCCTTTGCCAAGCACCCCGGCTTGCGGCGGCGCGCCATTGCGCCATTGCCCTGCCTTATTTGCCGCTGACCGCTGCACGCGCTGCTTGAACCAGTTGATCAATCGATTCATGACGATGCTTTCTGCTCAGCCACTGAAGCACCCAGGCCAGGGGTGGGGCCTGGGTTGGGGTTGGTGGCGGTGGTTGCAGTAGTTACAGTTGTTGCGTTAGGTGCCAGACCCAAATGCGCCAGTACCTTGTCGCGGGGGCCATACACCACCAAAGCGCCGTCGCGCAGGGCAAGTACCTTGGTAGCTACGGGTAATAACTGTGCGCTGTGCGCAATCACTATCACCAGGGCGCCCCGCTGGCGGAGCGTGTCTATGGTGAGCAGCAAGGCAGCAATGCCCGCGTCGTCAAGGTTTGAGTTGGGCTCGTCAAGCACCACCAGCTTGGGGTTGCCAAACACTGCACGGGCCAGGGCCACGCGCTG
>JANOCP010000202.1:0-14293 GCA_031412235.1 Polaromonas sp.
GCCCGTTACCGTGCAGCCGGTTTTGCCGGGGACCATTCCCGTGCTGGACTGGTTTGCCGAAGAGCGCCGGTTTGTGGGTGAAACCAGGACCGGTGATTCAGTTGCTACATAATTGATAGCTGAAAGTAGCCGTAATCATTGGGCACAGAGCATATTTGACGCTTAAAACTGCTTATTTATGCTTCCAGCCCGAAAAATCAGGCAGGCAGCAGGTTCACCGTCTGTGGCTGTAACCAGGTTTGAAGCTCGCCCATCATTGCCGCCAGAGGCGCATCCAGCTGGTCCAGTAACCCGTCTATTTCAACCTGCGCTTTCCCTTCGCGGATGGCATGCTCTACAGCATCTGCAAGGGCTGGAATTTGTGTAGCGCCAATGGTGCCCGACACGCCCTTGAGGGTATGCGCCAGGCGCTGCGCTGTTGCGCGGTCTCCAGCACACAGTGCGTTCCGAATACTCTGTACGCAGCTGCCCTGGCCCGCAACGTATTTTTGCAGCATCGTGACGTACAGGGCCTTTTTTCCCATCATGCGGGTCAGGCCATTGTGTACATCCAGACCCGCGATGCCTTCTGGCAGCTCGCTGCACGGTGCTGGGTGTGACAGAACCCCGGATGCAAGGCTGGCTTTGCCCGGCTGGGTGGCGGGTGATTCACCTGGCTTTATCCACTTGAGCAGCATGCCCCACAGGGCTTGGGGGTCAATCGGTTTGGTCAGAAAGTCGTTCATACCGGCTTGCAGGCAGTTGCGGCGGTCTTCTTCCATCGCATTGGCTGTCATGGCAACGATGGGCATGGCGTGCAGGCGGCTGATGCGCCGCAGGGCTGCTGTGGCGCTCAGGCCATCCATTATCGGCATCTGCATGTCCATCAGGACCAGGTCATAGCTGGCCCGCTTTGCCATTTCAAGGGCTACCAGGCCGTTTTGTGCGACCTCGACAACAAAACCGGCATCCACCAGCAATTCGCTGGCGATCTGCTGGTTGATGTCGTTGTCTTCAGCCAGCAATATGCGCGCACCGCGCACTGGTTCAAGTTGCTCCATGCCCGTTGCTGCGAGCAGTCCGCTCAGGCGCGCCTCTGGCCGACGCACGCCGAGGGCCTCCATGGTCGTGTCAAACAGCAGTGAAGGGCTGACCGGTTTGACCAGCACGCTTGTGATACCCAGCGACTCCGCCTCTTTCAGCATCTCTTCGCGCCCATGGGCGCTCACCATCATCAGTTTGGGCTGGGGCGACAGGCCGAGGGCGCGAATTTGCCGCGCTGTTTCCATGCCGTCCATATGCGGCATGCGCCAGTCGAGGTAAATGACATCAAAGGGCCTGCCCGCAGCATGTGCTATGCGTACCGCATCTACAGCGCCTGCACCTGATGAGGCGTCGGCGACGTTAAATGTCATGCCTTCCAGCATTTCACGGATGACGCTGCGGGCGTTGTGGTTGTCGTCCACCACCAGCGCCCAGCGCCCGCGCAGGTCGGGGTTGGGCAGCAGGGAGCGCCTGGGCATCTGGCTGATGCCTGCGCGCACCGTGAACCAGAACTCACTACCCTCACCGTAGACACTGCTGACCCCGACTTCGCCGCCCATCAGGCCTGCCAGGTTTTTGGAAATCGCCAGCCCCAGCCCAGTGCCGCCAAACTTGCGCGTGGTCGAGCTGTCGGCCTGTGAAAAACTCTGGAATAGTCTTGATATCTGCTCTTGTGTCAGCCCGATACCCGTGTCGCGCACTGAAAACCGCAGCAATACAGATTGAGGTGTGCGTTCGCTGACCTGCGCCGAGATGACTACCTCGCCTGTACTTGTGTACTTGACGGCGTTGTTGGCATAGTTGATCAGGATCTGGCTTACCCGCAGCGAATCGCCAATCAGTGTTTGCGGTACGTCCGCGGCGATATTGAAAACCAGTTCAAGCCCTTTGCCGCTGCACTTTTCAGCCATCAGGCTGGCGACGTTGTCGAGTACCTTGTCGAGTTCAAATTCAGCCTGCTCAATGGTCAGCTTGCCAGCTTCAACTTTTGAAAAATCAAGGATGTCGTTGATGATGCCCAGCAGGTGCTGGCCCGAGCTTTGGACCTTGCTGATGTAGTCCCGCTGGCGGGCAGTCAGGTCGGTTTTAAGCGCCAGATGTGACATGCCAATAATGGCGTTCATGGGCGTACGAATTTCGTGGCTCATGTTGGCCAGAAAGTCGGACTTCATGCGGGTAGCATCCTCAGCGGCATCCTTTGCCTGGCGAACGGCATCTTCATTTTTTTTCCGCTCGGTGATATTGCGTGCGATACCCATCAGGCCCAGCAGACGGCCCTCCTGGTCCCAAAACGGGGCCTTGACGGTCTCGAACAGTTCGCGGCGACCATCGCGATAGGTGATCCACTGTTCAAGTGAGCTTTTTTCCAGCCTTAGCAGAACGCCCTGGTCCACTGCACTGACCTCATCGGCCCAGCTGTTGTCAAGCAACTGGTGGTCACTGCGGCCCACAATTTCAGCGATTGGGTGATCGATGACCTCGGCAAATGCCTCGTTGCAACCCATATACCGGCCTTGCGTGTTTTTATAAAAAACCGGATCGGGGATGGCGTCGATAAGTGCTCTCAGGGTGGCTCGCTCGCGGCGGGCCCGCTCGATGGCGCTTTTTTGCTCGGATACATCCTGGAACGTCACGACATGCACGCTTTGCGTATCATCCCGCGCAAGGGAAATGTTGACGGCCACATCCATCAGTCTTCCATCGCCGCATCCAAAGCGGCTCTCAAGGTGTCTGGTTTGGCCGTCGGGGCCAGGGGCAAGTTTTTGCGCACCCGAGTCGGCAACGCCAGCACTGTGATTGGCGGCAAATGGCGACGTGGCGTCAACATCAATGGCGTCGATGTCCATGCCCCTGATTTCGTCAATTTCGTAGCTCAGCAGTTCACAGGCAGCCTTGTTGGCATAGACCAGTTTTCGCTGCGCAGGATCAAGCCAGAACATCGGGCCAGAGTTTTCGACGATAAGCCGGTTGAACAGGATTTTCTTGTCGCTTCGACTGCGTTCGGTAATGTCCTTGAAAGTGACAACGTGCAGGGCACGCTCTTCGTCTTGCGCCAGAAACACCGCTATCTCGACATCAATCAGGTGCCCGTCGTCACAGCGAAAGCGGCTTTCAAAATGCTGCGGTTTCGGGTTTTGCTCAAGCTTGAGCTTCAGTTCAGCCACTGTTTCAGGCAGTGTGTCCACATCGAGTGCCGATATCTCAAGCCCGATGAAGGCCTCGATGTCATAGCCAAGTTGTTCGCACGCTGCGTTGTTGGCATAAACCACTCGCCGGTGTACCGGGTCAAGCCAGAAAAGCGGCCCCGAGTTTTCTACGACCAGGCGGTTGAACAGGATTTTGCGTTCAGCGCGGCTGCGCTCGGTAACGTCGCGAAAATTAAACACCAGGCCTACCTGCTTGCCATTGGCTTCACGAGGCGTAATGGTGCGTTCGATTAAACGCCCATCCTTCATCTCGATCTCGTCGTAAGCCTCGCGGTCCATAAACGTCCACAGCTCTAATGCCCTGGCAATAAATTGCTCTTCATCCTTGACCATTGAGGCATGGAGCGCCATCAATGCAGCCTCCTGGCCCGGTGCCATCAGGGCTTCAGGGGCTTGACCCCACATTTCAGTGAACTTCGGGTTGACGTATTTGGCCCCACTGGCAAAGTGAATCGCCATGACCGCATCGGCGGCGGAGTTGAGGGTGTTGGTTAAAAAGGCAATAGAGGCATTGAGCACCCTGATGCGCTTTTCCAGTGCCTGGTTGGCTGCTGTCAGGGCTATTTCGGCAGGCGCAGGGTGGCCCATCAAGCGCTGCAAAAGTGGCAGTCTGCGCAGCAGGTTGATCATGGCGGTTGGTCGTGTGCCGCTTTTCCTGCCGGTTCAGGTGGCCAGGCGATCAGCCAGTTCGCGCAGTTCACGCGCGGCGGCAGCGCGGTCTGCGCCAGACATGCCGTCCAGGTCAAGTCTCACCCGCATGCCCTGCAATTCGCGCTGCAGCAACTGGTGTACGCCGACCGCTGGTTCGGCTGAAATGCGTACGGCGTGGGCCGTGATGGGCTCGGCAAAGCCCTTGACATCTATGGACACGCGCTGGTCGGTCTCGATCTCGTGCCGCACCAGCGCATAGGTTTCGCCAGACATCAGAATGCCCCCGGGTTCAGCAGCTTGCTCCAGCCGCGCCGCAAGGTTCACCTCGGGGCCGATGATGGTGTAGTCCATGCGCAAGTCGCTGCCGAAATTGCCGACGTCGCAAAAACCGGTGTTGATGCCAATACGGATCCGGAACGTCTTGTCCGGACTTATTTCGCGCCACATCGCCTGCAGATTGACCATGCCACGCTGCATGGCGATGGCCATCTTCACGCACTGCAGGGCGTCTTCCTTGATGCCGCGGCTGTGCGGGTCGCCAAAGAAAATGACCATGGCATCGCCAATAAATTTGTCGACGGTGCCGCCGTATTCAGCGGCTATGCGGGACATTTCAGAAAAATAGTTGTTCAGCAGGCGCGTGATGTCTTCAGGCTGCCACTTGGCGGTAGAACCCGTGAAGTCCTTGATGTCCGAGAAAAACACCGTGAGTTTTTTGCGTTCAGTGTGGATTTCGGCCAGTTGCGAGCCGTCAAACAGCGACTGGTACACCTGCGGTGCAAGGTAGCGTGACAACTTTTCTGACAGTGCCTGCATCCGCCTGGCGTTGCCGCTGCGCTCCAGGTGCGACTGCACCCGGGCCAGCATCAGCGGCGGGCTGATGGGCTTGGTGATGTAGTCCACAGCACCCAGGTCAAGACCGAGTTGCTCTTCCTGCATGGTGCTTAGCGCCGTCAGGAAGATCACCGGAATGATGGCTGTGGGCGGGTGCTGGCGTATGCGGCGCAGCACCTCGTAGCCGTCCATGTCCGGCATCATGATGTCAAGCAGAATCAAATCGGGCGGTGCCTGTGACATGATGATGGCCAGAGCCTCTTTGCCTGAAGACGCAAGCAACAGCTCGTATTTGTCTTCAAGCAGCGCGCTCATCATGAACAGGTTGTCTTCGGTGTCGTCGACAACCAGCACGCGTTCGAGTGGCCTGGCGACAGCTGTGTTTGCAGGGCCACTGGAGGGTGTGGTGTTGAGGTGGTTTTGATTCATGTCCATGTTTAGGCCCGGTGAAGCGATGGACATGCGGGATGCCAGTCCTCTATCTGCCAAGTTGACCGAATGGCTCGACCAGCACTATTCTATTTAAAATGATAATTTAAACAATAAAAATGATGAAAACTTTACAAATAAACACTATGGTGTCATATTGGACTGATATCAGTAATATTTGTTTAAAACTGTTTTTAATGCCCTAAAAGGCCAGGTATCGACAAGAAATCATCGTTGCATACCATCAAAAATATACCTATTGATCCGGCACGAGTTATTACGGAATCTAAACTCCGTTCGCCTTGAGCTTGTCGAAAGGCTTCGACAAGCTCAGCCCGAACGGGTTCATTGATAACTCGTGCCGGGTCAATAAGTACTCTAAATAGCTCATTCGTGCCACCCGGCTGGCCTGCGCTGCGCAAGTTGCTCGCGCTCCTGGGCCATTTGTTCTTCAAGCTGCAGCCGCCCTTGTGTGGCTACAGCAATCAGTTTGCTGCGGTCTTTGCGGTGCGGATACATCTTTTCAAACAGTTTGATGTTGTGCACACGAAAGCGCATGGCGGACTGGCGTGCCTCGTGTGGGCTGCGGCCCAGCAGTTCCAGTACCGTGCGGCCGCTGCGCAGGCTGGACTCAAACAACTCGCGTTCTACCAGCGTCACCCCGCGGTCGCGCAACTGGTTCCAGTGTGGGACATCGCGGGCGCGGGCCACAAGTTTGAGATTTGGAAAGTGTTCGCGCGCCAGATCGACGATTTTGAGCGATTGCTCCACATCGTCTACCGCTACCACCAGAACGCCGGCCTTGTCGGCCCCTGCGGTGCGCAGCAGGTCGAGCCGGGTTGCATCGCCGTAAAAAACGCGCAGGCCAAAGGCGCGCACGGTTTCAATCATTTCGGCGTCGTGGTCCAGCACCGTGGTTGAAATGCCCTGTGCCAAAAGCAGGCGACCAACGATTTGCCCATAGCGGCCAAAACCGGCAATGATGACCGGTGCCTGTTGCTGCTCGGAAATCTCGTCCATTTGCGGCGCGCCGCGGTTGGCGTAGCGCGGCAGTAACAGCTTGTCGACAGCAATCAGCAGCAGGGGCGTTATCAGCATTGAGAGCGCTACCGCGCCTATCAGCAACGACGATGTTTCCAGTGAAAATACCTTTGCTCCCGCTGCGGCCTGAAACACCACGAAGGCAAACTCACCACCCTGCGCCAGCAATACGGTAAACACCGGGCGCTCTTGATATGGAAGCTTCATGGCGCGTGCCAGGCCGTAAATGACGGCCAGCTTGATTCCCAAAAAGCCAAACAAAATTGCGGCCATCAAGCCAGGCGACTTGAGCAGCACGCCAAAGTCAATGCTCATGCCCACAGCAATAAAAAACAGGCCCAGCAGCAGGCCTTTGAAGGGCTCAATGTCGGTTTCCAGCTCGCGCCGGTATTCGCTTTCGGCCAGCAGCACGCCCGCCAAAAAGGCACCCAGCGCCATTGAAAGGCCCACAAACTGCATCAGCGCCGCAATGCCCACTACCAGCAGCAGCGAAGCGGCGGTAAAAATCTCGGGTGTGCCGCTATTGGCAATCCAGCGCAAAAGCGGGCGCAATAGCAGGCGACCGCCCAAAATGATGCCGCCGATAACTGCTATTATTTTTATAGCTTCCAATAGCCGGTTTGATTGGGCTAAGGCCTCATTTGACTCTGAAATGGCGCCCAGAAGGGGTAACAGCGCCAAAATCGGGATGGCCGCGACGTCCTGAAACAGCAGAATCGAAAACCCGGCCTGCCCGCTGGACGTGGGCATCAGGTTGCGCTCGCCTATGGCCTGCAAGGCAATCGCAGTCGATGACAAAGCCAGCCCCAGCCCGGCAACCAGCGCAATTTGCCAGCTCACGCCAAACGCCATGGCAACGCCCGTCAGCGCCGCGGCGCAGCCCAGCACCTGAGCGCTGCCCCAGCCAAAGATGGGCCGGCGCAGGTTCCACAGGCGTTTCGGCTCCAACTCCAGCCCGACCAGAAAAAGCATCAGCACCACGCCAAACTCGGCAAAGTGAAGAATGTCCTGCACGTTGGTCACCAGCTTGAGCCCCCAGGGACCAATGGCGATACCGGCTGCCAGGTAGCCAATGATGGAGCCAAGACCGAGTTTTTTGGCGACGGGTACCGCAATGACGGCGGCCGCAAGGTAAATAAAGCTGTTGATTAGCCACGCAGGTGTGTGCTCCATCAATTCTCTCCCTGTTCAGCAGGCCGGTCTTTCATGGGCACGACGCAGGCGGCGCATTGCTCCAGGTCGTCCATTTCTGGCCAGTTGGGGTAGCTTTGCAGGCGCTGGGCAAAAGTTTCAATATGCCGGGTCACCACTTCTGCCCCAACGCTGTGCGCGCCATGCAATATCAGCGGCGGTAAAAAGCGCATGCCGCAAAGGGCCGCGCTTTGCTCGTAAGGCGGTAAAAACGCATCAAAAAAGTAGCGGTTGTAGCCCTGCGGGTGGTACGACGACTCGGGTCCGCCCGTGGTGGCTACCAGCCACAAGTCCTTGCCCTGCAAGCGGGTACCCTCATGGCCATAAGCCCAGCCGTAGGTCAGAACTTCATCAAGCCACAGCTTTTGCAGCGCGGGCATGCTGTACCACTGGATCGGGTGCAGCAGCACCACCAGAGTGGCTTTTTCGAGCGCTGCCTGTTCGTACGGCACATCAATTGCATAGTCCGGGTAGCTTGAATAAAGGTCTTGCACCTGCACCCTCGGCTGCGCCTGGGCGGCCTCCATCAGCGGGCGGTTGACCCGCGATTCACGCCAGGCCGGGTGCGCGGCGATGACGTAGATGTCCTTGTGAGTTGTATCCATACCGTTACCATAGCGGAAAAGTTGCCTGCAAAGCCAGCTTAAACCGAGGAGTTCTGTATGCCCGTGGTTGTGATTGCAAATCCTAAAGGCGGCGTCGGCAAATCGACGCTGGCCACCAATGTTGCCGGCTACTTTGCCAGTCAGGGCCGCGCGGTCATGCTGGGGGATGCCGACCGGCAGCAGTCGTCCAGGCTGTGGCTGGGCCTGCGCCCGCCAGCTGCCCGGCCCATTTCAACCTGGGACGTCAACGCTGACCTGATCGTCAAGCCTCCAAAAGGCACGACCCATGTGGTGCTGGACACCCCTGGCGGTCTTCATGGCTGGCGCTTTAATGACGTGATCAAGCTGGCCGACAAGGTGATCGTGCCGCTGCAGCCCAGCGTGTTCGATATTTTTGCGACCCGTGCATTTCTTGACCAGCTGGCCGAGCATCGCCATGCCAGCAAGCTGCAGGTAGGCATCATCGGGATGCGTGTTGATTCACGCACGATTGCCGCTGACAAGCTGCGTGAGTTTGTTGACACTCTGGGCTTGCCCGTACTGGGCTACGTACGCGATACGCAAAACTATATCCATCTTGCTGCGCGCGGCCTTACCTTGTTTGACGTCGCTCCCAGCCGGGTTGAGAAGGACCTGGAGCAGTGGCAGGGCATTTGCAGCTGGCTGGATAAATAACTCTGAAGGGCTTTCTGGAGAGTTTTCAGGGTTTCCCCATCGCCAGGTCGACAACCTGGCCTGGCGGATGCAGCTACAGTCAGCGCATGAAAACTTTTCAAACCCTTGCCGAGCTCGCAACCTGTGTGGGCCAGGAGGTCGCTGTCAGCGACTGGACCACCATCACCCAGCAGCAGGTCAACCTGTTTGCCGAGGCCACGGGCGACCACCAGTGGATCCATGTAGACCCTGAAAAAGCCAGCGCTGGCCCTTTTGGCGCGCCCATTGCGCACGGGTTTTTGACGCTGTCGCTGATTCCCAAATTTTTTGAATCGTCGTTTGAAATCGTGGCCTCGCGTATGGGCGTCAATTACGGCTTGAACAAGGTGCGCTTTACGGCTCCGGTGCCTGTGGGCAGCCGCTTGCGGGCCCGCATGAAGTTGCTGGCTGCCGAGCCCATTGACAATGGCGGCACGCAGATGACCTGGGAAGTGACGGTAGAGCGCGAAGGCGCTACCAAGCCGGTGTGTGTGGCGGAATCGCTGGTAAGGCGATATCCGTAATACGCGGTTTACGCGGTTTAGATTCGCGTCAGTTGGCCGGAAGGCAGCCAGCCACGAAACGCCCCGATCAGGCCGTTAATGCGTTCTGCAGCAACGCGTTCGCTGTGCACTTGCGCGATGCATTGATGCAAATCACTGCGTAATAACCACAGGTCTCCGGCGGTTTTGGCCATGTCGATTTTGTACAAGACACGCTGTGCGCGTACGTCAATGCAATCGTGCAGCGTCTGGCGAAGGCTGCTCCTGATGTGGTCTATGGGCATGCGCTTTTCAACCACTTCGGGCCTGGATTGCCCGCTTATGGAAGTGCCAAAAATACGCTGAATGACCATATTCACAGAGTGCTCCTGCCAGCCTTGTGAACTGGGTGGATTGATTGGGGGAGCGCGTGCTGAATTCAGGGTACTGATTGCGCCGCGCGGTGTCGCAATTTTAGGTTTTCACCTGAAATTAACCAAGGCATCCACACAGAAATTCCCGCTTAGTGTTGTATATACAACTTGTGTGCAGCGCGCCTGCAACAGCAGGCTTGCATATGCAACGCAAGTGCAGCAAAAATACAACACGGATGTGTAATTTTTGTGTGCCGCTTACGGCTGATTACAGCGAATGCACCAGGCCGCGTATGTCGGCAGCGCCCAAAAATCCGTTTTGCCGCCAGGCTTCAAACACCGTTACGGCCACGCTGTTGGACAGGTTCAGGCTGCGCTGGGCGGCTTGCATGGGCAGCCGCAAGCGCTGGGCCAGCGCAAACGATTCGCGTAGCTCGGGTGCCAGCCCGCGTGTTTCAGCGCCAAAAACCAGCCAGTCACCCGGTAAAAATGCAGCGTCGTAAACGGAGCGCGAGCCGCGCGTGGTCATGGCAAACATGCGCTCAGGCGCTGGTTGCCCGGCGTCGAGCAATGCTTGCCAGCTTGCATGGCGTAGCACGGGCGCGTACTCGTGATAGTCAAGCCCTGCGCGGCGCATGTGTTTGTCATCCATGGAAAACCCAAGCGGTTCCACCAGATGCAGGCGGCAGCCTGTATTGGCTGCAAGGCGTATGACGTTGCCCGTGTTGGGTGGAATTTCGGGTTCGACAAGAACAATATTAAACATGAGCGCTATTGTGGGGTTGTGGGGTTCGCGCCAGCACGACGGCAGTTATGTTTGCGGCTCCCGCTGATCGCAACACCTCAGCCGCGGTAAATATTGATGCGCCGCTGGTCATCACGTCATCAACCAGCAGCACGCGCCGCCCGGCCAGCTCGGGTACTCGCAGTGGGTCAAGCTGAAATGCGCCCTTGACATTGGCAAGCCGGGCTTCACGTCGTAGCTCGGTTTGAGGCAGCGTGTGCCTGACCCGGAGCAGCAGGTGGGGGTCCAACTTGCCGCCGCTGCGAGATTTTTTGGCCAGGGCGCTGGCCAGCTCACAGGCCTGGTTGAAGCCGCGCAGCTGCAGGCGTTGTATTGACAGCGGTATGGGAATGATGAGGTCGCCGGACTGCAAAAGCGCAAATGCCTGTGCCACGCCAGGAGACTTGAGCAGCAAATCAGCAAAAAAAGGAGCCCAGCCCGGTTTGTCGCCGAATTTATAGCGGGTAATCAGCTCGGACCATGGGTAGACGTAATTGACGCCGGCCAGGGTGTTGTCAAGCGGGGGGTGATGTTTGACGCAGTCAATGCAACTACCGGGTTCGGTGCGTAAACCCATGGATAAATCGGTAGGCAAGGCCAGCGCGCAAGCTGTGCAGCGCAGCACCTCGGGTGAAAACCGCGCTACGCAGGGTGCGCACACTGCGGCAGACGGCCAGCTGCGGCACACCGCGCACTGGCTGGGAAGTTCCCAGTTGAAGGGATTGGAAATAAGGCGTTGGAACACGCGGTCAATATACTCGCGTAGACGCAAAGTTCGAGCCCGATGACCACAATCCAACGACCTCCCACACTTGACCCGCTTGCCGTGGCCCGCTGGCAGCGGCTGGCTCCGCTGGCCTCACCCTGGCTGCATGAGGAAGTTGCCAGCCGCATGCAGGACCGTTTGCAGTGGATCAAGCTCCAGCCGCAAGCGTGGGCGCATTGGGGGGCTGTACGCGGCGGACTTAATGCGCATGTCGAATTGGCCCTGAAATACCCGAAATCTGAGTGTTTTGTAGCTGAAGCCCAGGCAAATCGGCTACAGGTAGCTATTAATAGCATAGCAAGACCATGGTGGAACCCCAAGGGATGGGCCGGCAAAGCGCCCCGTTTTGAGCAACCGCCACCGGCTGGCGTGGACATGCTGTGGGCCAACATGGCGCTTCATGAGGCGGATGACCCGCAGGCCCTGCTGGCAGACTGGCACCGCGCCCTGCGAGTCAACGGTTTTTTAATGTTTTCTTGTCTGGGCCCCGACACCGCTATCGAGCTGCGAGAGGTCTACAGCCAGCTTGGGTGGCCGCCAGCGGGCCATGACCTGACCGACATGCATGACTGGGGAGACATGCTGGTGGCGGCGGGTTTTGCCGAACCTGTCATGGACATGGAGCGCATCTCGCTCACCTACGAAACGCCAGCCAGGCTGCTGCAGGAACTGCGCGAGCTGGGTCGCAATTTTCATCCTGCGCGGTTTTCTGCGTTGCGCGGTCGCCGTTGGCGCAAGCGGCTTGAAGACGCCCTCAGTAAGCACATGGTCAAGGACACTGACGGGCGTTTGCGGCTGACGTTTGAGGTAATTTATGGTCATGCCCTCAAGCCGCAAGCAAAAATCCGCTTGAGTCCATCCAGCTCGGTGTCTATTGAAGAAATGCGCAGCCTGCTGCTTAGTACTCAAAGCAAGCCGGTCAAGGGCTGAATTAGTATCTCCAACAGGCTTCTAATCTGCCTCTGCACCGGGTGGCTATTTCCCTTGTTGCGGGGTGGTCAGGGCTTGATCCCGGCTATACTTTGAGCTGTAATTTTTGGGCATGTTCCCACGCCTCAAGCGGACTGCTACCAGCAGCCTGCATCTTTTTGAGTGTCGCTCTGTGTCTGATCCCATTTCTGCGCCATCCGGATTGCGGCTTCGTTTTGCGACTTTCACCGAGGGTGGTGGTCAAAATCAAGGCGTTGAGGGTGTGCAGTGGCTTCTCAAGCGCAATTGTTCTGTGACACCTGCCCAGTTGCTGGCCCTGTACGCATCCTTGTGCGTGGTATCCCTTGGTATCGCGACATTTTTCTGGGTACAGGGCGTCAAGTTGGTCATGCCATTTGCATGGATTGAGTTACTGGCGGTGGGCGCAGCATTTGTGGTGTACGCGCGTCACGCCAGAGATGGCGAAAAAATCCTGCTTCAAGGTGGGCAACTGGTGGTTGAACTTGAAACGGCAGGCCGCCTGGAACGCGCAGAATTTAACAGCGAATGGGTCCGCGTTGAGCCCAGAGACGGTGACGGCTCACTGATAGAGGTGTCCGGACAGGGTCAATCGGTGCGCGTCGGGCGGCATCTGCGCCCTGAACTTCGCCCGGCCTTGGCAAGCGAGATCCGGCGCGTGCTCAGGGGCTGTTGAAGGTGGTTTTTTAGCTTGTAAAAGTGTGGCGTCAGTGTCGGGAAAGACGAAGCGGGCATGCTTGTGCTTCGGCTAACTTTATAATCAGCGGGTTGGATGTATTGGCAGTTTCGGTTGGTAAATTGGTTGGTTATGGAAGCAACAAAAGTGATCACGATGAACGTAAGCAAAACCATGAGCAAAATGACACGGCTTGGCGCGCAATATGCCAGTGGGACGTCAATTTTTTTGGCCGCATGCATCAGCACTGCTGCCCACGCTGTTAACGACTTGCCGGGCGGCCCGGCTGTCCGTCAGCTGAACCTGCATCCTGCAGTCACCAAAATCGCTGAAGAGCAGCATTGGCTGCACTGGTTCATGATGATTATCTGTATCGTCATTTTCGTCGCTGTTTTCGGCGTGATGTTTTACTCTATCTGGAAGCATCGCAAATCCGTAGGCCATAAAGCTGCCAATTTCCACGAATCTACGGCCGTTGAAATCGCCTGGACTGTTGTTCCTTTCCTCATTGTTATCGGCATGGCTCTGCCCGCCACCAAAGTGCTGGTTGCCCAAAAAGACACGACCAGTGCAGACATCACCATCAAAACTACCGGTATGCAGTGGAAATGGGGTTATGACTATGTGAAAGGTGAGGGCGAAGGCATTGGTTTTGTATCGACGCTTGACAACACACAGCGCGAAATGTCGAACACCGGTGGGCCCAAGGGCGCAAACGTGCCTGACGACTATCTGTTCAAGGTAGACAACCCCATGGTGGTGCCGGTCAACAAAAAAATCCGCATCATTACAACGGCCAATGACGTGATTCACGCTTTTGCAGTGCCAGCGTTTGGCATCAAGCAGGATGCAATTCCCGGTTTTGTACGCGACACCTGGTTCCGCGCTGAAAAAATCGGTGACTATCACGGCCAGTGTCAGGAACTCTGCGGCAAGGAGCATGCCTACATGCCCATCCATGTCAAGGTCGTCTCTGCCGCGGACTATACGAGCTGGGTTGCTTTAAAAGGTAAAGAAGCCGCAGCCAAGGCGGACGATCCCTCCAAGATCTGGACCCTGGCTGACATGAAGACTCGGGGCGAAAAGGTTTACGCCGCAAATTGCGCAGCGTGCCACCAGGTGAGTGGTAAAGGGGCTGGCCCTATCAAGGCGCTAGACGGATCAGCTGTTGTGCTGGACGCAGATCACAAAAAGCAGATTGCCATTCTTTTGAACGGGGCCAACAACGGCGCCATGCCTGCCTGGAAGACCTTGAGTGATACCGACATTGCCGCCGTGATCAGCTACACCAAGAACAACTGGTCTAACCAGACGGGTCAATTGGTTCAGCCGGCAGAGATACAGACTGCCCGCAAGTAAGCAAGCAGTTTCAACACGCCCCTGTATTCCCTACCGCAGCGTAAATACATTTTCAGAATTTAGAGCGCCCAGACCATACCGTCGGCCGCAAAGACAAAGGAAGCCAAGATGAGTGCAGTTCTAGACCCTAAAGGCCACGGTGCTGATCACGCCCATGACGATCACCACGATCACGGCGCCCCTGCTGGATGGCGCAGGTGGGTGTTTGCCACCAACCACAAAGACATTGG
>JANOCP010000203.1:0-6772 GCA_031412235.1 Polaromonas sp.
GTTTGGAGCCGCGGTCGTCAGCCCCGAAGGGGCCGCTGCGCCTGCGGCCCGGCAAAGCTGGTTCCGCGGCCCCCGCTTGAATTGGGTCGGCCCTACGGTGAAAATTTTGCTCATTGCTGGATTATCAGGCGCGGCCGAACAGGCGCTTCAAACCCACCCACTGCTGCGACCAGAAGCCTCGCCCGTAGTCGCGGTCGGCTTCAACCTGGTCACGAATGCCGGTCGGGTCGTAGCGCTGCTGGAAATTCACGGTACCAAACAGCACATCCCACCATGGCAGCAAGACGCCAAAGTTATGCCCACCCAGAACGGTTTGTTCGTTTTTCAGGCTCTCATGTCCAATGCCAATGCTGTGGTGTACCCGATGAAAGCGCGGGCTAACCCAAAGGTACTCACCGATACGCCCAAATGACATCCGCACATTGGCATGCTGGAAGCTTTCGCTAAGCTGGGTAAAGGCAACGATGGCAATAAACTGCCCGGGCGCCACGCCAATCAGCTGCGCGGCTATCACCACAATGCTGTCAACCAGAATATCGTCCAGCAGGTGGTTACGGTTATCGCTCCACATGGTCATTTGCCGCTGGGCGTGATGTAGCGAATGCAGGCGCCACCACCATTCAATCTGGTGCTGGCCACGGTGCACCCAGTAGGCAATAAAGTCGAACACCACCAGGTAAATCAGCAGACTGACGATGGCGTTGTCAGTTATGCCGGGCCAGAGCTGGTCAAGGTGAAAAGTGCCATAGCCCGCCGTGCGCACAGTACTTAACGCTTCGTCAAACCACGGATCAAGGGTAAAAAACAGTGCAATCCGGAATACGCCCAGCCGGTGAATCAGCGTGTACAGAATATCGGTGCGTATTGTGGCGCGATCAGTTACGGCGTCAACCGGTCGCCAGCGCTGGAGCGGTCCGATCACAGCAAGCAAAATCATGATCTGCAGCAAACCAACCATAAACCAGGCAGTTCCTTCGTAACCCTCCGCAAGGAAGTTGCCCAGGCCCATCGCAAACATGGCGGGCTGCACGACGGCCTCATACAGCCATTGCTGCACATCTGAAAAAGTATTAACAAACCATTCCATGATTGCTATTTTGCTGATTTGGCTGCGGGCCGGCTGGCCTGTGCGTCAATCCAGGCCTTGTACTGGGGATGCTCGCGCAGGGTTTTAAAGCAGAAACCACGCAATTGCAGGCCTGTGATCAAGGGCTCAAGCACGGCAGGTGCCCAGGGGTCTTTACGCGACCAGATGCCCAGATGCGCCAGCAAAATATCGCCGGATTGAATGCCTTGCAGCGCTTTTTTAAGCAGCGCGTCATTGGGATATTTGTCGCTGTGCAGCTCGTCCCCCAAAAATCCGGCTGGCGACCAGCCCACGTGCTCGTAGCCGCAGGATTTAGCCGCCGCCAGCAGACCCGGCGAGGTTTTGCCACCCGGCGCGCGGAACAGCGGCAACGGCTTTTTACCCGTGATCTCGAGCAGGCGCGCACTGGCCTTACCAACTTCTTCGCAATACTGTTTTGCGGTCCAGGTAAAGTCCTTACCTTCGGATGGCCCGGCTGAGGGACGAATTTTGAAACTGGCGGGATTGCCAGCCACATCACCGCGCCAGTACGAATGGTCAAAAGTGTGCGAAGCAAACTCATGCCCCTCAGCCGCCCGAGCCTTCCACCAGGGTGCCCAGTCATTGCCCAGACTGCCATCGCCAGTCTTGGTACGTTCGTTGGCAGCAAAAAAGGTCACTTTGACCTGATGCTTGTTCAGGATATCGGCCATCATTGGCGCAACTTCCATATGACCTGTATCCAGCGTCAGATAAACGGGTTTGCAGCTCCCAGCGACTGCCTTGGCATCCTTTTTAGCATCAATAGTGCCCGCCGCCCATGAATCACGGGCGCAAGAAGCTATCAAAAATATAGCCATCAGGATGGACGGTAGTTTCATTTTCAAACCGGGGCCGCGGGACTGGCTTCGCCAGACCGCAGGCGCAGCGGCCCCCTCGGGGCTGGAGCCTGCGGCTCCGAACCTGCTTGAGCAGGTTTGGACAGGCGACAGAAGCGAAGCCTCTGGCAAGCGGCGGCCTGCAAGGTGCAGAGAGTTACACGCAGTGAACGAACGTGGGGGCTCACCGTGGCGCGTGATCAAGCGTCCAGACACCATGAGGGCTCTTTCCGACATTCACCTGCCGAACAATCTTGCGGCTGGCGATATCAATAATGGTGAGCTTTCTAGCCCAGCGCGAGGTAACCAAAATCTGTTTGCCATCGCGGCTCACATCCATACAGTCCGGGCCGCCCGGTGCGGGGAAGTTATCAACCACTTCCATGGTTTGCAGGTCAATCTTGCTGATGCTGTTGGCCACTCGGTTGCTGACCAGCACATGCCGGCCGTCACCAAAAGCCCTGAAAGCATGCGCCCCGGCACCGGTCTTGATGGTCTTGACGCGTTTTGGCTCTTTGCTGCTGGCTTTGTCGCTCACGTCATAAACCTCGACGGCATCACCGCCCGTCAGGCCCACCAGCATGAATTTGTCGTCGGCCGTGCCGTAAACGTCAGCCGGAATCGAACCGGTTTTGGTGCGCCATTTGACAGTTTGCGTGGCAAGGTCAATCGCAATCAGTTCATCGCTGTCCTGCATGGTCGAATAAACGATAATGCTTTTGCTGTCAATCCACAAATGGCTGGGCGTTTTGCCGGTGGGAACGCGCTTGACCAAAGTGATGTCTTTGCCGTCCCATTTGTAGATATCGATATGGTTCAGGCGGTTTGCCGCTGTCACAAACCACTTCATGTCGGGCGAAAAGCGCAACTGGTAGGGGTCAATAATGCCGCGTACGGTGCGCTGTACTTCTGCAGTTTTGGGGTCAATAAAGGTCAGTGAATCTGACAGCGCATTGGCCACAATCACCGACTTTTCATCCGGCGTCAGGTACAAATGGTGCGGCTGCTTGCCGGTTGCAATGCGTTTGGTCTCGGTCCAGTTTGCAGGGTTAATGACGCTGACCGTGTCGTCAAGCGAATTAAGTACAAAAACGGGGGAGGTCATCGGCCCCGCAGGCAAAGCTGCAGCCGTATTGGATGAGCCGCTGCTCGCGCTGGCAGGGCGGGAAGGGGTTTGGGCAACTGCAGGGGCCAAAGTCATGGCCAAAAGCACACCACAAAGCACACCAGACATTGCGCCGACACGGACGCTCAGCCCTGAGGCTGGAAAACGGACAGAAACATTCACAGAAACGATCTTTCTCGAGACAACGGCCTAGTGTACCGGGGAGGCAGATCGTGCCACCCGAAAAACCCCAAAGCCTTTGCGCTTTGCTTGCTACCTTCATTTACGATGGGGCATGGTTTTACTCGCTGTCAACGACTCGCGGCTTGAAGTCCAACAGATTGCCGGTGCCCGGCACCTCGCACCCATCGTTTTTTTGCATGAAGGCCTGGGCTCGGTCAGCCTGTGGACGCAGCGCGGACTGGACTGGCCAGCGGCGGTGTGTCAAGCCACGGGGCGGGCAGGTCTGGTGTACTCCCGCCGTGGCTACGGGCAGTCTGAACCGGCGGCCAGAAGACCAGAATCAGGCCTTCATTCGCCCCTGCTCCCGCCAGACTACATGCACGACCAGGCATGGGAAGTTTTACCGAGGCTTCTGGACTGTTTGCGAACACAAAATCCGCTGTATGCAACACCCGTGCTTTTGGGCCACTCCGACGGTGCCACTGTCGCCCTGCTCTACGCCAGCCGTTTTTCAGTGACGGGCTGCATCGCCATGGCACCGCACGTGCTGGTGGAAGACGTCGCAGTGCAGGCCATTGCGGGCGCAAAGGACGCTTTTGAGTCTGGCGGCCTGCGCGAACGCCTGGCCAGGCACCATGCAGACGTCGACGGCGCATTCTGGCAGTGGAACGACGTGTGGCTGTCTGAAGCCTTCCGCAGTTTCGACATCCGGCAAGAATGCGCCAGCATCAGCGCGCCCCTGCTGCTGATTCAGGGCCTGAACGATGAATACGGCACGATGCGACAGCTTGACGAAATTGCTCTGGTCGCGCCGCACGCCAGACAAGTCAGGCTGGCAGATTGCGGGCATTCACCGCAACGTGACCAGCCCGTCTTGACGCTAAATGCTGTGGTGGACTTTTTAAAATCCATGCCATGAACGCTATTATTTGTATAGCAAACTACAGCCGTAATTGTTGGGCACAGGTCACTTATCATCAATAAATCACCCCAAAACCCGTTAAGGTTACCCGGTGACTTCAGTTTTTACCCGCAGACTTGCCTGAAATGGCAAGCAGATCCTGCGCCGTCAGCCAGCGCCACTCGCCCGGCTTCAGATCAGCGGGCAAGTCCAGCTCGCCAATGCGCGAGCGGTGCAGGCCAGCCACATCTTCAACCCGGTTGCCCACTGCCGCAATCATGCGTTTGACCTGGTGGTATTTACCTTCGGTCAGCGTTAGGCTAACGGTGTTATCGCCGGTTTTTTCACACGCCGCAGCCCTGACGGGTTTGGGGTCATCGTCCAGCACGACGCCGCTGAGCAGTTTTTGAACCTGTTTGTCATCTACCGCGTGTTTGGCCGTGACCTGATAGACCTTGGCCACATGGTGCTTGGGCGAGCTCATGCGGTGAATGAATTTGCCGTCGTCAGACAGCAGCAGCAAGCCGGTGGTGTCCTGGTCCAGCCGCCCTACCGCCTGCACACCCGCCGCTGCACCGCCGCCGCGCTGGCGAATCGGGGCCGGCAGCAGCGTATAAATGCTGGGGTAAGTGCTGGGCTTTTGAGAGCACTCGTAACCGGCCGGCTTGTGCAGCATCAGGTAGGCTTTCTCGTAGTACTGCCAGGCCACACCCTGCACCGTAAACTTAAGCCCCTCTGCTACAAATTCCATAGCCGGATCAGTAACGGATTCTTGGGCTACGGCCACAAAACCCTGTTGAATCAGCCCCGAACACACGCGCCGTGTACCAAAGCCCTGGGAAAAGAGAATGTCTTGAAGTTGCATGATTGCCATGCCGGTATTGTCGCCGGGGAAGGCGCTGGCATACTCACCGAGCCATTTAGATTTCCCCTTGCCAGGCAGCCCCCCGACACAGGTCACCACCATGCGACTAGCGTTTCAAAAGTCAGCTTTTCATGCCGCCGCTTTCTATTTGGTGTTCTGCCTCACTTTGCCGTGCAACGCCCAGACGCAGGCTCCTGCGTTACCTGCCGGCATTGAGCAGGCCTCAACGGTTGAAGGATTTACCGAATACCGTCTGCCAAACGGGCTCAAGGTCCTGCTGTTTCCAGACCCAACCAAACCGACGGTGACGGTCAATATGACCTATCTGGTCGGTTCGCGCCACGAAAACTATGGCGAGACGGGCATGGCGCATTTGCTGGAGCATCTACTGTTCAAGGGTTCGGCCAATTACCCCAACATCACCCAGGGCTTCAACCAGCGCGGCATGCGCCCCAACGGCACCACGTCGCTAGACCGGACCAACTATTTCGAATCTTTTCAGGCCAGTGATGACAACCTGAAATGGGCGCTGGGCATGGAGGCTGACCGCATGGTCAATTCATTTATTGCCCAAAAAGACCTGGACATGGAAATGACGGTGGTACGCAACGAGTACGAGCGCGGTGAAAACTCGCCGTCGGGCGTTTTGTACAAGCGCATGCAAAGCATGGCCTTTGACTGGCACAGCTACGGCAAGTCAACCATTGGAAACCGCAGCGACATTGAAAACGTCAAGATTGAAAATCTGAGGGCCTTTTACCGCACCTGGTACCAGCCCGACAATGCGGTGCTGCTGGTTTCAGGCAAGTTCGATGTGGCCCGGACGCTGGACTGGATCAACGGCTTTTTTGGCAAGATTCCCAAGCCCACCCGCAGCCTGCCGCAGCAGTGGACTACAGAGCCCACACAAGACGGCGAGCGCAGCTTTGTGGTGCGCCGCAAGGGCGATGAGCAGCTGGTCGCCATTGCCTACAAAATCCCGGCGGTGCTGCACCCGGACAACCCGGCGGCGCAGTTTGCCGGCAGCATTTTGACCCATGCGCCGAATGGCCGTCTATATAAAGAACTGGTTGAAACCGGCAAGGCCACGCAGGTGTTTGCATTTGCGCTTGGCGGGGTTGCGCCGGGGCTAGCCTTTATTGGTGCGAATGTCAAAAAAGGCGAGGCGATTGAGCCGATACGCGACGCGCTGGCAGCAGCCATGGAAAACCTTGCCAGCCAGCCGCCAACCACAGAAGAAATGGAGCGCGTGCGTCGGGACACGGCCAACGCGCAGGAGAAGTTTTTAAATGATCCGGAACGCATCGGCACGGGCATGTCTGAGTACATCAAACTGGGCGACTGGCGCTTTTTCTTTCATGACCGCGACCGCAAGGCAAAGATGACGGCAGACCAGGTGGTGGCCGCCGCAAAAACCTACTTTCGGCGCGACAACCGGACCGTGGGCATCTTTGTGCCTGAAGACGAGCCCCAGCGTGCCGAGATTGCCGCAGCACCGTCAATTGACGATGTCATGAAGGGTTTCAAACCGCGACAGGACACCATCACAGCCGAATCATTTGACCCCAGCCCGGCCAATATCGACAAGCGTACCAAGCGCCTTCAGGTGGGCGGGCTTGAAGTCGCGCTGTTACCCAAAAAAACCAAAGGTGAAACCGTCAATATCGCCATACGCTTGCGCTGGGGCGATGAAAAGAGCCTGCTTGGCAAAAGCTGGGTGTCAAGCATGACTTCCGGCATGCTAACGGCCGGAACCAGCCGCTACACGCGCGCG
>JANOCP010000204.1:0-17274 GCA_031412235.1 Polaromonas sp.
AAATTTCGCGGTTGTCCATGAAGACATTGCCCGATGTCGCCGTGTCCAGTCCGGCAAGCACGTTGAGCACAGTGGTCTTTCCGCAGCCAGAGTGACCGATGATGATGACAAATTCACCCTTGTCTATGGTGAAGCTCACGTCGGCGAAAACCGGCTTGCCAGGCACGTAGGTTTTGTTCAGGCCCTCGATTTTTAAAAATCCCTGCATAGCGTAGTCTTTCTTTTGAAGCCCTGGTGTCTGGACGTGCACGGCAAGGCGCGACTGCGCATCACTCCACATAGGTCACCGCTTTCTGCAGTTGACCAAAACTGAGATCCAGCAGCATGCCCACCACGCCGATGACCACAATGGCGAAAATCACATTGGTGAGCGACAGGTTGTTCCACTCGTTCCAGACAAAGTAGCCAATGCCGGTGCCGCCGACCAGCATTTCGGCCGCCACAATCACGAGCCAGGCAATACCCATGGAGATGCGCATGCCAGTAAGAATTGTGGGCGCTGCAGCCGGCAAGATCACCTGGAAAGCCTTGCGCAAGGGGTTGACTTCGAGCGTGCTGGCGACGTTAAGCCATTCACGCTTGACGGCTGATACGCCGAAAGCGGTATTGATCAGCATTGGCCACACCGAGC
This sequence comes from Polaromonas sp., assembly GCA_031412235.1. Lineage (GTDB taxonomy): Bacteria > Pseudomonadota > Gammaproteobacteria > Burkholderiales > Burkholderiaceae_C > Polaromonas. Next base: position 632 of record JANOCP010000204.1, read on the forward strand.
AGATAAAAATGACGAAGATGCCGGACGTTGACGAGTCCTTGATGGTGTACAGCGCCAGCGGCATCCAGGCCAGCGGCGAAATTGGCTTGAGCACCTGGATAAATGGGTCAAACGCGCGCCGCAGCAGGGGCGACATGCCAATCACAAAACCCAGGGGAATCGCTACCAGGCATGCCAGTAAAAATCCCAGCCCTACCCTGCCCAGCGAATGTGCGAGTTGAATCGCGATGCCTTTGTCGTTCGGGCCGCGGTCGTAAAACGGGTCGCTGAGCTGTTTGACAAAAGTCTGGCCCATCTGCATGGGTGTTGGGAACCCCGAGGCTTTGGCCGCACCGGGGTCTTTGCCCATCATCTTCTGGTATTCAATCTGCTCGACCGTCATGCCAGCGGTGCTGCCGGCTGGCCCGGCGTTTGATGCCGTCGCCGCATACCATATGGCGATAAAGACGAACAGCAGGGCGGCCGAAACGATGCCGGCCCGAAAGCCGAGGGTCTTGAAAATGTTCACATTCAACCTCAAGACATTTTGTTGATGGGGAAGCCTTTTGCATAGGCATCGGCCTTCGCCGCATCAAACTCCTTGCCCATGATGGTGAACTTGGGGTAAGCACCGTCTGGCGTTTTTTGGCCAAGTTCTTTCATGTACTTCTTGGCGTCAGTGATTAAAAACACTTTCTCAGCAATCTGTTTGTAGTTGACATCACCCTTGACATAACCCCAACGCTTCATCTGCGTCAGCATCCACACCGCCATCGACTGCCATGGCATCGGGTCAAAATCAGCCCGGTCGGGCACCGTTTTGATGTTGCCCAAGCCGTCGGCAAACTTGCCGGTCAGCACCTGGTTAAGCACGGCTTCGGGCTGGTTCAGGTATGCCTGCGGCGCAATCACTTTTGCAATCAGCTCGCGGTTTTTTGGGTCACGTGCCATGGCGGCAGCTGTCAGCACCGCGCGGTAAAGGGCCGCGAAGGTATTGGGGTTCTTCTGGATGAACTCGGTGCTGGTGCCAAACGCGCAGCACGGGTGGCCGTTCCAGAGGTCCTTGGTGAGGGTGTGGATAAAACCGACTTCTTCATAAACGGCGCGCTGGTTGAACGGGTCTGGGCCAAGAAAGCCGTCAATATTGCCGGCGCGGAGGTTGGCCACCATCTCGGCCGGTGGAACCACACGCAGCTGCACGTCAGTATCGGGGTTCAGACCGGCTTCTGCCAGGTAGTAGCGCAGCAAAAAGTTGTGCATGCTGTACTCAAACGGAATTGCAAACTTGAAGCCCTTCCAGTTTTTCGGATCGCGGTTGTCTTTGTGTTTGAGGGCCATGGTGATGGCCTGGCCGTTGATGTTCTGGATGGTCGCCACATTCATGGGCGTGGCGTTAGAGCCCAGTCCCATCGAGATCGCCAGCGGCATCGGCGACAAAAAGTGTGTCGCGTCGTACTCCTTGTTGATCATCTTGTCGCGAATCAGTGCCCAGCCCGCAGTTTTGGTGACTTCAACCTCCAGGCCCTGCTGTTTGTAAAAGCCCAGAGGGTGCGCCATGATGAGCGGCGTAGCACAGGTGATGGGAATGAAGCCTATCTTGAGGCTGGTTTTTTCCAGCTTGCCCTTGTCCTGCGCCATGGCTTGCATGGTGCCCACGGGCAACACGCTGGCAATCGCGGCCATGGCCGTACCTTTGCCAACGGCGCGCAGGAAACGACGGCGGACGTCGTCTTGCGGAAAAATGGCCTTGACCAGCGTTGCTTCAATAAATTCGTTGGAATAGGCTTCAAACTCACTTGTCAGGCTGCGACGCCGCAGTTCGACAGCTGCGGCATCGCCGGCAACAGCCGCGTGATGGTCTGCGGCGCTGTGGTCCTGACCGCAACTGCATTTCAGCATCAGCGGCCGGTCGGCGTCGTAAGGCGAAAAACGTGAAGAAGGGGAGTCAGTCATGGCGCGCACCTTTCAATTAAAGATGCGGGTGTATTGCAAGCTGCGGGCCAATTGGGGCGGGTATTGCGATGCCGTCTTCAATTAAGGGGGCGCCGGAGACTGCCTTGTAGGGCTCACCCTACAAAAACTGGCTTGAGGTGGCTCAGGCGCTACAAATCAGGCGTTTTTGCGTGGCGTTCGGCATACAGGGCAAGCTCCACATCGTTCTTGGTTCCCGTTTTTTCGAGAATCCGCAGGCGGTATGTGCTGACCGTATTGGACGCCAGTCCAAGCTGTGCACCAATTTCGCCCACAGACTTCCCGGCGGTCAGCAGACGAAATACCTGGTGTTCCCGATGCGAGAGCGTTTCAGTGCCGCTTTTGCCAGCCCCGCTACCGCTGCTTTTTGAAATTGCGCTGGCCAGTGCCTCTGCGGTCAGCGCAGATACATACAGGCCGCCACCGGCGACCTTGCGCACGGCCGCAATCATGTCGTCCGGGTTGGCGCTTTTGTTCAGGTATCCGGCTGCTCCCAGTTTGATGCAGCGCACTGCATATTGCTTCTCGGGGTAGGTGCTCAACATCAGAACGGGTAGCTGCGGCCAGCCTTTTTTAATCGCCTGCAGCACGTCCATACCGTCGCGACCGGGTAGCGCAATATCAAGCAAAACCGCGCTCAGGGTGTTGCGCCCGGCATCGTCACCGAAGCTGGCGACGCGCAGCAAAATATCCGGACCGGTTTCAGCCTCGGCCACCACCTGAATGTCGGGCGCGTCGGCCAGCACCTGCTTGAGGCCCTCGCGCACAATGCGGTGGTCGTCGCCGATCAGAATTTTTACCATGAACATGATGGGATGTTGCCTCTATCGCTACTGATTTGATAGCTTTATGTGCAGATGAAACCTGGACCCGACCCCGATCTGACTCGATATTTCAAGGCTGCCGCCCAAATGTCGTGCCCGTTCGCGCATACCCATCACGCCATAGGCGTCGGCTGCTTCAAAGGCAGAAAGTTCAGCGCCCTGTCCGTCGTCCTGCACAGTAATATTGATGTCATGCCCGGTTGCCTTGATGCTGATGGCAACCTTGCTGGCTTGCGCATGGCGGCCTACGTTGCTGAGCATTTCCTGGAAGATACGAAACACGCCGATGGCTGCGTTCTCTGGAAGCGGCCTGGCCTGCCCAACGTCCATTTCCCAGTCGAGTGCCATTTCGGCTGACTGCACAAACTCATGGGCCTGCCAGTCGAGTGCTGCCCACAGGCCCTGGTGGTCCAGAATGCTGGGCCGCAGGTCGGTAATGATGCGGCCCACGTTGTCGACGGCCGTCTCGATCTGCCGGCTCATGCTTCGGCATTTTCCGCGCATGGTGTTACGCATCGCCTGGGCGGCGTCGGCGTCCCGCTGTTGCTGTTCACCCAAACGCTTGTCGAGCCAGCTGACGTCCATTTTCAGCGCCACAAGCAGGCTGCCCAGTTCGTCATGGACTTCACGCGCAATGCGGCATCGTTCCTCTTCGCGCACGCTATGGGTGTAAGCTGAGAGTTCGCGTAGTTGCTTCAGCGCCTCAGACAACTCATGTGTGCGCACACTCACTCGATGCTCCAGCATTTCCTTGGCGTGAAGCAAGGCTTCTTCAGCGCGTTTACGGTCAGAAATATCAACAAAAGTAACTACTGCGCCCTGTACCTGGCCGGCCTCCACGATGGGATACGACGAATACTCCACCGCAAACGAGCTGCCGTCCCGGCGCCAGAAAAGCTCGGTATCTATGCGGCAAGGCAAGGCCATGCGAAAGGCGTTGAAGATGGGGCACTCGTGCTCCGGGTAATGTCCGCCGCCACACCGCGTGTGGTGGGCCAGTTCATGCATGTTCTGCCCCAGCACTTCTGCAGGCTGCCAGCCCAGCAACTCGGCCCCGGCGCGGTTGATAAAGGTGCAACAGCCGAACATGTCGATGCCGAAAATACCTTCGCCAGTGGACTCCAGCAACTGCGACAGTTTGTCACGCCATGCAAGCTGACCCGCTGCGGGCAGATGCGGGGGGCCGGTCAGGTCTGTTTGGTTGGTGGGCATCTAGAGCGAAAAGCAAACATCATGCCCAGATTGGTGCAAATATCCTGGTGATTGGCTTAAAACCCGTATTGACGAATCCTGATTTGGTGCATTTTTTGAGGCGCGCTGTCGGTTAACGTGAGCCTGATGTCAGACCAGCCCGTAAAGCACTGTAAAGTTCAAGGCAACATGGGTATTCCGCCCAGCCCTTAAAAACCTTGATGCTACGTCTTTTCTCCTCATGGGCGCTTGCTGCGACGGCTAGCATCGCCGCCGTTGTGACCCTAAGCGCCTGCTACCCGGCTTTTAATTGGCGCGAAGTTCGCCCCCAAGGCACGGCGCTTGGCATCCTGTTTCCCTGCAAGCCAGACAAAGCGCAAAAGACCGTGCCGCTGGGTGGCAAGCCGACCGCGCTGACCCTCCTGGGTTGTGACGCTGGGGACATTACTTTCGCGATAGGGGTGGTCGAGCTCGGAAGCGCGCTGGACGCTGCGCCGATATTGGCGCAATGGCAAAGCGCCACCCTTGGAAACATGAAAGCCGGGCCGGCGGTTGCAGGCGCTGGTGCCAGCCAGCCAGTACCGCTCAAAGTTATCGGCTCATCCGCACAGCCTGAAGCAATATTGGTGCAGGCAAGGGGGCAGCGGGCAGACGGCCGCCCCGTAAGTGCTCAAGCTGCGTACTTCGCACAGGGGTCACAGGTTTTTCAGGCAGTGATATACGCCGATAGCATCCCGCAAGAGGTCGCTGAAACGTTTTTTTCCAGCCTGAAGTTTGAGTAAACCCAGCCCATGACGCTTGCACGCTCAGACCAGTCGGCCCGGCTGGATACAAAAACCGTCGTTATTGTTTTTTCTGCTTTTGCCGCAGCCTATTTCTGCTCGGCGCTGGTGCGGGCCATAACGGCCACGCTTTCACCGGTCCTCACGCAGGATTTCAACTTGCAGGCTCGTGACCTTGGCTTGCTGGCGGGTGGGTATTTTCTGGGTTTTGCAGCCATCCAGTTGCCGTTGGGTACCTTGCTGGACAAGCATGGACCCAAGCGCGTGATTTTGTGTTTTTTGAGCATGGCCGTACTGGGGTGTGTAGCGTTTTCCATGGCAAGCAGCTTTACCTGGCTGCTGGTAGCGCGTGTGCTGATAGGCATGGGTGTCAGTGCCTGTCTCATGGCTCCGCTTACGGGTTATCGCCGCTGGTTTGACGCATCGACGCTGCTGCGGGCCAACTCATGGATGCTGATGACGGGTTCACTCGGCATGCTGTCGTCAACCCTACCGGTGCAGTGGCTGCTACCGCTGCTGGGCTGGCGGGCATTGTTCTGGATCATGGCGGGGTTAATTTTGCTATCCATGGTGGCCATTGCGTGGGTGGTTCCGAAATGGCGTCTTGAGACGCAGCCGCCGGCCGACGCGTCGCCAGGGTACTCAGAAATATGGAAAAACCGCTATTTCCAGCGCATGTCACCGCTAGCGTTTTTTAACTATGGCGGTCTGGTTGCCGTGCAAACTTTATGGGCTGCCCCGTGGATGGTAAAAGTTGCCGGGTACTCGGCCATTGAGGCGGCCACCGGGCTTTTCATGATTAACGCCGTCATGCTGGTCACCTTCTGGGGCTGGGGAATGCTCAACCCCCGGCTGATTCGGCTTGGCTGGAGCACCGACCGCCTTCTGATCTGGGGCGTACCCATAAGCCTGGTGGCGCTGGCCTTCAACATTGCGGCTGGGCAGTCCACGGGTTGGCTGGGCTGGGCTTTATTCTGCATGGCCTCCAGCGTGATGGGTCTGGCGCAGCCCGCTGTCGGCATGGCCTTTCGGGAGTCGCTGGCGGGTCGCGCACTTTCTGGCTACAACCTGGTGATATTTTCTGGTGTGTTTGTCGTGCAGTGGGGCATAGGGCTGCTGATTGACGCTTTTCAGGCAGCGGGCCTTTCCCAGACTGTCAGTTTTCAGGGGGCAATGGGCGTATTTTTGTGTTGTTGTATTGCCTCATACCTCTACTTCGTCAGTAGCGCGACTGTGAAAGTTGATAATCTTTCATCATGAACGGCATTCTAATCATCGCTCACGCTCCCCTGGCTTCTGCTTTGCGCCAGTGTGTGCTGCATGTCTTTCCAGATAACGCCGCGGGCGTAACCGCCCTGGATGTGCAGCCCAACATGCCGCCAGAAGAAACCCTGGCGCAGGCACGCATCATGTTTGACCAGATGGCTTGCTCGCATGCCCTGGTGTTGGTGGACGTGTTTGGCGCGACGCCCTGCAATGTTGCACAAAAGCTGGTGGATGGCGTCAACTCCAAACTCATTACCGGCATCAATTTGCCGATGTTGCTGCGCACGGTGTCTTACCGCCATGAGCCACTTGATGCGCTTGTAGCGCGTGCGATGGCCGGCGCTACCCAGGGTGTTATGCAGGTAGCCATCACCGCCCCCCAAAATCAGGCCAAGAGAAATCATGATCAAGACCACTACGCCCATCAGCAATAAGCTGGGCCTTCACGCCAGGGCGTCGGCCAAATTAACCAAACTCGCCGGCAGCTTTGCCTGCGAGGTCTGGATATCCAAAGGCGAGCGTCGCGTCAATGCAAAAAGCATCATGGGCGTGATGATGCTGGCAGCCGGCCTGGGCAGCACAGTGGAGCTCGAAACCGATGGCGTCGGTGAGCAGGCAGCGATGGATGCACTGTTGGCACTCATCCACGACAAGTTCGGCGAAGGAGAGTAATGATCCCCACGCTCTTTTCAAACAGGGGCCGCGGAACCGGCTTCGCCGGGCCGCAGGCGCAGCGGCCCCCTCGGGACTGGCGCCTGCGGCTCCAAACCTGCTTGAGCAGGTTTGGACAGTCGACAGAAGCGAAGCCTTTGGCGAGCGGCGGCCTGCAAGGTGCAGGGAGCTACGCGACGCGCGCGACCGTGGGGGCTTTCCATTGACTTTTTCGGTGCACGGCCTGGCTGTATCGCGGGGCATCGCGATAGGCCGTGCTGTGCTGGTGGCATCCAGCCGTGCTGATGTAGCGCACTATTTTGTCGATGCCTCCAAGTCTGATGAAGAAATAACGCGAGTCCGCCTGGCCCGCAATGCGGTGGCTGAAGAGATCACCCGGGTGCAAAAAGACCTGCCAAAAGATGCGCCGCATGAGCTTTCCGCCCTGCTTGACGTGCACCTGATGCTCTTGCAGGACGAGCAGCTTATCAGCGGCGTCAAACACTGGATCACCGAGCGCCACTACAACGCCGAGTGGGCGTTAACTACCCAATACGAAATCATCGCGCGCCAGTTTGACGAGATGGAAGACGAATACCTGCGTGAGCGCAAGGCTGACCTTGAGCAGGTTGTAGAGCGCATATTGCGCTACATGAAAGGCGTGGCGTCTCCGCTGCAGCAGCCCGCGCGACAGGCGGCCAAGCCCGGTACCAGCCGCAAAGAATCGCAGCAAGGCCTGCTGCTCGACGACACCATTGACGTGCCTCTGGTGCTGGTCGCGCACGATATTTCGCCGGCTGACATGTTGCAGTTCAAGCAAAGCCTGTTTGCCGGCTTTGCCACTGACGTGGGCGGCAAGACATCGCACACAGCCATTGTGGCGCGCAGCATGGATATTCCGGCTGTGGTCGGTGCGCGTAGCGCCAGCCAGCTCATACAGCAGGACGACTGGGTCATCATTGACGGTGATGCCGGGGTGCTGATTGTTGACCCGTCTCCCATTATTCTGGCTGAATACGGTTTCAAGCAGCGGCAGGGCGAGCTTGAGCGCGAACGCCTGAACCGGCTCAGGCACACGCCCGCGCTCACGATAGACGGGCAGCGGGTTGAGTTGCTGGCCAATATTGAAATGCCCGAAGACACCGTGGGTGCCGTCAAGGCTGGTGCAGTCGGTGTCGGTTTGTTCCGCAGCGAGTTTTTATTCATGGGCCGCAGCGGCAACCTGCCGGGCGAAGAGGAGCAATATCTTGCCTACCGCAAGGCCATTGAAGGCATGCAGGGCCTGCCGGTGACGATTCGTACCGTGGACATTGGCGCTGACAAACCGCTTGACCGCATGGCCAAGGCTCAGGAAACCCATCTGAACCCGGCACTCGGCCTGCGGGCCATTCGCTGGAGCCTTGCCGACCCCCCCATGTTTTTAACCCAGCTACGCGCCATTTTGCGGGCTGCGGCACACGGCCAGGTGAATCTGCTCGTGCCCATGCTGGCACACGCCAGCGAGATTCGCCAGACCCTTTCCATGATCGACCACGCCCGTGCCGTGCTGGACAACAAGGGCATAGCTTATGGTCCGGTGCAGCTGGGGGCCATGATTGAAATTCCGGCGGCCGCGCTGACGCTAAAACTCTTCCTGAAGTACTTCGACTTTTTGTCGATAGGCACCAACGACCTGATCCAGTACACGCTGGCCATTGACCGGGCGGACGAAGCTGTCTCGCACCTTTATGACCCCTGCCACCCGGCCGTGCTGCGCCTGATTGCCGACACGATTGCCGAATGCAATGCCCAAGGCAAGGGAGTTAGCGTCTGCGGTGAGATGGCGGGTGACATCAGCATGACGCGCCTGCTTCTGGGCTTGGGCCTGCGCAGTTTTTCAATGCACCCTTCGCAAATACTCGCCGTCAAGCAGCAGGTTTTGCGTGCCGACGCCGGCAAGCTGCAGAACTGGGCCCTGAAGGTGCTGGACAGTGAAGACCCCGCTACGCTGCTGCAGGCGAGCTAGTTGCTATAAAAATAGTAGCTGTTTATGCCCGTATTCATTGGGCTAGGCGGCTAAAATGCGTCAAACTGCAAGACATGTGGCGGCCTGGCCACAAATTCGGGCATTTGGCGCACATGTGGCCCTGGGTTTGTCTGCGCATGCGCTTGCTTGCTTCGGCAGTTTTAGAGTTGCATAAACGGCAAAAACCCTTATCGACCGTTGCTGCGCCCTTAGGCAAAACGTAACAATGAGATTACACTTTGAAAGCTGTCCACGGTGGCAACTTCCTTGTGTCCTTTAACTTGCTGCGTGGCAGTCGGTTTTGATCGGCCAGACGAGGTCACATCGTCTTGCGATCGGGCTGTAGAGAAGTAACAAAGGAAGACTTTTATGACTTATCGCCTGCCCCTTGCCCTGCCACTTGCTTTTGTACTGGCTGCCTTCGCATCGGTTTGTGCCGCCCAATTGAGTACCAACACTACATCCGGTGCATCTAGCCCAGTAAGCGCTGCTGACGCAGCCAAAGCTGCAAAAGCCCTGAAGGCGGCACGAGCCGCCAAAGCGGCGCGAATAGCCAAAGCCGCCGAAACCGCCAGATTGGCAGAGGAGGCCAGGGCAGAGCAGGCGGCCAGGGCTGCCGCTGAAGCCGATGCCGTCAAAGCCGCGCAAGCAGCAGAACTTGCCAGGGTTGCCGAGGCCGAAAAAGTGGCTGAGGCAGCCAGGGCGGCTGCGCTCGCCGAGGCCCAGGCTGCTGCGCAAGTTAAAGCGGCGCAGGCTGCCCAGGCTGCTGAACTGGCCCGCATAGCTGATGCGGCCATACCCAAGCTTCAATTCATCGATATGGGCGGGTTTGACCAATCGCTTTCAACATCCCTGAACACTGCCTCGCCCAAAGTTGAGGTCGGCTTCTACGACAAAGTGGCTCCAAGTGCCCTTCCGGAGCGTCTTCAGAAGTGGATGGCTGCGGTTGAGTCGCGTGGAGGAAAGGTCAAAATTACCCCGCCGCCTTCAAACGTCACCGCCAAAAGCCCTTTCCTGCTGATAAGTGCCATTTCATCTATCTGGACTGCCAGCGGCATGGTCAAGGATGCCTCGGCAGAATCCCGTTTTGCGGTTGCCGGAAACTATGACGCGGAGCTCGTGCTCAAGCAGGACGACCGGGGCGATACGCTGGTCGAGAAGCTCGTCTTTGTGCAGCGCGCCAAATGATGCCGCATATCCACGTTGCAGCCATGCTGACTTTTCTTCGAGTGCGCCGGGTTGTTATTGTTGCCGTGGCAAGCGCTGCCTGCTTTGGAAGCGGTGGTTCGCTCATGGCTCAAACTGCCCCAAGTGCTGGTGACATGGTTGAGCAACTGAAAAGCCAGGCTGCTCCCCGCACTCGCAGCCTGCGAAATCTCACGGTAGAGGCGGTGCCCAATGCGGCGGCTGGCGCATCTGCAGTAGCGCGCCCGTCCTTGTCCTTGCTGATCCAGTTTGACTTCAATTCGGCAAGCGTCAAACCAGAAAGCCAGCAGGCGCTGGCCAATCTGGCCCAAGCTTTGCAATCCAAAGAACTGGTGGAGTCAAAATTTGCGATTGAAGGTCATACCGACGCCAAAGGCCGTGCCGACTACAACCTCAAACTTAGCCAGCAGCGTGCCGAGGGTGTGCGCGCCTTTCTGGCCCGGCAAGGCGTAGCGGTATCGCGTTTGTCTGCGGTCGGCAAAGGGTCCAGTGAGCTGAGCAATGAAGCCGACCCTCTTGCAGCTGAAAACCGGCGCGTACGGATTGTCAATCTCGACTGAGATTCGGGTTAAAACTGTAACGATGTGGATGGTACAAATGATGATCAGATCCTTGCTACTGACTCTTGGCCTGCTGGGTGCCTTCATGGTGCAGGCCCAAACTGCAACCGTGCTGCGGGCGACCGAGCTCCGCTCTGACAAGCTGGCTTCAGCTCCGGTACTCTCGTCGTTGTCTGCTGGTGCACCGCTTGCGGTGTTGAGTGTTGAAGGCGGCTGGGTAGAGGTGACTCAGGCCTTGGCGCAGGGGCCAGTTACAGGCTGGGTGCGCGCCAGCGCGCTGAAATTGGCACCCAATGCATCGGCAGCGCGTAGCCAGCCGGACGGCGCAGTCGCCACGCTTGGCGTACGCAGTCTGCCACCACGCGTTAACCGCCATGCGCTGATCATCGGTATCAGCCGTTATGCTGACGCCAGCACGCCGCCCCTGCCAGGCGCGCTCATAGACCGCGAGTCGGCTACGCAGATGGCCGCAGCCATGCAGGTACCACCGAGCAACATTACTTACCTGCACGATGAGCAGGCGACTGGCAACAATATCCGGGCTGCAATTCGCAGTTTGACTGACCGCGTCCAGGACGGTGACCGGGTTTTTATTCATTACTCGGGGCACGGCACGCGCTATAAAGACCCTGTCGCAGGTGGCTGTGTCGAGGCGCTTCTGGCCTACGATGGTGGCCAGTCCAGCATTCTTACCAACCGCGAAATGACGGGCCTCCTGCAATCCATCACCAACAAGACCGACAAGCTTTTTGTGATGTACGACGCCTGTCATTCAGGCGGCCTGGTCAGTATCCCCCCCGCATTGCGGACACGCGGCTTGGCCAACCCGAACGATGATGGCGTTTTGCGCCCCAAATTTGCCGCGATCTCCGACGAGTGCGGTCGCCCTGTCAACGTCAAGACCCGTAACCTGGTGGTTGAAATGACCAACAAGGGTGCCCTGCCGCAAGACATCATTCACATCTCTGCTGCTCGTGACAACGAAATCAGTTTTGACGACTCGCTCAAAGGCGGGCTGGCCACCCAGTTTGTGCGCGACTGCATGCTGCGCGATGCCGTTGACCTCGACAAGTCGGGCGCCATCAGCATGGACGAAATACGCCAATGCGCGCAGGAAAAGATCAATAAGCGCATGCAGAACGACTCGAACTACAGCGCACACAACGTCATGCTTTCGGGCAACACCAGTTTTGTTCCTGCATGGTTTAGCCAGGCGCAGATATCCAGTTCGCCGGTGATGCAGCCAGTAAGCCAGGCGGTTCAGGCCCCCGCAGCTGTTGCTGCCGCGCCGACCAGGCCACCTGTGACGGTTCCGCTCCCACCTCCAATGTCGGCGCCCACCGCCGTAGCCTTGCCGCCCAAGCCTCCGGCTGTGGCGCCGGCACCGACAGTTGCACCGCCAGCGGCCCCGGCCGTGGTGGCAGCCCTGCCGGCAAAGCCAACAACCCCAGCGCCATCAGCGGCACCAGCGGCACCGGTTGTGGTCGCGATACCTGCCAAGCCAACGACACCGGCGTACTCTGTTGCCGCAGTGCCCAGTCCAGTGCCGGCGCCAGTGGTGGCGGTCGCCCCATCTGCAGTAGTGCCGCCACTGACTGGCGAGCAGGCTTTGCGCCAGATGTTTGAGCAGCGCGATGCCAAGCGACGCGTACAAGTCAACCTGAGCAAGACTCAGCTCAAAATCGGTCAGGACACGCTGGACTTTTCGTTGCAGTCCGACCGGCCAGGCTATGTCTATGTAGCGCTTGCAGGGTCAGACAATAAATCGCTGTATCTCCTTTTCCCCAACGATCTTGACCAGAACAACAAGATTGAAGCAGGGCAGACCATGCAACTGCCGCGCGACAACTGGCGTGTCAAGGCTGGTGGCCCTGCAGGCACTGACAATCTGCTGGTACTGGTCACCGATGGCCCCCGTGACCTGAGCCAGCTGGTAGCAGACAAGGCAGGGCCTTTTTTGACCTCGCTCAATGACGCTGATGGCCGCGCCAAGCTCGGCGCTTTGATGAGCACGTCACGCATGGTCTCCAGCCAGGTCTGCCGCAACGCCGCGACCCGCAGGAACAATCCCTTGTGCTCAGACGCCTACGGCGCGTCAATGGTATCGGTAGACGAAATCAAGTGATCAAGTAGGCTAATCGCGACCATGTTTTGGTAATCGGTGCTCGACTTGAAAAGAATCTGAATCGTTGGCGCGTCTCAATGCATCACAGCAAACAGACGCCAACGCTTGCAGGCATTCAGATTGGTTTTTGAGCGCGCCAGTTCTGGGCAATACAGATTTAACGATTTGCGACTTGCGGCGGCTTTGACACCTTCAGCGACACCAGCTCCTGGCGGTCGTTTTGCTCAAGCAAGCCCGTGCGCAGGCGCACCACAATTTCTTGCGCTATGTCGCCGCTGACGCCAGGAGAAACCCAGATGTTGCGCTCCAGGCGGGCACCCAGCTGCACGTTGTAGCCGCGCGCCTCGATTTTGAAGGTGTCAAAAGTGCCAGCCGGCACCGTAATGGTTTCGCGGCCCACCACTTTCATGTCGTAGCGAAAGGTATACGTCACACCACCACCACGCGACTGTTTGAAAGCCGTTTGCCACTTTTTGCCCACGTAAAGCTCGGCGGGGTAAAACTGCCGTGGCGTGCTCAAACCGCCGCGCAGGTTGGTAACGATATTGCCCATGGTGTCAGATACGTATTCGCCGTTGTTGTACTCAACCCGGTCGGCGTTGATATCTACCGCCGTTACCTGCATGCTCAAGGGCGTCGCCAGCCTGGTGTGGCGATCAATAACCTGGTAAGCAAAAACGTCCCCCACCTGGTAGCTGCGCCGGTGCTCTTCAAAGCCTTTGTAGTAGGGCGTAACGGGCAGGCCTGTTGATTGAGCCACCGTGATCGGACGCGTCTGCGCAGCCGCCACAGATTCAGTTGCCAGGCGGGCTGCAGCCTGTTCTTTTTCCTGGGCAAGTTTTGCCAGACTGAGCCGCACCTGCTCCGCCTGCTGCGCCTCGGCTTGCTGCTGTGCAAGTTTTTGCTGGTCTGCCAGCCTCGATTGAGCTGCTGCAGCGTCTGCCTGGGCCCGTGCCCGCTGGGCTTCGTCAGCCTGGGCAAGGGCCAGGCGCTGTGCTTTTTGCTGCTCAAGCGCGGCTCGCTCAGCTTCAAGCTTTGCCACCGTCAAACGCTGGGTTTCTGCTTTTGCAAGTTCTGCCTCTTGCTTTGCATTCGCCGCCGCCAGTTTCTCGGCGTCAGCTTTGGCCCGCGCCTCTTTTTGCCTTTGCTCGGCAAGCTGGGCTTGTGTGGCTGCAGTCTGGGCCTGGATGCGCTGGGCCTCTTCCGCCCTGATGGCAGCCAGTCGCTGCGCTTGTATTCGCTCTGCGGCGACGCGCTCGGCCTCAGCCCGTGCGCTCGCAAGCCGTTGCGCCTCTGCCCTTGCCAGCTCTGCTTCCTGCAGCGCCCTGGCGGCAGCAAGTCGTTCAACTTCCAGCTGCGCTGCTCGCGCCTGGGCCTCTTTTTGCCTTCGCTCTGCCAGCCTTGCCGCTTCAGCCTGCTGCATGGCAAGGTTTGCAGCCGCCAGGCGTTCTGCCTCTTGCTTTGCGGCGGCCAGCGCCACGGCTTGCTGGCGCGCCCGCTCGGCCTGCTCTGCCGCAAGGCGCTGTGCTTCAGCCTGTTCGGCCAGGCGTCGCGCAGCTTCCACCCGCGCTTGCGCCTCACGGTTAGCCTCTGCCATAGATGCAGCGGCATTACTCAGGCGCTGTGACTCCTGCTGCGCTTGCGTTTCAAGCAGGCGATTTAATCTGGCCTGCGCCAGCTCACTGGCGCTGCCGCTCGGGTATTCGCGAATAAAATTGCCCAACTGCATATAGTCATTGCTGGACTTCACGCTCAGCCAACTGGCAATTTCACGTTCCAGAAGCTGGTCCTGCTCAGACTCGCTGAGCTTTTTTCGCTCAGACGGAAACAGGTACACGTCTTCTTCAAGTGATGTGCTTTCCCACGGAACCTGCCTGCCTTTGGAGGCAAGGCGAACGTTCAGCCGGACCCGCTTGAAGGCGTCTTCAAGCCGCGCGCCCCGCACCGCAAACTCACGCAGCAGGTTGCTCGTGTACAAGCCGTTGGCCCCGTCACCGTCTTCTGCAACACTTCCCGGTGCGGTCGCAAATGCCAGCAAGCTGCCAACCGGCGCATCAAACTGGCTAAGCCCTTTGGCTGTGGTCTGGTAGCTCCCGGCAAAAGGGTCGTCCCTGCAGGCATCAAGAATCACCAGAAAACTACGGCCTTTGGCTTGTTCCATATAGGTCAACAGCTCGCTCACATCAACGGTTTTTTTCTTGACGTCTTCGGCGGTACGGATATCTGCAGTAACAGGCACAAGGTAATTGCGCCAGTCTTGCTGCAGCCCATGGCCAGCGTAATAAAACAGTCCGAACTTCACCTTCGGGTCTTTGATGGCTTTGCCAAACCGCGCCGCAGCTTCGCTTAGCTGGGACTGTGAAGTATCCATTTGCTGGTCAACCGTAAAACCAGCCTGGCGCAGCAGTGCCGCCATGGCCTGCGCGTCATTGCGCGGGTTAAGTAGCGGCGCTTTGGGGTACGCGGAGTTACCCACCACCAGGGCTATTCGGTCGCTGGTTTGGGCGTAGCCCAGCGCCGCAAAGGCCAACAACAGCAAACCTGAAAGTAGTCGCCCAATAGTAGTCATGGCAGAGGTAGATGTAACCAAATTTCACTGTTGTATCAAACAAACGCAGTTAGCGCATCACCTGAACGGGGGATGTCTTTGCGCATTCATGAGAATATGATACAAATTGTCTTAGCAGTCCACAAATTTTTACCAACGCCCGAATGAGACTTGCCATGAAAATCTACCCCCTTCTATTGGCCTTGCTTGTAGCTTCATGTGGTGGCGGGGGGGGCGGTGGCACGGCCAGCGTCCCCGCAGTGCCTGTAGTCCCTGTAGTCCCCGTTGTGGTTAACCCGCTTGCGCCGCAAGGACTGGTTGATCTGACGATCGCGGCAAGCCTTTTTGAGGTGGAAGCTTCAGGCATTACCGACAATGGCGGCGGCGGTGGAGGCGGCGACTGTGACGGTGGTGTCGGTGGTGGCGCTGGTGACGGCTCGGCCCTCAGACGCGCCACGGTGGTGTTGACAGACAGCAGCAGCCCCGCAAAGACCATATCGGGTATCACCGACGACAAGGGCAATTACCTCATCAAATTCAAAACGGCTGACTTTACGGCACCGTTTGTTCTCAAAGTTATCGACGCTGGGGGAAGTTCACTCGCATCACCAAGTGAGTTGACGATTCCTTCCGGCAAGGTGATTCGGGTCAACATCAATCCATTGACTGACAAAGTCATTTCTGACGTGTTGTCTGCTTCGGTTAAAGGTACCGACAAGGGTTACAGCGGCTCGGCTATCAATGTCGGTGGCTTGGCGCAAGCCAAAGCCAATTTGCTTACGTCAATTCAATCGGCTCTTACCACTGCAGGCATCACCAATTCAAACGAGTTCGACCCGGTCCGCTCGGTCTATAAGTACGACGGTACGGGCGTTGACACGATTATCGAATCGGTCAGCCATAACCGTGACCCTGTAACCGGCTTGACTCAACTGCGGGCCAAGCTGGCACCGCTGGTCACCAACCTGGACGGCACCATCGTACCAACGCTGGTGACGGCTTCTTCTCCGCTGGGTACGCCGCTGGTGGCTATTCCCAGCAATCCAGCAATGACCTACACAAAAATAACCAACTGGGTTAATTTTCTGAATAATTGCCTCAAGGACGCTCCAACGTTTGTGTCGCCGACTTCTTGCGGTTCTGCCAATTTGCTGGCGACTGTTGCTGCGAACTACAAACAAAACAGCAAGGATTTTCAGGAGGATTTCCGTACGCTGTTCAGTGACCCCGGTCCCACGCCAGTTTTTGGCACTGAGCTGCGCAACCCCAACATTCTGTTTACTACCCGTTTCCCGGGTAGCACGGTAGATGATGCTGTGGCGGTTGAAGTGACCATCCGGCAGCCGCGTGTTGGTTCTTTGGGCAATAGCCCCACCCCAAGCCCTGTTGAATACACCCAGATCTTGGTTTTTAAGCGTGACGACGTAACGCCCGGGCTCAAGGCAACCAACTGGATTTTGTATGGCAACCAGGGCAGTTTTGAGTGGGGCGTGTCTCCGCGCTATTTCACGCTCGTTCAGCAAAATTCGGCCAGG
>JANOCP010000205.1:0-7461 GCA_031412235.1 Polaromonas sp.
CAGCAGGCCTTGCCGTGGGCGCGTGACCACCAGGCGCGCCTGAGCGCTGTGCTCGGTCGGGGGCACCTGTCTGCCGCCACTGCACGTGCGGTCCACGCATGGGCCTTGTTTGATGCGGGGCAGCAGGAGGTGGCGCTTGCCGCATTTGACGAAGCCCTGCCTTTTTTGGTTAACCAGGCTGGTGCTGCAGGCGACCTCAATGACCAGGGCCTGCAGCGCTTGCTGCGTCGAGACATTGCCGCAGCCTATCTGCGGGCCGCGTCACTGGCCCCTGACGCGCAGCGCACTGATCTCGGCCTGCGGGTAGCGGACTGGGTCCAGTCGTCGTCGGTGTTGCAGGCGCTGGCCGACGCAGCGGCACGTTCGGCTGTTTCCCAACCCGGTTTGCAGGACCTGCTCCGCCGCGAGCAGGACATCCGCAACGAAATCGAGGCGCTGTACCGCTACCTGAATCGCCAGGACAACGAGAGCGAGGATCGCCGTACGCCCCAGATTGCACAGCAGATGCGTGAGCGCGTGCTGGTGCTGCAGGGCGAGCACCGGCAGGCGCGCGACGTGCTTGCCAAATCCTTCCCTGACTTTGACCGCCTGATGCGCCCACAGTCTCCAGGCACGAAGGAAATCGCGAGCAGGCTTAAGCCCGACGAGGCATTTCTCCAGTTTTTACCAACGGCCAGCGCTACCTATGTGTGGGTGGTCACCCAAGGCGGTGCGGCACGTTTGCATCGCGCTGAAATAGGTGATGTTGCCCTTGCCGAAGTGGTCAAGCGACTGCGCGCGACGCTGGATGTGGCTGGCCAGGGTAGTGCGGCGCCGGCATTTGCCCGTGCTGACGCAGCATCGCTTTACCAGCTGTTGCTGAGGCCGCTGGAGGCAGAACTGGCTGGCAAGACGCACCTCATTGTGGTTGCCGCAGGGGCTCTTGCGCAGATTCCACTTGCGGTGCTGGACACTGGGACTGGCGCGGGCGCGTCGAGCTGGCTGATCCAGAGGAGCGCCATCAGCCAGTCGCCAGGTGCAGGCGCATGGCTTGCCCTGCAAGGTGCAAGAGCGCCAGCCGGCAATGCATCTACCTTTATGGGCTGGGGTGACCCTTTGTTTTCTGCCGCGGTACCGGCTACGCTGGGCAGCACGCGCAAGACGGAGATTCCACGCGCGCAGACAGCCGCAGACCTGGAAAAGGAAGAGCCGCGGGGCGCCCTGCGTTACGACCTGATCCCGCCGTTGCCTGAGACCCGGGACGAAGTAGTGGCGATTGCACGTACGTTGAGCGCCGACCCCCTGAAAGATACATTTTTTGGTGCTGCCGCCACTCGCGCAAGTGTGCTGGAGGCAAGCCGTGACGGGCGCCTGGCTACGCGTCGCGTGATCCTTTTTGCCACACATGGCCTTGTGGCTGGCGACCTGCCCAACCTGAATCAACCAGCGTTGGCCATGGCGGCAGATGGCCGCGAGAAAGAGAACGTGCTGGCCCCGCTGCTAACGCTTGAAGATGTGCTGGGCCTGAAGCTCAACGCAGACTGGGTGGTGCTGTCTGCATGTAACACCGCCGCCGCAGACGGTAGCTCTGAGGAGGCTCTGAGCGGCCTCGCGCGTGGTTTCTTCTATGCCGGTTCGCGCAGCCTGCTTGTCACCCACTGGGCAGTGGAAAGCGACAGTGCGATGCGCCTGAGCACTGGCACGTTCGAGCACTATGTCGCCAACCCGGCCGCGCCCAAGGCAGAGAGCCTGCGCCAGGCAATGCTCAAGGTTATGGCCATGCCGCAGTACGCGCACCCGGCTTTCTGGGCCCCGTATGCGTTAGTGGGGGATGGAGGGCGTTGAACCGCACCCTGTGCATGGCGATCTCGCGCATGAGTTCTGCACAAACCCTGGTTGACGTCCTGCCAAACAATTTATGGCTGCAATCATGACAAACGATGTGCCCAACAACAAGCCGCCAGGTTCCTGGTATTACTCTGTAAACAGCTTGCTTGGCTGGTGCTGGGGCGTGACTCCACTTGTGACTGCCGGGCTGATGCTGCTCTGGCCGCAATGGGTGACGGTGACTGTTACGGTCGTCTGGTTTGTGCTGAACATCAGGGTAATGGACCGGTACACTCCGCGTGTCGGCAATCCGCTGGTTGGATGGGTACATGGCCTTTTTTTTGGTCGCAAGGCAGGTCAGTAGTGCGGCCGCACATTGTTGACGGTGATCTGCTTGAGCAGCCGGTTGAGGCCATCGTGAATCCGTGGAATCGCAACATCATTCCGTGGTGGCTGTTGATACCTCACGGTGTTTCGGGTGCCATCAAGCGCAAAGGGGGTTACAGGCCTTTTTTTGAACTGGGACGTCATGGTCCCCTGCAACTGGGCGGTGCGGTGTTTACGTCGGCGGGGCGCTTGCCGTTTCGCGGGATCATCCATGTCGCAGGAATCAACATGCTGTGGCGCGCATCGCCCGAATCCGTGCAAGGCTCTGTGCGCTCTGCCATGGCGATCGCCGCCCAGCAGGGTCTGGCGTCCGTTGCATGTCCGCTAGTGGGTGCCGGGGTAGGCGGGTATTCAGAAGATGAAGCGATTGAGCTTATGCTGCAGGCTTTTGAACCGCTGGATTACAAAATTATTTGTCGGCTGGTGCGTTTTCGACCTGGCGCTTAAAGCAGAACCAGAACCAGAACCAGAACCAGAGTCACAACAGACCCATGCTTGTTATCGACAACTACCTGGACCAGAATGTATTCCTGTCCGTGAGGGCTTCAATTGAGGCGGCAACTTTTCCGTGGGAAAGAAGCATGATCCTCAAGGGGCCGCCTGCGCATGTCCAGCCGGCTGATAACCTGCAGTCCATTCATGGCTTTTACCTGCGGAATGCCAGGGCCCGATTTGTGTCGCCGCATTTTGCGGTCATCAAACCGATCGTTGAAAAGCTGAGCCCGGCGCACCTGATCAAGGCCAAGGTCAACCGGACCACCATAAAAGACCGGCATATTGAATACGGGCTGCACGTAGACACAAAACGCGTGGGTGCTACCACGGCGATTTTTTACCTGAACACCAACAACGGCTACACGCTTTTTGAAGATGGCTCCAAAATCTCCAGCGTTGCCAACCGGATGGTGATATTTGACTCTGCCATGCTTCACACGGGTGCCTCATGCACCGATGCCGACCACAGGCTGGTGCTGAACCTCAACATGATCATGGAAGCGGGTGCAGCGCCAGGCTATGCGGAGCATCCATAGGCCTCTGAGACCTTCTCACTTGCAGTGAACGCTATCCCCGATCACCATGGCGTCTATTGCGGAATCGCTAAAAAGCTGCATGGCGTTGTCCGGATAAGCAGCAATGGGTTTGCCGGCCAGGTTCAGGCTGGTGTTCGTTAACACCGGGCAGCCGGTGATTTCAAAAAACCGGGTCAACAGCTTTTCGAAAACCGGGTTGCTGTCATCCACCAGCTGCACCCGGCAGGTATTGTCGACATGCGTGATGGCAGGAAACTCGCCCGACTTGACCTGACAGGCATAGAGCATGAAATCATCCGCTGCACCTTCAAAATGCTTGCTGAAGTGCTCCCTTAGCACCGACGCGCCAAAGGGCCGGTAGTACTCGCGTTTTTTGACCTGGTTCATCAAATCCTTGCCGTGGCGTATTCGTGGGTCCATCAGGATGGATCGGTTGCCCAAAGCCCGTGGCCCCAGCTCCCCATGGCCCTGATACCAGCCCACGATTTTCCCTTGTGCCAGCAACTCTGCCGCCCACTGAATGGTCGTGTCTGATGGTGGCGGTGCGGTGGTGTCAGATTGTGAATACGGAAAGCCCGGCATCTCCATGGCGGGCAGGCCATGTGTTTTTCGCAGCCATTCCATGCCGCCCAGGCTCAGGCCTTCATCAGAGGCGTGCGGGGGAATCAGCAGGTTGGGGAAATGACTTTTGAGCAATGAATTCCAGATCACGTTCTGTGCCACCCCGCCTGAGTATGAAATCGTCTCATTGCTGTTGGCAAAACGCCGGAAGAATTCCACCAGCATGTCGCCCATGGCTGCATGTACTGTTGCGACCCAGTCGAGGTGGCTGAGCTTGCCCAGTAGAAGATCTTTTTTATGGGCGTACCAGTTTTCCACCGCCCAGACTTCCCTGATCTGCTCAAAGCTGTACCGCATCAGGTGGCGCCGGTAGGCTGCATCAATCTTGCCGTAGGACTGCAGCCCCATGACTTTGCCAGCGATGTCATTGAAGTGGCCGTATTTGATGGCCAGCAACTTGCCCGCGTCGCGAATTCCCCAGCCTATGGAGCCGTTTTTGATGTTGCCCGCAGCTACCAGTTTTTCTTTGCGGTAAACACTCCACGGCCTGCCGTCGCCCAGGCCGTCAATCACGATGTGTACGTCTGGCGGGTTGGTTTCCAGCATCCAGGTGCTCAAGGCGTGCGAATAGTGATGGCCAGCAAGCCAGCCCTGTTTGACGCCAAGGTAATCGCAAATGGGTTCGGTCAGCCTTTCAGCCTTTGATTGATCCTGAACCAGCCGGGCAAAAGTCTCGGGCCTGAGGTGGCCTTGCAGCGCTGGCGGTAACGCGACGGGGTCGAATGAGAAAACCACGTCATCAATACCCTGCACGTCAATGTTCCAGACGCTTTCTGCTTCGCGCTTCCATTCCGGCAAGGCCTTAAAACGGGCTCTTTTCTCTTGCAGCGTTCTCTCCAGCTTGATATATCGCAGCTGCAGGCCATCCCAATACGCCATATTGACGTCATGGTGAGGCATGGCTACTGACAACAACTTCATGAAGCTTCCTTGCAATTTATTGGCGGCTGAATTCGACTTTATCCTGCGCGCAGGCAGCATCGTATGCGTTTAATTGGTTTGTGGGCCTTAAATTCTAGTCAAACCAGGTCCGTGCCCAATGATTACGGTTGTGTAATGCTATATAAATAATAGCAACTTCGGCGTCGGACGTGGCTTAAGGGCGTACCGCTGGCGACTCGACCAGCATGCCTTTGGCGCGCGTCGCAAGGTACAGCTCAAGCTCAACCAGCTCCTGGGCATCGTAGGCAAAGGGCTGGGCGCGCACACCGCTCATGCAGTTACGCAGACGTCGCTGCAGTGAGCCGAGAGCCTGCCATTCAAGCCGGTAAACCGGGTAACCCGTGTGATGCGCCTGCGGAATCAGGCTGCCGCCCAAGCGGCCACCGGCGTTGTCGTCGTGGCAGTTGGCGCATGACAAATTGAGCTGGCCCATGCGCTGCACAAAACGCAACTGGCCCTGCTGGCGAAACGGCTCAAGCCGCGCATCGCTGGACGGAAACAAGGGCAGGCCGCGTGACTGGTGGGCGACGTAGCTTTCAAGGCTTAAAAGCTCCTGGCTTTCAGCCCGCAGTGGGGTAGCCCGCTGGTGCTTTTGCCGGCACTGGTTGATGCGCTGGCTTAAGGCGATGGGGCGTTTGAGAACCTCATCAAAGGCCGGGTAGCGCGCCGATACGCCGCGCATGCTGCTTGCCTGCCCGTGACAGCTGGCGCAGGCCTTGCCACTTTGACCTGCGGGCTGCTGCCACAGGGCTTCGCCGTCCTTGACCCACAGCATGCCGGGGTTCAGTGAGTCGTCTTTTTGCATTGCCTGGGTAGACGGCCCCATGAAATCGAAACCCGACTTGCGTGGGTCAGCGGCGGATGCTGTTGGGCTGCCTGTCGACAGGGCTAGCCACAAAACAAGCAGGTAGCGATTCATGCCGTTACGGTAAGGGTCACGTTTTCGGTCTGTGTAAAGGCATCGTCGCCTTCCCAGATAAGGGCCAGCGTGCCGGACTCCATCGCCACCGTATGAAACGCCAGGTAGGGATTGGCAGCTACGGCAGAAAACAGCTCGGCGCTAAAAACCAGTTCGCCGTTGTAGCGGCAACTGAAACGCTTGATGAGGTTGCGCGGCAAGATCTTGCCGTCATCGCCAGGACGAAAACCGGTTTCCATGGGGTGACCTATGGTGGCGCGGATCTCAATGACCTCACCGCGTTTGGCTGTCGACGGCGCGTTGATCAGGGTTCTGGCCATCAGGGGTCTCCTTCAATGCAAGCAGCGAGTGTCACGATGACATCTACGGTGTGCGACCAGAAACTGCCGTCGCTCAATTGCGCCACCGCCACCAGCTTTTGCGTTGTGGCCAGCCGTATGCGCGTGCTGACCGCCGCTTTGCCGTAGCGCGGCCCAAGGGTGAACCTTGCTACGTCGCGCTGCGGGTTTTTCTCATTGAAAACGGCAATCGACCTGACGTGGTTACCGGCTGTCATGGGGCTCTCGACCGTGACGGTAATGGGCACCACATTGCCGTTGTCCACCAGCTCGGCAATGTCCAGCCTGACCTTGCCCGCCTCAACCGCGGCGCCGCCTGTATAGGCTGATACGGCGGCAGCAAGATCGTCAGTTGCAGCCAGGGCAGGGCGCAGTGCGGCCCATGCAGCAAGGCTGGTTGTTGCAAGCACGATGTGGCGGCGGGAGGCTAGTGAGACCGGGTGGTCGCGATCCGGTTGATGAGGTTTAGTCTGCATGCTGAATGTTTAGTCTTTGAGGGTGCGTAAAAAAGCCACTACGTCTTCAATCTGCTGCGCGGCCAGCAGGGGCTTGCCTTGCGCGGCGTTTGCTACAAGGTTGAGGCCTGCCGTGCGATAGTAGGCGGGCATGATGCTTGCCGCATTCAGCCGGCTTGGGTCTACCAAACGCAAACGCAGCTGGCCCTCAGACCAGCGCGAACCCGCACCGCTCATGTTCGGTGCCAGATTGCCCTGAAAGCGCTCTTCGGGAAAAGGCCCGGTATGACACAGCAGGCACAGCCCAACCTGCCGGTTGGCGATGATGGCGCGGCCACTGGCTGCGTCGCCCGGTACACCGGTAAGTGACGTGGGTATGGCGTCGCCAACGATTGAATAGGGCAGCTCCTGTGCCGTTACCAGCATCGACGGAAAAAGCAGCAGCCACGCTGCAATTGCCGCGGCCGTTCTCACCGCTTCACGCCTTCTTCAAACTCGTATTTTTGATCGGCAAGTCGCGAACCCGTTTGCCGGTTGCCGCAAAAATCGCGTTCAACACTGCCGGTGCTGCCACGGCAATGGTGGGTTCGCCCACGCCACCCCAAAAGCCGCCCGATGGCATGACGATGGTTTCCACCTTGGGCATTTCGTCAATTTTCAGCATTTGATAGGTATTGAAGTTCTCCTGCTCCATGCGGCCGTCCTTGACCGTGCACTCGCCGTACAGCGCGGCGGACAATCCGTAGGCGAAAGAGCCTTCAACCTGAGCTTCAATCTGCTGCGGATTGACGGCATGACCGCAGTCGGTGGCAGCCACAATCCGGTGTATCTTGACGACCCCTGCATCACTGACAGAAACCTCTGCACAGGCGGCCACGTAGCTGCCAAAGCCCATGGTTTGCGCCAGTCCCCGGAAAACTTTTTGGCCGCCAATATCTGCTGCCGGCTTGCCCCAGCCAGCG
>JANOCP010000206.1:0-2193 GCA_031412235.1 Polaromonas sp.
CTGGAAGAGCCCCGACAAGACAACCGAAGCGTTTCGCGGCGACTGGAGCTCGGTGGGCGACATGGCCCGGCGCGACAGTGATGGCTACATCTGGCTGGTAGACCGCAAGAGCAACATGATCATCAGCGGCGGCGAAAATGTATACCCCTCCGAGGTGGAAAGCGTGCTCGGGGCCTTTCCGAAAGTCAAAGACGTTGCGGTCATCGGCGTGGCCCACCCCAAGTGGGGCGAAGCCGTCCACGCGGTAGTTGTCCTGCACGAGCATCAGTCGTCGACAGAAGACGAAGTGCGGGCCTGGTGCAAGCAGCGCCTCGCCGGCTTCAAATGCCCGACCTCGGTCAGCTTTATTGCCGACACCGACATGCCGCGAACAGCTACTGGCAAGATCCAGCATCGGATTTTGAAGGCGCAACTCTCGATATCTAACTGAGCGACAGAAGCAGCGCATGGGATGCCACCTGGCACCTGCAACACGATACCAGCACTCGTTGTTTTCACGTTTTTGTATTTTTGACCGCACACCAGGCAAGCCCCGGTGAAAGCTAGGGCTAAAAATGCACTGTTTTGACCTGTGTATGTGCGGTTCCGCACAGTTTTTTCGGCTGCGTCTGGCGTAAGGTCAGGAGATGCTTCCCTTATTTCTATCCAACCACAGGGAGGCTCTCATCAGCAGATGTATGTTGAAGGTGGCCGAAAGGTCCGAACCCGAATCGAATCAGACCGCCTCGCACTACGGCATACCCCTTTTTCTTGACCAGCTGATCCAGACCCTGGAGGTAGAAAAAAGAGGGGATTCGCTGAGCAGAAAATTGATTTCTTGTCCCGCCGGAGGCCCCTCAGAGTGTTCAGACCTGAGTAAATCTGCAACCAGACACGGGCGCGAGCTGTCAGATCACGGGTTTACGGTCGAGCAGGTTGTTCATGACTATGGCGATCTTTGTCAGGCCGTCACAGACTTGTCGTTTGAACTCAATGAGCAGATTCAGGTTGATGAATTTCGCACTCTCAACCGCTGCCTGGACAACGCAATTGCGGACGCCGTCACAGAGTTTTCCCATCAGCGCCGACTTATCAGTGACGACCGGGAAGACCAGGCACTCAATCACCGCCTTGGCATTCTGGTGCATGAGCTTCGTGTTCACATTAACGCTGCATCGCATGCGGTTAGCGCCCTCGAGTCGGGGCGGGTCGGATTCAGTGGCGCTACAGCGTCCGTACTCGACCGCAGTTTGGCTGGCATGCGTACCATCGTCGAGAGGTCGCTTGCCGAGGCTGGCCTGACTGCAGCATCAACCGGCGTAACGTCGATGCAAACAAGGGGACGCTGACCGTCCGCGATATTCCAGATTCAGGCTGCGTATTTACCATCAGCCTGCCTCGCCACCCCGTGCCTGCAGCCTGACCAGAGCCCGTAAAAAAAGCCCCTGAATCTGTCAAGATTCAGGGGCTTGGTATCTGGTGGCCTGGGGCGGAATCGAACCACCAACACAAGGATTTTCAATTCGTTAATTTTTCTGTTTGTCATGGTTGATTTGTGTTGCTACACTCAATATAAATCAACAGGTTACAGACCAATAACTGGATGAGTACACAGCCTTACTGTTGACCAATATTCGCCTAAATTGCAATTTTCAGTCTGTAAACAGTCTGTAAAAGCTAAAAGTGAGTTCAACATGGCACGACCGAGCAAGACCGCCCCGATTGATTACAAGGGCCCCAACGAACTGTCGCACGGACTGTTGGAGCGCGCCGTCTGCGCCGATGGTTTGCCGTTCGTGCTGGTGCGTGATGCCGATAAAAAGGGGCTCCGCCTGCGAGTGACCAAGGCCGGGGGCAAGTACTGGCAGTTTGAAACCCGCACCAAGGGAAATCTATTTACCCGCGCATTGGGCGAATGGCCCACCGTGTCGATTGAGAAAGCTAGGGCCGAAGCACACCGCTTACGTGGGTTAACCCAAACGGGAACAGACCCGCGAGAACTGGAGCGCCAGCAACAAGAGGCCGAAGCCGCCGCAACAGCCGAAAAAGCCGCCAAAGTAGCGCAGCTAGCCGAACAGGAAGCTGCAAGAGCCGCAACCGTGGGCGAAGCATGGGAGGTGTACTTAGCTGAGCGCCGCCCGTTCTGGCGTGACGTTACTTATCAAGACCATGTGAAGATGGCCCACGCTGGGGGCGACGAACGCAAGCGCATGA
>JANOCP010000207.1:0-12064 GCA_031412235.1 Polaromonas sp.
CGGGGCCTAAACAAGCGACCTTTGGAGTGCGGTGACTCGTCACCGCTTTCTTTTTCAGGTAACTTGGCTCTGCATAGCAAACGTGGAAAACCCAGCATTCCTGAGAAGATTTCTGCGGCCATTTTATCCGCGCGGAAAAAAATGAGGCGTCGCCGATCGAGTGATCGAACACCAGAACGATGCGCCAGCGAGTGTTAGCTACAGTCTGACTGCGTTTCATGCGACCCTCTTTGTAAATGTTGACCTGTTTATCTTTCGCAGTTTCTGAAGAGGTCTTCAATGCGGCACCTTAAACCACTGATCCTGCTCCTGACGTCAGCGATTTTGGGCATGGCCGCGCCAGCGTCCTTACTCCACCCGCCGGTTTCACGGATATTGACAAACTTGATGACTGACGTTGCTTTTTCGGTCTGTTCGGCCACCTCGGCAAACAGGCGTTTTTCCTGGGTGCAGGCCACCACCACCTCGTCTCCGGACTGGATGGCCTTTTGAAAAGCTCCAGCCTCTCGCCGGCAAAGCGTTGAATGTAGCGTCAGCGTTTCGTTAAGCGCTGCGCCCAGCGCCTGGGGCTGGAGCGGCATGGTTTGATTGCAATCGCAAATGAGGGTCGTCATGGTCTTTTTGGCTCGCCACTGAGTCAAGGCCATCAGGCAATGACTCGGGTTGGCTTGAATTTAATTGCGGAGCAGAATCAAGTCTTGATAAGTCCGCCGGTTCATCGGACTGTGCCACGGTTTGGCCTGTGGTGCCATTCGCATTTTCCCGCGGTGGCTCTGAAACATCGGTCTTCTCAAGGTCCTCTACTTCATCGAACAGCTTGAGAAATTTCGAACTCGTCATCGCCCTGAGCATGGCCTCGGGTATGGGGTCAGACTTGGAATAATCATCGATATAAATGTCCAGCCCGTCCATGACGTTGAAATGCGGGTCAGCGAACAACTTTTTTATGGCTGCGTTGCGAACGTTCGGGCCAACGTTTTGCACCATGAAGGGTCTGAAGTCGGAGTCCTTGGTGAGTAGCTTGACGTCGTCAAGCGATAGTTCAGGTGGCTTTTCAATCGCCTGTTCAGCGGCCGGCTTTAAATCGTTTGTGACAGGCTCGGGAAGCACAGGCCTGGTGATGGCAACAGGCTCTTGAACAATCTTGCCCTGCAACACGTCCGTTTTGCGGCGTGCCCAGCGACCCAAAAAACCACTTGCTTCTTCAGCCACGACCCGCGCCTCCAACAAAGGTCTTGTCGGTACTCACCCGCACCGGATTACCAAAGCGGTCCTGCAATGTTTTAAAGCTTTGTGGGCGCTGTCGGCGTTTGGCCTCCAGCACATGGTGCTTGTCAACAAAGTCCTGCACCCAATGCACAACGCTTGACGGCGCGGGAACCTGCTCAACCGTTTCCTGCGCATCGAGCCAGCGACCTGCATCGTGATAACTCAAAGTCACGATCTGCGGAATCGCTACGGGCTCGTCAGCCAGAGCAGCCTCTTCCTCCATGCGCCAAACCACCCAAAAGCACGGCTGCGGTGTGGTGACGTTCAGGTAGTAGCCTTCGGCATCTCCGATGTGCAACTCCACCTGGAAACCAGGATGCAACCAGCGCTCTTCGGCATCGCTTTTAACCAGCAAACGTGGCTGACTTCCAAAGCCGTCCTCATGCGGCACCACACCGCCAAGCGACCAGCGCCAAGGCTGCCACCGGTTGTCAATACGCTCACGCCGCATGACCACCGCGGCTCGCAAGATGGGACGGGCGACATCATCCCCGTTGTCTGGGGACTGCATCAAAAAATCAGACATGCCGACAGTGTAAGTCCGCGCCGTTCATGGCTCATTTGCAGCGGCCGTACCGTAGCCTGATACTGCCGCCGCCTGGCCACCCCGACGAATCGCCACCGCGCAATATTTGAATTCAGGAATCTTCCCGAACGGGTCAAGCGCAGCATTGGTCATCAGGTTGGCGGCTGCCTCGTAGTATGCAAACGGCATGAACACCGCACCTTGTGGGGTACCGTCATCGCGCCGGACGTGAATGGCAACTTCACCACGGCGTGACTGAACGGTGATCACATCACCCGCAATCAAACCCATCTCAAGCAAGTCTGCGCCACACATGGAGGCGGTAGCTATCGGCTCAATCGCATCCAGCACCGTCGCACGACGCGTCATGCTGCCGGTATGCCAGTGCTCAAGTTGCCGGCCGGTGATCAATACAAACGGATAGTCGGCATCGGGCCGCTCGTTGGCCGGAATAATGTCTGCGGGCACCAGGTGCACGCGTCCGTCATTGGTTGCAAAACGGTCGATGAACACAGTGGGTGAACCAGGGTCCTCGGCACTCAGGCAAGGATAGGTCACACTCGATTCGCGTTCCAGGCGTTCCCAGGTAATGCCTGAAATAGCAGCGTGCATGGCCTGGCGCATTTCCTCATACACCGCCGCTACGCCCGAATGCTCGCCTTGATAGTCCCAGCCGCAACCGAGGCGGTTGGCAAGCTGTTGAATGATCCATAAATCAGGCATGGCATCACCCGGCGGCGTGAGCGCCTGCTTACCCATTTGTACCATGCGGTCGGTGTTGCTGACGGTGCCGGTTTTTTCAGGCCAGGCCGTCGCTGGCAGCACCACATCAGCGAGCCACGCGGTTTCGGTCATGAAAATATCCTGCACCACCAGATGAGAAAGGCTGGCCAGCGCGTGCCGGGCGTGGTTCAGGTCAGGGTCGCTCATGGCGGGGTTTTCACCCATCACGTACATGCCGCGGATCTTGTGCGGATCGCTGTCAGGGGCCAGCGCCTGGTGCATGATTTCGACCACGGTGTAGCCGGGCTTGTCGTCCAGCTTGACGTTCCAGAAGTTTTCAAACCAGTCGTGGTTGGCCTTGTTGTCCACCCGCTGGTAGTTGGGGAACATCATCGGGATCAAACCCGCATCGCTGGCGCCCTGCACATTGTTCTGGCCACGCAGCGGATGCAGGCCAGAGCCGGGCTTGCCAATCTGGCCTGTCACGGTGACGAGTGCGATCAGACAACGCGCATTGTCGGTGCCGTGAACGTGCTGGCTAATACCCATCCCCCACAGAATCATCGCGCCTTTGGCCTTGGCAAACTCACGCGCCACTTCGCGCAGTGTCTCTGCCGGAATACCGCATATAGGCGCCATGGCTTCCGGGCTGTAGGCCTTGACGTTTTCACGCAGGGCCTCAAAGTTGCTCGCACGGTCGCGAATGAATTCCTGATCGGTCAGCCCCTCGTAAATGACAGTATGAATCAAGGCGTTCAGCATGGCCACATCGGTGTCAGCCTTGAACTGCAGTGTGCGCCAGGCGTGCTTGCCAATGTCAGTCACACGCGGATCAGCCAGCACAATTTTTGCACCGCGCTTGACGGCGTTTTTAATCCACGTCGCAGCTACCGGGTGGTTGGCCGTGGGGTTGGAACCAATGACAAAAATCAGCCCGGCATGCTCCACGTCATTCACTTGGTTGCTCACCGCCCCCGAGCCCACGCCTTCAAGCAATGCAGCCACGCTGGACGCATGGCACAAGCGGGTGCAGTGGTCGACGTTGTTGCTGCCAAAGCCAATACGTACCAGCTTTTGAAACAGATAGGCTTCTTCATTGCTGCCCTTGGCCGAACCAAAGCCTGCAAGCGATTTTTTGCCGTGTGTGTCGCGCAGATTTGTGAGCGTGTTGCCGCTGTAGTCCAGCGCTTCTTCCCATGTCGCTTCGCGGAACACGTCTGACCAGTCAGCGCTGTTACGGTTCAGCTTTTCAAGTTGCGCCGGGTCTTTGGAAACCCCAGCCTTGCGAATCAAAGGCTTGGTGAGGCGTTGCGGGCTGGCCGCGTAGTCAAAGCCAAAGCGGCCTTTGACACACAGGCGATTGTGGTTGGCAGGGCCGTCGCGGCCATCCACGCTCACGATCACGTTGTCCTTGACGTTGTAGGTCACCAGGCAGCCGACGCCGCAAAACGGGCACACAGAATCCACTTTTTTGTCGACGATCTGCGAGCCAATCTGCGTTTTGGGCATCAGGGCACCGGTGGGGCAAGCCTGCACGCATTCGCCGCAAGCTACACAGGTGCTGTCGCCCATGGCATCGCCCAAGTCAAACACAATTTCACTGTGCGAGCCGCGCATCGCATAACCGATCACGTCGTTGACCTGCTCCTCACGGCAGGCGCGCACGCAGCGGTTGCACTGAATGCAGGCATCCAGATTGACCGCCATGGCCGGGTGCGAGATGTCGGCCTTGGGCTGCTCGCGGCGCAGGGCCTTCAGCTCGGGGCGCACCGTCACGTCAAGGCGTGATGCCCAGTCGCTCAGTTCGCCGTGCTGGCCTGTATTTTTTTCGGTACCCTCGGCATCATTCCACTTGTAGCCTACATCCGGCATATCAGACAGCAGCATCTCCACGACCATCTTTTGGCTCTTCAGGGCGCGCTCGCTGTTGGCCTCAACTTCCATACCAGCCTTGGCACTGCGGCAGCAGCTGGGTGCCAGCACGCGCTCGCCTTTGACCTCCACCACGCAGGCGCGGCAATTACCGTCTGCGCGGTAGCCATCCTTGTAGCAAAGGTGTGGAATGTCAATGCCGTGGCGTTTTGCGGCCTTGAGAATAGTTTCGCCTTCATAGGCGTGGATGGTGTTGCCGTCAAGCTTGAATTCAACGGTTTGCGGCAGAACTTCAATCAGCTTTGTAGGGGCGTTCATTTCGTTTCTCCGTGGATGCTGTGCTCTGTGACAAGCGGCTCACCCGGGCGTGGCAGACTGCCCTGCCAGGCGGCTTCATTTACTTCTTCAGGAAAATATTTCTGGATGCTGCGGATCGGATTCGGCGCGGCTTGACCCAGACCACAAATGGAAGCATCGCCCATGACTTCCGCCAAATCTTCCAGCGTTTGCGCGTCCCACACCGGCGCCTGCATCAGCTTGACGGCTTTGGCCGTACCCACGCGGCAAGGCGTGCACTGACCGCAACTCTCGTGCTCAAAAAACCGCATCACATTCAGCGCCGCATCACGGGCCTTGTCGTGGTGCCCGAGGATGATGACCGCGGCCGAGCCGATAAAGCAACCGTAAGGCTGCAAGGTATCAAAGTCCAGCGGAATCGCATTCAGGCTGGCGGGCAAAATACCGCCCGATGCGCCGCCAGGCAGATAGGCGTAAAAGTTATGCCCCTCAAGCATGCCACCACAATATTCATCAATCAATTCCCGCACCGTAATACCAGCAGGCGCCAGCTTGACGCCAGGGTTTTTCACCCGACCACTGACGCTGAAGCTGCGCAGGCCCTTGCGCCCATTGCGGCCAAAGCCAGAAAACCACTGCGGGCCTTTTTCAACAATATCACGCACCCAGTAGAGCGTTTCAAAGTTGTGCTCGAGAGTGGGCCTGCCAAACAAACCCACCTCGGCAATGTAGGGCGGGCGCATGCGCGGCTCGCCGCGTTTGCCTTCAATACTTTCAATCATGGCGGACTCTTCGCCGCAAATATAAGCACCCGCGCCGCGCCGCAATTCAATCAGTGGCAAACGACACGGCGGATTGGCCTGCAGTTTGGCAATCTCGGCTTCCAGCATGTTGCGGCAGCCGTGGTATTCATCGCGCAGGTAGATGTAGCAGGCTTCAACGCCCACCACCTGCGCGGCGATCAGCAAACCTTCCAGAAAGCGGTGCGGGTCACGCTCCAGGTAAGTGCGGTCCTTGAAGGTGCCGGGCTCGCCCTCGTCAATGTTGACGGCCATCACACGCGGCGCAGGCTGCTCGCGCACAATGCGCCACTTGCGCCCGGCCGGAAAACCCGCGCCACCCAGGCCGCGCAAGCCGGAATCTTCCATCGCCTTGAGGATGCGTTCACCGTCTTCTTCACCGTTGACCACACTGGCAGCCAGGGCGTAGCCGCCATTGGCGCGGTACATGGCGTAGTCGGTGTGCGCTGGTGTCGCACCGCCAGTTTCCCGGGGAAGACTTTTTTCTGCAAAGTCCGATACTACAAAATTAATAGCTGGCTGTTCCCGTTGTTGTTGGGCCGGTAGGCTGTTTATGACTGAAATGACGGCCTCTGGCGTGGCAAAGGGTACCGGACACTGGTGCACGACTGCTGCCGGCGCCTGCTCACAACGGCCTATGCAGGGCGCAGCAATCACACGTACATCAGCGCTACCCAGTAGCGCCGGCAGCCGCGCCAGCAAATCCTGCGCACCAGCCAGCTCACACGCCAGACCATCGCACACGCGTACCGTCAACCCAGGAGCTCGAGCGTCACCACGAAGCACTTCAAAGTGGTGATAAAAAGTGGCCACCTCATACACCTCGGCCATCGGAATATTCATCTCTTTGGCCAGCGCAACCAGGTGCCTGTCATGCAGGCAGCGGTAGGCGTCATTGAGCTTGTGCAGGTGCTCAATCAGCAAGTCGCGCCGGTGCCCGGTTGCGGGCTTGGCGCCAATCAGCGAACGGACTTCGTCCACTGACACATCATCCGCCTGACGCCCCTTGAGTTTGCTTTTACGGCGAATTCTTTCACGCAGCTCGTCGACAGTGGCGATCGCCACGGCTTTGACTTCGTGAAGGGGGGCAGGATGGTTCATGTTGGCTTGAAAAGTAAAGGGGCTAAGTAGTTACGCAAAGAACTTGGCAGCGCTTTGCAGGGTGCGGTAAACGCCCCAAGCCAAAGGAATACCGACGGCAGCCCAGGCAAATGCAACCAGCGCCGGGCTCACAGTTGACGTGTCGCCACTGCCAGTGCCCACTTCAGATGCCACCGCCTTTTCATGGGCCAGCTTTTTCTCGGCCGCCAGTTCGGCATCGGTCATAAACCATTTGGCATCCAGCGGTTTGACCAGCAAGTTGCAAATTAGCCCTACCACCAGCATGCCCACCAGGATGTACATGGTCTGGTTATAAACCTGCTCGCGCGGAATACCAAGACCCAGCTGGTATTCCCGCATGTAGTTCACCACCACCGGGCCCAGCACACCAGCTGTGGCCCAGGCCGTCAGCAGGCGGCCGTGAATGGCGCCCACCATTTGCGTGCCAAAAATATCGGCCAGGTAGGCTGGCACCGTCGCAAAACCGCCCCCGTACATGCTCAAAATCACGCAGAACGCACCGACAAACAGGACGATGGAGCCTGCAGCCGCGCTACCCGGTACGCTGAAATACATCAGGCCACCGAGCACAAAAAATACGATGTAAGTCATCTTGCGACCGAGCTTGTCAGAGAGGCTGGCCCAGAAGAAGCGCCCGCCGATATTGAACAAACTCAGCAGCGCGGTAAAGCCGGCAGCCACCGTGGCAATCGCTGCAAGCTGGGTCTTGTCAAGCTCACCGAATTTTTTGGCCACGCCAATCAGCGAGCCACCAAACACTTCCTGCAACATGGGCGAAGCCATGCCAATCACGCCGATACCGGCCGACACGTTCATACACAGCACCATCCAGATCAACCAAAACTGGGGAATACCCCAGACCTTGCTGACGTGCACATGTTTTTGCGTGATCATGGTGTTGCTCACTTGCGCCGGCGGGGGTGTCCAGCCCTTGGGCTTCCAGCCGGTTTCAGGCACCCGGTAACCAAACGCACCG
Source organism: Polaromonas sp. (assembly GCA_031412235.1). Taxonomy (GTDB): domain Bacteria; phylum Pseudomonadota; class Gammaproteobacteria; order Burkholderiales; family Burkholderiaceae_C; genus Polaromonas. The sequence continues at coordinate 7,586 of JANOCP010000207.1, forward strand.
GCCATCATGAAGACAAAATAAACCAGGGCCATCACCACAAAAGTCTGCGCCACGCCCACGCTGGTGGGGGTAGCAAAGGCCTTCATCAAATCAGCAGCCAGAGGCGAGCCAATCATGGCGCCTCCCCCAAAACCCATGATGGCCATGCCGGTAGCCATGCCCCGGCGATCAGGAAACCATTTAATCAATGTGGATACCGGCGAGATGTAGCCCAGTCCCAAACCAATACCGCCGATCACGCCGCTGCCCAAAATCATCAGCCAGAACTGGTGCAGGTAAATGCCCAGCGCCGAGATCAACATACCGCCGCACCAGCACACCGCCGACACCACACCGGCCTTGCGCGGACCCGCCCGCTCGAGCCAGCCGCCCCAGGTAGCAGCGGATGAACCCAGCAGCACAAAAAATAGCGTGTACATCCAGCCCAGCGTGGAGATTTGCCAATCGCAGCTGGTTGTGAAAAGTTGTCCGAAAAAACCCACATCAGGCGCACATTTGATGGCGTCTTTGATGCCCAACGCTTTTGACAGCGGCAACCAGAAAACTGAAAAACCATAGGCCATGCCTATGCACAAATGGATGGCCAGCGCAGCGGGCGGTACCAGCCAGCGGTTAAAGCCCGGCCCGGCAATGATGCGTTCTTTATCGAGGATTCCAGACACTTATATCTCCGTATTATTGATTTGCAGCTTTGCAGGATGCTCTGCATAACTCTGCCGAAGCTGTGGCAGTCGGATCTGGATGGGCTACAAGGCGTCTTTTTGCAGCCAATACACGGCCATTGGCAAGAAAAGCGACGCAGCAGACCGCCCGAATCCGGCTGATCACAGATCGCAGGGAGTTGTGCAGAGCGTCCTGAAGCAGCGCGGAGTGTCAGACAGCCACGTAAGCGGGTCAAATTGAATCGGGACATGGCACGATTCAAAAACTAAATACCAGGGTTTACCAGTACCCCCACGCTTGCCCACTGCGTGTGGCCGCTGCCCCCCCGAGGGGGCCGCTGCGCCTACGGACTGGCAAAGCCAGATCCGTGGCCCTTGCTTGACCAAACCCCACCCCAAACCGACAGCGTTAGACGACCAGCAAGCCGCTATGCGCCGCCGCATGTCGCAGCCATGCCGCGTCTTGCGCCATGGTCATGGCAGCATCCAGCGTACGAGAGGTACGGTCACCGCCCTGAATCATGAAGCCAATGGCGGTACGCACATCGGGGCTGACCAGCGGTAGCGCTTCCAGCTCGCGGTAGCCGCGCACTGCGCCTATCAGCGCGCCGGGTAACACGCTGCAGACGTCGCCGACCACCACACTCAGGGCCAGCGTCAGGATGGAATTGGTTTCTATGACCGGCTTGACCGGCGTACCCGCCTCTGCAAACGCCGCATCAACAAGCGTGCGGTTGTACATCTCACGCGTCAGCAGGCACAAGGGGAGCTTGGCGGCTTCGGCCCAGGTGATTTTGGGTCCAATTTGCATATGCTCGGAATGCGCCTGCCCGGCCTTGCGCACCAAAAAATAATGCTCGGCGTACTGCGGCACATGACGCAAACGCGGGCTGTAGCGTGCCAGCCTGTCGGTATAGCCCAGGCCCATATCGAGCGTTAAAGTCTCCAATCCATTTTCAAGCTCAGCAGAGCTCATGGACCGCACCACGGGTGCAATGCCGGGGTGCCGCGCCTGAAGCATGGCCGCAAATCGCGCGGCAACTGGCACAGCCGTGGGCACAGCACCAATCGTCAATGTGCCCTGCGGCCTGCCCGCCACGCTGTTGAGGTCTTGCTGCAGCAACTCGCGTTCATGCAGCATGCGCTGGGCGCTGGCCAGCACACGCTCACCCTCGGCGGTAAAGCCCCCAAAAGACCGGCCGCGCTTGACGATGGCGGTGCCAAACTCTTCTTCCAGCGCCCGCAAGGCGTTAGACAAGGCGGGCTGCGTGATGTGGCAGGCCAGCGCCGCGCGGCCAAAATGCTTGTGCTCATCGAGTGCCGCAAGGTAGCGCAGTGAGGCCAGCAGATTCATGACAGCAGACGAGGATCAGGTGTCTTTGGAGATTTTGATGGTCGGGAACTTGGCTGAAAATTCTTTTGCCTTGGCAGCCACCGTGATTGCCATCTTGCGGGCAATCGCCTTGTAAATCGCTGATACGCTGCCGTCCGGGTCAGCCACCACGGTGGGCCTGCCGTTGTCGGCCTGCAGGCGAATCTGCATGTCCAGCGGCAGCGCACCGAGGTAATCCATCTTGTACTCAAGAGCCATTTTCTTGCCGCCGTCTGCGCCAAAAATATGTTCGGTATGGCCGCAATTGCTGCAGATGTGTACCGCCATGTTTTCAACGATGCCCAAAATCGGCACACCGACTTTTTCAAACATCTTGATGCCTTTTTTGGCGTCCAGCAGCGCGATGTCCTGCGGCGTGGTGACGATCACCGCGCCCGTCATGGGCACGCGCTGGCTCAGCGTGAGCTGAATGTCACCGGTACCGGGTGGCATGTCGACGATCAGATAGTCGAGGTCGCGCCAGTTGGTCTGGCGCAGCAATTGCTCAAGTGCCTGGGTCGCCATGGGGCCGCGCCAGATCATGGCTTCGTCCTGTGCAACCAGGAATCCGATGGACATGACCTGAATGCCAAAGTTTTCCATCGGTTCCATATTTTTGCCGTCAATGCTTTCGGGCCGGCCTTCAATGCCCATCATCATGGGCTGGCTGGGGCCGTAAATGTCGGCATCCAGCAAACCAACGCTGGCACCTTCAGCAGCCAGTGCCAAAGCCAGGTTAACGGCAGTGGTGCTTTTACCCACGCCGCCCTTGCCGGAAGCCACCGCAATGATGTTTTTGACGTTGGGTAGCAGTTGCACGCCGCGCTGCACGCTGTGGCTGGCAATTTTGACGGTCACGTTGACCGACACATTGCCCACGCCAGCGACACTTTTGGCCGCTGCAATCAGACTTTTACGAAACGCCGCAAACTGGCTTTTGGCGGGGTAACCGAGTTCCACCTCAAACGCCACGTCGGCATCTGTAATTTGCAGGTTTTTAATCGACTTGCTGGTGACAAAGTCTTTGCCCGTGTTGGGGTCGATGACGGTTGCGAGCGCTTGGAGCAATTGGTCTTGGGTAGGCATGCGGGGCTTTTATGTGATCTAGTGTGATTTTTCTATGAACCTCCCAGTGTAGCTAGGGATTGTCCACACAGGCCCATGCGATGGCAACAGCGCAGGCTTGTGCGATCTGCGCCGTTGCATTTCTTGCCAATAGCCTGGCTATTGGACTGCGAAACGCGCCTTGTAGCTCATCCCAACCTGCACTGCCCCCATTCGCAGCGGCCTGTGCAGACCATCCCGGACACTTAAAATGCCTGATTCACCTCATAAAAAGCACTACAGATGTCCCGCCAACTCTTCGTCACCACCGCCCTGCCCTATGCCAATGGCAAGTTCCACATCGGCCACATCATGGAATACATCCAGGCCGACATCTGGGTGCGCTTTCAACGCATGCAGGGCCATCACGTCAATTTTGTAGGTGCCGACGACGCCCACGGCGCACCCATCATGATTGCAGCTGAAAAAGCTGGCGTCACACCGCAGCAGTTTGTGGCCAACATTGCGGCGGGCCGCAAAGAGTACCTGGACGGTTTTCAAATCGGCTTTGACAACTGGAGCTCGACCGACTCGCCAGAAAACCACGAACTGGCGCAGCAGATTTACCGCGACCTCAAAGCCAATGACCTGATTGACGTCAAAACGATTGAGCAGTTCTTCGACCCTGAAAAGAACATGTTTTTGCCTGACCGCTACATCAAGGGAGAATGCCCCAAATGCAGCACCAAGGACCAGTACGGTGACAACTGTGAAAACTGCGGTGCAGTGTATGCACCGACGGATTTGATCAACCCGTATTCAGCCTTGTCGGGCGCCACGCCGGTGCTGAAAAACTCCGAGCATTTCTTCTTTAAATTGTCTGACCCACGTTGTGTTGAGTTTTTGCAAGAGTGGACGCAAGACGGCAAGCTCCAACCCGAAGTCGCCAACAAGGTCAAGGAGTGGTTCAGCGTCCGTACCAACCCCGACGGCAGCAAAAGCGAAGGCCTGGGCGACTGGGACATCAGCCGTGACGCGCCCTACTTTGGCATTGAGATCCCCGATGCACCGGGCAAGTACTTTTATGTCTGGCTGGATGCGCCTGTGGGCTACCTGGCATCACTCAAAAACCTGCTTGAAAAGCGCGGCGAGAACTTTAACGCGTACATGGCCCAGCCTGGCCTGGAGCAGCACCACTTTATCGGCAAGGACATCGTGACCTTCCACACGCTGTTCTGGCCCGCGATGCTCAAGTTCAGTGGCCGAAAAACGCCCGACAAGATTCACGTTCACGGGTTTCTCACCGTCAACAACGGCGAAAAAATGAGCAAAAGCCGCGGCACCGGACTGGACCCGCTCAAGTACCTGAGCCTGGGCATGAACCCGGAGTGGTTGCGCTAC
>JANOCP010000208.1:0-8699 GCA_031412235.1 Polaromonas sp.
AACAAAAAAGCCCAGACATGTCTGGGCTTTCAGGAGTTTTTGCTGCTGCCTGGAAATTTGCAGTAACTTGACCTCACATCAATTTTGGCGGAAGAGGCGGGATTCGAACCCGCGGTAGGTTTAACCCTACGTACGCTTTCCAGGCGTATGACTTAAACCGCTCATCCACCCTTCCGCTTAGCCTTGCATTATAGCAGGGCGCCTTGAAAGCGGTGCTTTTCCAACTGCTCAATCGTGACAAAGCGCAGGGCGCTCAGGTGGGTGGACTCCAGCACTACAGGGGGCGCCATGCCGGCCTCAAGCGCCTCCCGCCAGCGGTTGGCGCACAGGCACCAGCGGTCGCCCGGCTTGAGGCCTGCAAAACGATAGGCGGGCATGGGCGTCGTCAGGTCGTTGCCACGCGCTTTGGAAAAGGCCAGAAACTTGTCGGTGACCCGCACACAAATCAGGTGTGAGCCCACATCAGTGGCGTCAGTGTTGCAGCAACCGTCGCGAAAATATCCGGTTAAAGGATCGTAAGAGCAGGGCACAAGGTCGGTACCCAGAACGTTTTTGGTATCCATGGTTTAAGTCCTCGCCACCGGGCATTCAGGATTTGCTGTTCGCCTGCACCATCTTCATGGCCGAGCTGATGAGGGCCGCCACCTCAGTCATGTTGCTGGGTACTATCAGCGTAGTGGTGGCATCGCTGGCGACCCTTGAGTAGGCTTCAACCGCTTTTTCAGCCACCTTGAGCTGCACGGCCTGCTCTCCGCCTGGCAGGCGAATGGCGTTGGCGATGAGTTCAATCGCCTTGGCGTTGGCATCAGCCACAGCCAAAATGGCTGAAGCTTCACCCTGGGCGTTGTTGATGGCGGCCAGCTTTTCACCTTCAGACCGGGCAATAAATGCCTCACGCTCACCCGTTGCAATGTTGATTTGCTCCTGGCGTCGGCCTTCTGATGCTGCAATCAGCGCGCGCTTTTCACGCTCGGCAGTGATTTGCGACTGCATGGCATGCAAAATTTCTTTCGGAGGAGTGAGATCCTTGATCTCATAGCGCAAAACCTTCACACCCCAGTTCAGCGCGGCCTCGTCGATCGCGGCAACCACCTGGGCATTGATGATGTCGCGCTCTTCAAAAGTCTTGTCGAGCTCAAGCTTGCCAATGACCGAGCGCAGTGATGTTTGCGCAAGCTGCGTTACCGCAATGATGTAGTTGGACGAGCCATAACTGGCCCGCATCGGGTCGGTGACCTGAAAGTACAAAATGCCGTCGACCTGCAGCTGCGTATTGTCTCGCGTAATGCAAACCTGGCTCGGCACGTCCAGCGGGATTTCTTTCAATGAGTGTTTATAGGCAACACGGTCAATGAAAGGCACCAGAAAATTCAGCCCCGGTGTGAGGGAGCCATGGTATTTGCCCAGGCGCTCAATGACCCATGCGTTTTGCTGGGGCACGACCTTGATACTGCGCACAATAAAAATGACGGCGACTATAAGAATGATGAGCGCGATTTCCATGAGTTTTCTTTCTATATACAAACGCTGAATCTGAATTTGACGACTGTAACTTTTGACTAAAGCTGTTCGATCAAAGCTTTTCTATAACCAGGCGATTGCCCAGCAATTCCTTGATGCGGAACTGGCCCGTACCCTGGAGCTCAGGCGCGGGGGAGGCGAGTATGGCCGTCCATTGCGCGCCCCGGTATTTGACGCTGGTGGTGCCATCGGCGTTCCATTGGTCTACCTGCACTGCTTCGCCAATATCAATATGCACATCGGGGTTGGCGTTGGCCTGCGGCGCCTGGGGCTTTTTGCTGTTTCGCCAGTGCCAAAGTGCGACCGCACCGCCGCCCACGATGGCTGCGGTCAGCGTCTGGCCTGTTAGCTGCAATCCTAAATGTGCAGCAATAGCCGCGGCAGCCATGCCAACGCCCAGCATGAGCAGGTAAAAAGTGCCAGTTGCCAGTTCTATGGCCACTGCTGCACCGGTCAGCAGCCACCAGATGGTTGATTCAGCCATGTAGGCGTCCTTTTGTAGGGGTAGTACGACATTTTGCGGCAAATAGATGCCCTGGCAAGAGTGGCGTCACTTTATTTCCGTACACTTCGCAGATTCGCGCAAGCCTGAACCCGCTCGCTTGTCCTGCCATCACCATACACCACCACCATGAAATTTCGTTTTCCCATCGTCATCATTGACGAAGATTTTCGTTCTGAAAATACCTCGGGCCTGGGCATACGCGCGCTGGCGCAAGCCATTGAGACCGAGGGCTTTGAAGTACTGGGCGTGACCAGCTATGGCGACCTGAGCCAGTTTGCACAGCAGCAAAGCCGTGCCAGCGCGTTTATTTTGTCGATCGACGACGAAGAATTCACGCCCGGCCCTGACCTCGACCCCGCCGTGCTCAACCTGCGCAATTTCATTGAAGAAGTGCGGCGCAAGAATCTGGACGTGCCGATTTATGTGTATGGCGAAACCAAAACATCGCGCCACATACCTAACGACATCCTGCGCGAGCTGCACGGCTTTATTCACATGTTTGAGGACACCCCTGAATTTGTGGCGCGCCATATCCTGCGTGAAGCCAAAAGCTATCTTGAAGGCGTGCAGCCGCCGTTCTTCAAAGCGCTGCTTGACTACGCCGAGGATGGCTCCTACAGCTGGCATTGCCCTGGGCATTCAGGCGGCGTGGCGTTTTTGAAGAGCCCGGTCGGCCAGATGTACCACCAGTTTTATGGCGAGAACATGCTGCGCGCCGACGTCTGCAATGCGGTTGAGGAGCTTGGCCAACTGCTCGACCACGACGGTGCGATTGGCGCATCCGAGCGCAATGCCGCCCGAATCTTCAACGCCGACCACTGTTTTTTTGTGACCAACGGCACCAGTACCAGCAACAAGATGGTGTGGCACCACACCGTGGCGCCGGGTGACGTGGTGGTGGTTGACCGCAACTGCCACAAGTCGATATTGCACGCCATCATCATGACCGGCTCGATTCCGGTTTTTCTCAAGCCAACGCGTAACCACTTTGGCATCATCGGCCCGATTCCGCAAAGCGAGTTTGAGCCTGAGGCCATAAAGGCCAAGATTGCCGCCAACCCCCTGTTAAAGGGCGTGAACGCGAACAAAGTTAAACCCCGTGTGATGACGCTGACCCAATCGACCTACGACGGCGTGCTGTACAACACAGAAACCATCAAGGGAATGCTGGACGGCTATATCGACAATCTGCATTTTGACGAGGCCTGGCTTCCGCACGCTGCATTCCACCCGTTTTACGGCAGCTACCACGCCATGGGCAAAAACCGCATTCGTCCCAAGACGGCAGTGGTGTACGCCACGCAGTCCATTCACAAGCTGCTGGCAGGCATCAGCCAGGCCAGCCACGTGCTGGTGCAGGATTCGCAAGACGTCAAGCTCGACAGGCATTTGTTTAACGAAGCGTATTTGATGCACACCAGTACCAGCCCGCAGTACAGCATCATTGCCAGCTGCGACGTGGCCGCCGCCATGATGGAGCCGCCCGGCGGTACCGCACTGGTTGAAGAAAGCATTGCAGAGGCGCTTGACTTCAGGCGTGCCATGCGCAAGATTGACGCCGAATACGGCGCTGACTGGTGGTTCAAGGTGTGGGGGCCGGACCGGTTTGAGGGCGACAACGCTGGCGAAGAAGGCATCGGCAACCCCAAAGATTGGATCATCAAGGGCGAATCACGCAGTGCCAAAACCGCCAAAAACGGTGCCAACAACTGGCACGGCTTTGGCCAGATGGCCACCGGCTTCAACATGCTGGATCCTATCAAGGCGACCATCGTTACCCCCGGCATGGACCTGAACGGCAAGTTTGCCAAAACCGGCATTCCGGCCAGCATCGTGACCAAGTTTTTGGCCGAGCACGGCGTGATTGTTGAAAAAACGGGCTTGTACAGCTTTTTCATCATGTTCACCATCGGCATCACCAAGGGCCGCTGGAACACGCTGCTCACGGCCTTGCAGCAGTTCAAGGACGACTACGACAAGAACGCTGCCATGTGGCGCATCCTGCCGGAGTTTTGCCAGAAACACCCGAAATACGAAAAAATGGGCCTGGCTGACTTGTGCCAGCACATTCATGCCATGTACGCCAAATATGACATTGCACGCTTGACTACCGAGGTCTATCAGAGCGACCTTGAGCCTGCCATGAAGCCCAGCGACGCCTACGCAAACATTGCCCACCGCACCACTGAACGTGTCGAGATTGACCACCTTGAGGGCCGCATTACCGTTGGTTTGGTCACGCCCTACCCGCCGGGCATTCCGCTTTTGATTCCCGGTGAAGTTTTCAACAAAAAAATTGTTGAATATCTGAAGTTTGCGCGTGAGTTCAATGCCCAATGCCCGGGTTTTGAGACCGATATTCACGGGCTGGTTGAGCTGGTGGATGCCAAAGGCAAGCTGCGGTATTACGCAGATTGTGTGAAGAAGTAGATTTTTAGCTATAAATAATATAGCTACCTGATACCGTGATTATTGGGCTGGCAGCATATTTTATTGAAAAATCACATGAAAGCCGGGCTCCGGGCCAATCCGCAGCCGGTTTGACATCATCCGACGGACCCGGAAGCGTTTTTAATCTTCACGAACCCGCACAAAGCTCGCAAAGCGCGGTATGCCGCTGTCGTTCAAACCCCTGAAACGATAGGTGACCTGCGAGCCCACTGCTGGCGGATTTTGCCGTTGTGCAGCCGTAAAGCCCGTCCCCAGCTTGAAGCGTAGCGCGGGTTTGCCGTCCGTTGCGGGCATTTCAACCAGCAGCGCACCTAACTGGCCGCTATATTTGCCTTTGCCGGGGATATGTGCAATCACGCGCGCCTCTGCGTCGTCATGGGTTTTCACTTTGATCAGGTCGTCGTTGCGTACGGCTTTGTAGAGCGAATCGCCGCGGTGCAGCATCAGGCCTTCACCTCCCCCTTGTACGGTTTTTTTAAGCTGTGTCTGCAGGGCGGCATGGTCAGCAAGCCTGTATTGCGCCACCGCCACAACCCAGGGCTGGTTGATTTGCGCCACCAGGGCATTGAGCGGCGCTATGCGATCCGTAAACGGGCCGGCTTGTGCTGGCAGGTCAAACACCATAAAACGCATTCCGTGCCAGTCTGCATCAAGGCCTGGCCCCGGCGTTTGCTGGCGTACGGTTGAAACTGCTTTTGAAAACTGTCCGCGGCCGGCCCATAACTCGCCGTCCATTGGCGTTTGGGGCCAGCCTGCCGTGAACCAGGCGGGCACCGCTACCCGCTCACCGCCCCGGGTCAGCAGCTTTTCACCGTCCCAAAAACCGCGCACACCGTCGTATTTTTCACTGACCCAGTAGTGCTTGAGTACGACACCCGGGTGGTAAACCTTTGCCAGCATGAGCGCGGGTTTGCTTTTTGCCACTTGCCCAAGCGCGGGCAACGACAGCATCCCAAGGGATGCGAGCAGTGCGCAAAGCAGGCTCGCACGCAGTGTGCCGACCAGGCGGTTTGAAACCTTTTTCATGATGACTCCCTGCAGGCAGCTTGGCCGCTCTGTTCTGTTTATCCGTCGCGCATACAGGCGGATTCTCGTTGATTTCGCTACTGTTTTTATAGCGGCCTACAACCGAAATATTTGGGCTTAGACCCGAAAACGCCTGTTTTTTTGGGTTTTATGCCTCTGCAGCAGGCTCGGCAATACCGCCCACCACATGGCTAAAGCCGCCGTCAACGTAAGTGATCTCGGCGCTGACGCCAGCAGCCAGGTCGCTCATTAAAAACGCAGCGACGTTGCCCACGTCTTCAATCGTCACATTGCGGCGTATGGGTGATGCTTCAGCGACCACGCTCAAAATCTTGCCAAAGCCCTTGATGCCGCTGGCGGCGAGGGTTTTGATCGGGCCAGCGCTGATGCCGTTGACACGCATGCCCTTGGGGCCAAGCGATTCAGCCATGTAGCGCACCGAGGCCTCCAGGCTGGCTTTGGCCAGACCCATCGTGTTGTAGTTGGGCACGGTGCGCACCGCGCCCAGATAAGTCAGCGTCAGCAGGGCCGATTTTTTGTTCAGGTAGGGCAGGGCAGCCTTGGCCATGGCCGGAAAGCTGTAGGCGCTGATGTCGTGGGCAATCTTGAAACCTTCGCGGCTAAGGCCTTCAAGAAAGTCTCCGGCAATCGCCTCGCGCGGTGCGTAGCCAATGCTGTGTACAAAGCCGTCAAACGTCGGCCAGGTGGCTGACAGGTCGGCAAACATCTTGTCGATCTGCTCGTCACTGCCCACATCACAGTCAAAAATCAGTTTCGAGCCGAAGTCAGCAGCGAATTCAGTGATGCGGTCTTTAAAACGCTCACCTACATAGCCGAATGCCAGCTCGGCACCTTGCGAATGACATGCTTTTGCGATGCCGTAGGCGATGGAGCGGTTGGACAGAACGCCCGTGATAAGCAGTTTTTTGCCGCTCAGAAAGCCGGTGTTGGTATTCATGGTGATGCTCCTTTATGAGTGTTGCCGCGCCGCACACAGTGCCCGCGCAAGTAGTGCAGAATTGTCGCATGCGGTTTTTTTCTTTTTTATGTGTACTGGTGCTGGCAGGGTTGGGCTTTTCACCGTCGTCGCGGGCCGCCCATGCCTACGCCCAGTTTGGCGACATCAAATACCCTGCCGGTTTCACCGCCTTCAGCTACGTCAATCCAGCCGCACCCAAGGGCGGCGAGATCCGCATGGTGCCGCCGACCCGGCCCACCAACTTTGACAAGTTCAACCCTTTTACCCTGCGTGGCACTGCGCCCTACGGCATCGGCACCTTGATGATTGAAAGCCTGCTGACGGGCAATTCCGAGGAGCCGACCACCGCCTATGGCCTGCTGGCCGACGATGTTGAAGTCGCGCCAGACAAGCTGTCGGCCACTTTCAGGCTGAACGCCAGGGCACGGTTTCATGACGGCTCGCCGGTGCTGGCCAGTGACGTGCTGCATTCGTACACCCAGCTCGTCAGCAAGCTCGCAGCGCCGCAATTCCGCACGATTTACGCAGAGGTCAAAGCTGTTGTCGTGGTCAGCGAGCGGGTGGTGCGCTTTGACTTTGCAACACCCAACCCCGAGCTGCCGCTGGTGGTAGGCGGCATGCCGGTATTCAGCGCCAATTGGGGGAAGAGTGGCGGCATTAGCAAGCCTTTCGACAAAATCGTGACCGAATTGCCCATAGGTTCAGGCCCCTACAAGCTGCCCAACAACAAAATGGGCCGCGACATCACCTACGTGCGCGACGCCAACTACTGGGCGGCTGACCTGCCCAGCCGCAAGGGCCAGTTCAACTTTGACCGCATTACCTTCAAAATTTATCTTGACGAAACCTCGCGCTTTGAGGGTCTGAAGGCTGGTGAGTACGACTTTATGCGCGAATTTATTTCACGTAACTGGGCGCGGCAATACACCGGCAAGCAGTTCACTTCAGGCGAGCTGGTCAAGCGTGCGTTTGAAAACCGTAACCCCGGTGACTTTCAGGGCTATGTGTTCAATTTGCGCAAGCCCAAGTTCCAGGATGTGCGGGTTCGCAAGGCGATTGGCCTGGCGATGGATTTTGAGTGGATGAACCGCCAGCTCTTCTATGGCATTTACAAGCGCGTGAATGGCTACTTTCCAAATAGTGAATTCCATGCCGAAGGCCTGCCGAAGCCGGACGAGCTGGCGCTGCTTGAGCCCCTGCGCAGCAAGCTGAAACCCGAGGTGTTTGGCGCAGTGCCGGTATCACCGAGCACCACGCCGCCCGGCAGCCTGCGTGAAAACTTGCGCCAGGCGCAGGCCTTGCTCAAGGAAGCCGGCTGGGCTTATAAAGACGGCGCGTTGCGCAATGCCAAAGGTGAGGCCTTCACCATGGAGTTTTTAAACGATCAACCGTCGCTGATACGCATCGTCGGCCCGTTCCAGAAAGCGCTCGAAAAGCTCGGCATTACCATGACTTACCGTGTGGTGGACTTTTCACTCAGCAAGCAAAAAATGGATGCCTTTGATTTTGAAGTCACCACCATGCGCTTGCCCGGCAGCACGGCACCCGGCGGCGAACTGATTGAGCGCTTTGGATCTGAAGCGGCCAAAACACCGGGTTCCTCCAACGTTTGGGGTATTGCCGACCCGGCAGTTGATGCGCTGCTCCAAAAAATCGTCACAGCCACCACACGCCCAGATCTGGCTGCTGCCACCCGTGCGCTTGACCGCGTATTGACGCATGGACACTATTCGGTACCGCAGTATTACGGTGACGCTTTTTTGATTGGCTACCGGCCAGGGCAGTTTGTATTGCCTGCAACGATTCCGCCTTACTATGACGCGGGCATCTGGGCCATGAGCAACTGGTGGGCGTCCAGCTCCAATAAATAATATGGCCAGCTACATCCTCAAACGCCTGCTCTTGATGATTCCGACCTTGTTTGGCGTGATGCTGCTGACCTTCGTCATGGTGCAATTTGTGCCGGGCGGGCCGGTAGAGCAAATGGTGGCACAACTGCAAGGCCGCGATTCAGGTGGTGAAAGCGCCGCCGCGTCCGGTGCCGGTTATCGCGGGCGGCAAGGCGTTGACGCCAAACGCATTGAAGAGATCAAGGCGCTGTATGGTTTTGACAAACCCGTGGGTGAACGCTTTGTTCAAATGCTGGGCCAGTTTGCCCGCTTTGACCTGGGCAAAAGTTTTTACCAGAACAAGGACGTGTGGCAACTGGTCAAGGAG
>JANOCP010000209.1:0-20082 GCA_031412235.1 Polaromonas sp.
GCCGTAGCGTTTGGTCAGGCCTTCAATCTTCAATAGTGCGTTACTCATGGGCCTATTGTTGCGCATGAGCGGCCGTTGATCGCCGGGGGGTTTCGCAAACGGGGGCCGAGGAACCGGCTTAGCCGGGCCTCAGGCGCAGCGGCCCCCTCGGGGGGCAGCGCAGTACACGCAGTGACAAGCGTGGGGGTCCATTTCATTCACCGTAGTCATGGTCGGGGTGGTTCACCGCGTCCAGCTTCCAGTATCCACGGCCAACTATCTGCTTTCGGTCTACGCCGAGTTCACCCGTCAACACTTCGCGTATGCGGCGCATGGCTGCGGCTTCGCAGGCGAGGTAGATTTTGGTGTCAGCAGCAATCGCTGGCAGTGCGCGCAGCGCGGCCTCAAGTGGCTGTCCGGCGATGCGGTGGTCGGAGCCGCGTGGCAGCCATTGCACTTGCAGCCTGGCGGCGCTTTGCAGCGGGCGCTTTTCAGCCGCGCTGATGACCTCAAGCAGCACATGCGCCGTGGCACTGGCGGGAAGCGTGGCCAAAATGGTTTCTATCGCGGGCAGGGCACTATCGTCAGCCATCAGCAGGTGCTGCGCGGCAGCGGTATCGACTGCATAGCCGGGCCCAGGCCCCATCAGGTACAGCACATGACCGACTTGCGCTTGCGCCGCCCAGCTTGATGCCGGGCCTTCACCATGCAGCACAAAGTCAATGTCAACTTCCAGCGCTGCTGTGCGCACCGCCAGTGGCGTGTAGGTGCGCATGGCGGTAGGGCGCGGGCCGTCAGGCAGGGGGCGCGTGGGTTCGGTCTGGCCGGGCTCGGGAAATATGAGTTTGAGGTAGCTGGCAGGCAGCGTCGGCTCAAAGCCCTCAAGCTCAGCGCCCCTGAAGGTGATACGCCGCATGGCGGGGCTCAAAATCTGAACTTGGCTGACTTCAACGCGGCGCGGCGGGCGGCGTTTGCGGGCCGGGGCAGAGGGGTCTGAAGTTGGGGCTGGTGTGGTGGATGGGGTCAAAAAATGCTTTCTTCTAGGGCTTTAATTGAGAATTATTATCATCTACCTGGAGATTTTCTGCTTCAAGCAAGGGTTTTGCTGCCAGCATGTCAAACAGGCTGTGAAGTACAGTAATCGGTCTGCCTGACCACAATCCCTGCTTTTCACAATCCCTACTTTTTACAAACTCCATGACCACCTTCGGCACGCCCCTGTCCCCCAATGCAACCAAAGTCATGCTGCTCGGCTCCGGCGAGCTGGGCAAAGAGGTGCTGATTGCGCTGCAGCGCCTGGGTGTTGAAACCATCGCCGTTGACCGCTATGACAACGCCCCCGGCCAGCAGGTGGCGCACCACGCACGCACCATCACCATGAGCGATCCGGCCCAACTTAAAAGCCTGATTGAAAAAGAGATGCCGCACCTGGTGGTGCCTGAAATTGAAGCCATTGCCACGGCCATGCTTGAAGAGCTATAAGCTGCCGGCATCGTTCGCGTGATTCCAACGGCAAGAGCCGCGCGCTTGACCATGGACCGTGAAGGCATTCGCCGGCTGGCGGCTGAAACATTGGGCCTGCCCACCAGCCCCTATGTTTTTTGTGATTCGCTGGCTGAATTGCAGGCTGCGATTGATTCAAAAATCGGCTACCCGTGCATCGTCAAACCCGTGATGAGCTCATCCGGCAAAGGCCAGAGCAAGATCGCCGGGCCTGACGACGTCAAAACCGCCTGGGACTACGCGATGGCTGGTGGACGCGTTAGCCACGGCAGGGTGATTGTTGAAGGCTTTATTGATTTTGACTACGAGATCACACAACTCACCGTGCGGGCCCTGTCGTCAGCTGAAGGTTCAAACGGCGAAGTCGAAACCCATTTTTGCGAACCCATAGGCCACATTCAGGTCAGTGGTGATTATGTGGAAAGCTGGCAGCCGCACCCCATGCGCAGCGCTGCCCTGCAAAAAAGCCGCGATATCGCCAAAGCCGTCACCGACAACCTCGGTGGCCAGGGTGTTTTTGGTGTGGAGCTGTTTGTAAAAGGCGACGACGTCTGGTTCAGTGAAGTCAGCCCCCGCCCGCACGACACCGGCATGGTGACCATGTGTACCCAAGTCCAAACCCAGTTTGAGCTGCACGCCAGAGCCATCCTGGGCTTGAGCGTCAACACAGCCCTGCGCACCCCAGGCGCCAGCGCCGTCATCTACGGCGGGGTCGAGGCCAAAGGCATCGTGTTTGACGGCGTGGCAGATGCACTGCGCATACCTAACACCGATATCCGTCTGTTCGGTAAACCAGAGAGCTTTGTCAAACGCCGCATGGGCGTGGCACTGGCGTTTGATACCGATGTGGAGGTGGCGCGGGTGAATGCGAAGAAGGCGGCGGGGCTGGTGAAGCCGCGCGCGGCATGATCGCTGACTTTTTGTTCAGGGTGCCCCACATGAAGTTAGGCGACTTTAGAAATGAGTGAACGACCGCTTGGGGCCATAAGCGGTCTTTGGCGAGTGACTGCTATCAGGCAACCGATAGGGCGGTTTGACACCGATTGCAAAAGTTATAAATTATTGTTCTCGGACTTCCTATCTAGACCTGCCGAGCCCGCTGGCATTCAAGATAAATAATTGCGGATCTTCTCTTCAACTGATCTCCACTCATGACCTCTTCAGGCGATCTCGACCTTGTGCGCTCCCAACTTGCTCCCGGCGGCACGTTGCGCGTGGCGTTAAATCTGAGCAACTTCCTGTTGAACTCTGGCCGATCGAAAGAAGATGAGTGGCTTGGCGTGGCGCCTGATCTCGCCCGGGCTATGGCCCATGAGTTGGGCGTTGACGTGGTTTTTGTACCGTACCCATCTCCGGTAGAGGTGGCCAATGCGGCTGATGCGGGCGCCTGGACGGTAGCCCTGATAGGCGCAGACCCGTTACGCGCCCGCCGCATCGGCTTCACCGCGCCTTATGTGGAAATCGAGTCCACCTACCTCGTACCGCCCGGCTCCGGTTTGCTCACCGCTGCGGACGTTGACCAGCCCGGCCACACCATCGCTGCATTTGCCGGTAGCGCGTACGAGCTGTGGCTGCGCAGAAACCTCAAGCACGCAACAATAGTTGCCGCAACCGGCTTTGAAGACTCCCTGCAGCGCTGCCGTAAAGGGGGCTTGAGTGCCCTGGCTGGACTTAGGTCGCGCCTGGTTATGGACCGCGTAACCTGGCCCGGCTCACGCGTGCTTGATGACAACTTCATGAAAGTGCAGCAGGCGGTCGGCACACAAAAGGACCATACGGCCGGCCTGGAATACCTGCAGAGCTTCGTCGAAAAGGCCAAATCAGAAGGGTTGGTGGCCAGCTTGATTACCCGCCATAAAGCTTACGGTTTGTCTGTTGCGCAGGGCGCTTGAGTGCGAAGGGTTTGCACGCTGCCAGCCCAATACCCCGGTTCAAAGGTGCAGCTGGGGCTGCAACTGAACGGCTTCAGCCCGGCCGTCGAGCCTACTTTCCGCCGTCTATTGAAATCGTCTGCCCGCTGATCCAGCCTGCGTGTTCTGAGGCGAAGAACAAAACGCCATTGGCGATGTCTTGCGGCGTACCCAGGCGCTTGAGCGCAATGTTTTTAAGCAAGGCCTTTTGCCCGTCCTCGCCCATCGCCTCCCACTGCCGTTCGGTGTTGGGGTTGGAGCGTACGAATCCCGGTGCGATGCAGTTGACAGTAATGCCCCATTCGCCGAGTTCATGCCCGAGCTGGCGCGTCAGGCTGACCAACCCCGCCT
Organism: Polaromonas sp.; assembly: GCA_031412235.1. Classification (GTDB taxonomy): domain Bacteria; phylum Pseudomonadota; class Gammaproteobacteria; order Burkholderiales; family Burkholderiaceae_C; genus Polaromonas. The sequence goes on from JANOCP010000209.1 coordinate 3,744, forward strand.
TGGACGCCGCATAGGCCTGGATGCCGGTGAGGGTAATCGTCAGCCCGGCCCCGCTAGCGATATTGATGATGCGACCGCTTCGAGCAGCCTTCATGCCGGGCGCTACTGCCTGGCACAGGTAGAAGGCCCCGCTCACATTGACCGCAAAGATGGCGTTCCATTGGTCCGGGGTCACCGCCTCCAGCGGCTGCCCCACCTGTCCGAGAACGCCACCTGCGTTGTTCACGAGGATGCTGACAGGTGGCCCGGCAGCGCCAATTTCTGCCGCCAGGGCATGGACCGACTCCGGCCGCGTGATGTCCAGAGCGCGGGCTTCGCACCAGCCACCTGCGTCCATACACAAGCGTGCGGTTTCGGCAAGCTCCTGCGCAACGATATCCAGTGCCCACACGCGGGCGCCGTGGTTCGCAAGGGTCTGACATATCGCACGGCCAAATCCGTGCGCCGCACCCGTCACGATGGCGGTCTGGTTTGAAAGGTCGATGTGCACGGTGCTGCGATCAGGCGACAAGAGCAGGTGAGCTTTCGCACACTGCAATCAATTCGGAAAAAGTTGCGAAATCCATCGGCTTGCGTCCGTCCTCGATGTCGTGGATCAGTGCCACCAGGCAACGGACGGCGGGCGTCGGCACGCTGATCTCGCGCCCGAGTTCGGCAATCACACCGATTTGAGGGTCGACCTCTGTCTTGCGCTTGCGCACGGCCAGGTCGCGGTAGATGCCGGTGTGTGTCTTGGCGGTGTAACGGTTGAATTCCGCCAAAGCTGCAATCGATGCGCGCGCGCCGGCATCGGATGCGCCCGGTGCGAAACAGGCGGGATCAAAACCATTGAACCCGATGGGTATCACGCCGCGCGCGGCGGCCACCGCCATCACTTCGCGTGCAAGCCGGTCGAACACCACAAAACGCTTAGGGTCCTCGAAATTGACTGTCATCGAGTCGGTGGTCAGCGCGGTGGCAAACAGCATTGAGCCGTACGCCAGCTTGCCCCATAAGTAACCCCAGATGTTGTCGGTAAGCACCGCAGCCGGCTCGAAGATAGCAAGGTCGCGGTGCATCTGCCGGGTTCGCTCCCGGATACTGCCGTCGATCTCGCCCACTACGACGGCGGCGCGGTTGCCAAACAGGATGTCGCCTGGGCCGATCCAGTCAGCACCGTAATTGACAAAGCAACCCATGGTTCGCTCGGCGCCTGCCAGGCTGGAAATCGCTAACTCATTGAGGCCGTTTTGCGCGGAGAGAACAAAACCGTCTGGCGCAAGATGCGGTAGCAGCATGGCCATGGCGTCTTCGGTGGCCTGCGCCTTGACTGCCAGCACAACGGTTGCGAAAGTGCCACGTAGCTCTTGCGGCGTGACACACGGCACCACTTGCCTGAACTGCTCGACCGGGCCGCTGATGTTCAACCCCGTAGTGCTGCAGGCAGTGGCGTGTTCGGCCACGATGTCCACCATCTGCACTGGAACACCGGCACGGGCCCAGTAGGCCCCAAGCACGCCGCCAATTGCACCAGCGCCCCAGATCAGGATAGGTTCACGCTGCGTCATCACACTTGTCCTATCGAATGCAGTTGGGCATGCGTAGCCACTGTCATGTCGCCATCGGTGGTGATCCAGCCCCGGTACATGCCCAGCGTGTTGTAAGGGGCGAACGGGTTGCCGGTGGCACCTAGCGTGACCATGCCGGCACCGATCTTGTGGCTGGCAAGCGTATCGAACACCAGCGCATTCGCTGCGTCTTGCAGGGTCTGCCCTGCGTACTGCATGCGCGCCGCAAGATCGTAGGCAGCCACGCGGCGAATGAAGATTTCCCCTTGCCCGGTGCAAGACACCGCGCAAACTCCATTGCGCGCGTAGGTGCCGGCACCAATGATGGGGCTGTCACCGACCCGGCCCGCAGGTTTGTTGTTGAATCCGCCGGTGGAGGTGGCAGCCGCGAGGTGGCCGTGGGCATCACGTGCCACAGCGCCCACCGTGCCATGCTTTTCAGCTTCACTGGCCGGAATGAACGCTCCAGTTTGTTCTCGCTGCTGCAGCAGGCGAAGCGCGTCGACACGGCGTTGCGTGGTGAAGTAGGACGGCTCCACCATCGACAGCCCGGCCTTCGCGGCGAATTCGTCCGCCGCATCGCCCGCCATCAGCACCGCCTTTGCGCCGTCAAGTACAGCGCGCGCTGCCAGCACCGGGTTGCGCACCCGGCGCACCATGCACACCGCGCCAGCAGCCAGGTTATTACCGTCCATGATGGCGGCATCGAGCTCGTGCTCGGCGCGTGCCGTTAGCGCAGCACCATGCCCCGCGTTGAAATGGGGGCTGTCTTCCATCACCACTACGGTCGCCTGCACTGCATCAAGGGCAGACCCACCACTTCGCAGAATTTTCCATCCCGCGCGCAAGGCCAGTGCGAGGTGTTCGCAGCTCTCGGCCCAGTCCGCTTCGCTCCGAAGGCTGCGTTCCAGCGTGCCACAGCCCCCGTGCAGCCCAAGGGCAATACCAGCCATCACTTATTTGGCCGGCTTGATGTTCATCGCCAGCGTGTCTTCGTCCACACGCGGCTTGATGGTGACCTTGCTCTTTTGCATCGCCCAGGCCGAACCCACGGCAACGATAGGCAGGCGTTGCTTGTCTTTGTCGAGCAGTGTATTGGCGTCTTCAAGGTACTTGCGGCGCTTGCCGACATCCATCTCGATGGCGGCGGCCTGCAGCAGCCTGTCCATCTCGGGGTTGTTGTAATTGAGCACATTGAACGCGCCCATTTTCTTGTCCTTGTCATTCGAGTGCGCCAATGACGACAGCGTGTAGTGCGCCTCGCCGGTCAGCGTGCCCCAGCCAGACATCGACATCGAAAACTCACCCCGGGTGCGGGCCGGGAAGAACACCGCTGCGGGTTGTGCGTTGGGCGTGGCATCAATGCCTATGGCTGCGAGCATCTGCGCGATCGACGTGCCGACCTGGGTGTCACCCGGCAGCCGGTCCTTGGTGAAATAAAACTGGATTTTGAAGCCGTTCGGGTAACCCGCATCAGCCAGAAGTTTTTTTGCCGCAGCCGGGTCGAACTTGCGATCGGCCAGCGCTTTGTTGTAGCCAAAGATCGATGGCGTCACCATCTGGCTTGAGGGCTTGCCCAGGCCTTCCATCGCGAATTCGGCCAGGCCTTTGCGGTCTATGGCCAGATCAATCGCCTGGCGTACGCGCAGGTCGAGCAGCGGATTTTTTGCCAGTGGCGAACCATCCTTGTTGCTGGCGTTCTGCAGCTTGTCGCGCAGGTCGAGTTCGACATTGAACACGTAGACCGTGTCGATCGTCTGCACGGTGAGTTTCGTGTCGCGTTTGAGCGTAGCCACGTCGGTAGCAGGCACGCGGGTGATCAGGTCAAGCTGGCCAGCCTTGAGCTGGGCCACACGCGCCGCGTCGTTCGCAATTTCTTTGCGCACGTGGCGGGCCCAGGGCTCCTTCGGACCCCAGTAGCCGTCAAAGCGGTCCAGCACCAGATCGCCCTTGGGCTGCCATGAAACAAATTTGTAGGGGCCGGTTCCCACCGCAGCCTTGCCCGAGTTGAAGGCCTCGTTGGCGCTGTCCTTGGTGAGGCCCGCCGCGGCCTTTGCCGAGACGATAAACAGACGGATGAAGTCGTTCGGCAAGGTCGGTGATGCGCCGTCGGTGATCACCAGCACCGTGTGCGGGTTGATGACTTTCACTTCCTTGACGCGGCGAACATAGATCGTGGTCGGGTTGGGGCCGGACACCACCGGAATGCGCTCGATAGAGAACTTGACGTCAGCGGCGGTGAAATCCGAACCGTCGTGGAACTTCACGCCCTTGCGCAACTTGAACTCCCAGGTCGTGTCGTTGATGGCCTTCCAGCTCTCGGCCAGGCGCGGCTCAATTTCCAGGCCGTCGCCGGACCACACCAGTGTGTCGAATACGTGCTTGAGTGATTCGGCATGCGTGCCGGTGGCGGTGAAGTGCGGGTCGATCGAGTCGGGACCGCCGCGCACTCCGATGGTCAACGTCTGGGCGCCCGCCGACGTCAGCATTGCGGTGGCGCACAAAACGCCTGTCAAGAAGGAACGCATAGTGAATCTCCTGTTGAGGTTTGGTCCCGCGCATGTCGCGAAACTTACGGGACTGAATTTAAGCTGCCACCTTCGTCGAGTCAATACCTTTTGGAACTAATTTTGAATTTCCTGGCGCGCACCGAAACGGCGCTCGGTCGCAATAAGTGAACCAGCTTGGTGCAGCATAAAAATCAATCAATAGCGGTGGTTTTCAGCGATTGAAAAGTTTGTTAATATGCGGGCACAAAACGCCAATACTGTTCATTTTGGAACCAAATACGCCATTTACTGCAAGCGTCGCGGCTTGGCCCGAAACGGGCTCTGGAGCCGAGATGCTTGGGCGCCATCGACTGGATGCGTTCACGCACGCGCGGCTGTGGCGTAATCCATGCGGATTCGCCGCGCGCTTCAATTATCTGGGCCTGCGCTACAACACGCCGCTGTATGGTTGGGTCGAAAAGCGCTTCGATCTGTCACGCGCCGAGTTCGTCATCCTCTACAGTCTGGGCCTGGTCGACGGCGTGACCGCCAGCGAAATCGCCACCTCAACCGCGTTTCCGAAAAACACGCTGAGTCGGGCGGTCAACCGTATTGCCAAGTTGGGCCTGATTGCACGCAGCGAAGGCGAGTCTGACCGGCGACAGCAGAACCTGACGCTGACTCCTGCCGGCCAGGCCATCCTGGACGAAGCCATGCCCCGTTTTATGGACATGGAAGAAGAAATGCTGTCGCCCCTGAGCCTGGTCGAACGCGAAACCCTGTCGGTATTGATGGCCAAGGTAGTGCTTTCAATGTTTGACAGCACCCTGCCATCCTCGGCCGAATCGGCCAAACCCTAAAGGAGTACCGCCATGCGACTGGCCGACATGAACTGGATGCAGGTAGAGGAGCACGTCAAGCACGATCAGCGCGCGGTGCTGCCACTGGGCTCGACCGAACAGCACGGCTACCTGAGCCTGTGCGTTGACGCAATTTTGGCCGAGCGGGTCGCCATAGACGCCGCAAAACCTATCAAAGTGCCGGTATACCCGACTATCAACTACGGCTTCACGCCGAGCTTTGTTGACTATCCGGGCACCGTATCGCTGCGCTTGTCCACACTGTGCGCACTGATGTGCGACATCCTGGACCACATGGTACGCGCCGGCTTTCGGCAAATCGTCATTGTCAACGGTCATGGCGGAAATGGCCCGGCGCACGGCGCCATTCTGGAGTGGCTTGACCGCAACCGCGGCGTGCAGGTCAAGTGGCACAACTGGTGGAGCGCGCCCCGCACCCTGGCCAAGGTCAAGGAGATCGACCCATTGGCTTCGCACGCATCATGGATGGAGAACCTGCCCTGGACCCGGCTGGCCGACGTGGCCATGCCCACCGATCGCAAGCCAATGATCGACATCGAGAAATACATGCGCGTTGATCCGGCCCAGAAAAAGGTTCTCATCGGCGACGGCAACTTCGGCGGCATGTACCAGCGCCCAGACGATGAGTTGATGGCGATGTGGGATGTTGCCGTGGACGAGACTCGAGCGCTTATCGAGAGTGGCTGGGACTGAACCCGGCACCGCAACCATGCTCGCATTTATCCTTCAGCGTCTGATGCAGGCGGCCGTCGTGATGCTGGTCATCTCTGTCCTGGTGTTCGTCGGTGTTTATGCTGTCGGTAATCCAATCGACGTGATGATCTCGCCGGACGTGACACAGGAGATCCGCGAACAGACAATTCGCGCCTATGGCTTCGACCTGCCGCTGTGGCAACAATATGGCATTTTTCTGCAGCGCCTGGTCACGGGCGACTTCGGCCGCTCCTTTGTCTATAACATGCCGGTGCTGGACCTGATCCTGTCGCGCCTGCCAGCGACCCTGGAAATTACCCTGACTGCCGTCGCCGGTGCAGCACTGCTTGGAGTGCCGCTTGGCATGTTCGCCGGCTACGCACCAAACAGCGCGGCGGCCCGCGTGATCATGGGCGTGTCTGTGCTGGGCTTTTCGGTGCCCTCGTTCTGGATCGGCCTGATCCTGATCTTTGTGTTCGCCGTCAATATGGGGCTGCTGCCTGCCGGTGGGCGCGGCGAGACGGTCATGCTGTTCGGCATCGAGTGGAGTTTTCTGACCGGGAATGGGCTGAAGCACATGCTGCTGCCAGCAGTTAATTTGGCGCTGTTCAAGTTGGCGCTGATGATCCGGCTAGCGCGCTCCGGGACCCGGGAGATCATGCTGACCGACACCGTACGCTTTGCGCGGGCCGCCGGTGAAAGCGAGTGGACCATCCTTCGTCACCACGTGCTGCGGCTTATCGCGATCCCGCTGGTCACCGTGTTCGGCCTGGAACTGGGATCAACGCTGGCGTTCGCGGTGGTCACCGAAACCATCTTTTCCTGGCCCGGCGTTGGCAAGCTGATCATCGATTCGATCTCAGTGCTGGACCGGCCGGTGATGGTGGCCTACCTGATGCTGGTAGCGTTGCTCTTCATCACGATCAACCTGACGGTGGATATTGCCTACGCCGCTCTCGATCCGCGCCTGCGTGCGCGCAAGTCTTCATGAGCGTAGCAATCATGCCAATCGAAACTCCGCTGCGCGGCTTCATACGCGAATTCACGCAGGACCGTGTCGCGGTCATTGCCTTCGTTGTGCTTGTGCTGATCGTGGTGCTGGCCCTGCTGGCACCGTGGATCACGCCACAGGACCCGTACGACCTGTCCAACCTTGTGCTGATGGACGCTCGCCGCCCACCGGGCTATGTGGGCAGCAAGGGCTTTACCCATTGGCTGGGAACGGACTCGCAGGGGCGCGATTTATATTCCGGCATCTTGTACGGTCTGCGCATCTCTCTGCAGGTCGGCCTGATGGCCGGCGCCATCGCATTTGCGATCGGGGCATCACTCGGCACGCTGGCCGGCTTTGCGGGCGGACGTATCGAGACCTTGATCATGCGCATCATTGATCTGCAGTTGTCGTTCCCGGCCATCCTGCTGGCGCTGGTGCTCTCCGCACTACTTGGTCAGGGCAAGTGGCCGTTGATCGCGGCGCTAGTGACCGCACAATATGCGTACTTTGCACGTACCGCCCACGGCGCGGCCTCATCTGAACGCTCCAAAGACTATGTCGAGGCGGCCTTGTCGACACCGCTGAGTTCGGCCCGCGTTGCGTTCCTTCATGTACTTCCAAACTGTCTGCCGCCGCTGATCGTCGTCGCCACGGTGCAGGTCGCCAGCTCGATTGCACTGGAGGCCACGCTGTCCTTCCTGGGCTTAGGGATGCCCGTGTCAGAGCCCTCGCTGGGCATGCTGATTGCCAACGGCTTCCAGTACATGTTGTCGGGCCGATACTGGATCTCGATTTATCCCGGCATCGCACTCATCGCGCTGATCGTCGCTATCAACCTCGTGGGCGACCAGATTCGCGACCAGCTCAATCCGAGGCTCAAGCGATGAGCAGCCCAAAAAACTCGATCCCCAAGGGTGAAGGGCAATTTTCTGTGGAGAACGGGACGTCGACGACAGGTGTGGCGGCACCCCTGCTTCAGGTAAGAGACCTTGCGACTGAGTTCGCCACTCGCTCGGGCGTCGCCCGGGCGGTCGACGGTGTATCGTTCGATGTCTTTGCCGGCGAGATCGTGGGACTGGTGGGCGAGTCTGGCTCAGGGAAAAGCGTCACCGGGTATTCCATCCTCGGTCTGATCGATCTGCCCGGGCGGGTCACGGCTGGCTCGGTCCGGTTCGAAGGGCAGGAGCTCGTCGGCATGGCGCGCAAGCAACTGCGTACGATTCGCGGACGCCGCATCGCCATGGTCTTTCAGGACCCGATGAGCACCCTGAACCCGGTGCTGACGGTTTTTGCGCAGATGCAGCTGGCGATGCGGGCCCATGGGCGACCGGATGCCGCGCAGATGCGCGCGCGCGCGCTGCAAGCGCTGGGCAAGGTAGGCATCCCGGACCCGGCGCGGCGTCTCGAGGCCTACCCACACGAGTTGTCCGGTGGCATGCGTCAACGCGTGGCAGTTGCCATCGCCTTCCTCAACCAGCCGGCTCTGGTGATCTGCGATGAACCGACTACGGCGCTCGACGTATCGATCCAGGCGCAGATTCTGGTCGAGATGAAAACCCTGGTGCGTGAAGCTGGCGTCAGCCTTGTCTGGATCAGCCACGACCTGGCTATCGTCTCAGTGCTCGCGTCCCGCTTGCTGGTGATGTACGCCGGTCGCCTGATCGAGGAAGGCCCGACTACCGACGTGCTGCGCCGCCCTCGTCACCCCTATACACAGGGCTTGATTGACAGTCTGCCCTCGCGTGCCGCGCCCGGGCGCGACTTGGTGCAGATCCCGGGATCGACGCCCGCGCTGACGTCGTTGCCTTCTGGCTGCGCTTTCCGTGAACGCTGCGCCCACGCCACGGCCATTTGCAGCACGACCCCGGCGCAAACCATCGACAGCCCCCGGACTTGGCGCTGCCACCATCCCCTGAATATCCACCTTGCCACGGAGAGTGGTCTGTGAGTCACTTTATTCAGTTGGACGACATCACGCGTCGCTTCACGTCGGTTCCGTCCCTCACCGAGCGGCTTGCCAAACGTCTCACCGGCACCATCGCCAGCCCGACTGTTGTGCACGCGGTGGAAGGCGTCTCCCTGTCGGTGAACCGGGGAGAAACGCTGGGACTGGTGGGCGAGTCGGGTTGCGGGAAGTCGACTCTTGGCCGTGTGGCCGCCGGAATCCTCGGCCCCACCCTGGGCCAGGCTGCCGTGGGTGGAGAGCCCGTGATGGTGGGCAGGCGCAAAGTGACCACGCGCATTCAGATGGTGTTTCAGGACCCCTATGCATCGCTGAACCCGCGCATGCGGGTGGGCGATACGATCTCCGAGGGCCCACTGGCTCATGGGTTGATTACGCGAGCGCAGGCCGACAGCGATGTCACCCGCTGGCTGACCGCCGTGGGCTTGGACGCCGCTGCGGCTCAGCGCTTTCCGCACCAGTTTTCGGGTGGTCAGCGCCAGCGGGTAGCCATCGCCCGTGCCCTGGCCATGCGGCCCGACGCGCTGGTCTGCGACGAGCCGGTAGCCTCTCTCGACGTGTCCATACAGGCGCAGATCATCAACTTGTTCCTGCAGCTGCGTCGGGATCTGAACTTGACCATGCTGTTCATCAGCCACGACCTGAGCGTGGTGCGCCACGTGAGCGACCGCGTGGCTATCATGTACCTCGGACGCATTGTCGAAACCGGGCCGACCGAACAGATATTCACGGCGCCGCGCCATCCCTACACCCGCGCCCTGCTGGACAGCGCGCCGCGGCTCGCGGCCGAAGGCGCGCCTGTGCAAGATATTCGGCCCATACATGGCGAGCTGCCGTCCCCGATCACCCCCCCCACCGGTTGCGCGTTTCATCAGCGGTGTGCCTTTGCGCAAGACCGGTGTAAGAAAGAACAGCCCATCTTGCGACCGTACGGTGAACTTCAGCAGGTTGCCTGCCACTTTCCTCTGGAGAAGCCCGGCCATGACTCCTGAAAGCTTTCCCAACGACCTCGAACCCTGGCAATGGCCCGAAGAAGAATGGCGCGGCCGGGTAAACCACGTGCGCGCAGGGCGCAGCCTGCGCCCGCAGAGTTGGCCCGGCGGTAAACGCTGCGCCGTGGCGCTGTCGTTTGACAGCGACCACGACACCAACGAGCTGCGGGATGGCGGCAAATCCATTGGGCGCATGTCCTGGGGCCAATACGGCAACCGGGTCGGCGTGCCACGTATCCTCGAATTACTAAAACGCACCCAGATTCCGGCAACCTTCTTTGTACCGGCCGTGTCGGCGCTGCTTTACCCGGACGAGCAGCGACGCGTGATTGCCGAAGGTCACGAAATTGGCCTGCACGGCTGGATTCACGAGGTCAATTCAGCGCTGTCCGAGAAGGACGAACGCGAACTCCACCTGCGCTCGTTCGACACCTTGACGCAAATCACCGGTGTGCCCCCGGTCGGCATGCGCACCCCCTCGTGGGATTTTTCACCCGCCACACTGAAGATTCAGCGCGAGATGGGCCTGCTTTATGATTCGTCACTGATGGCGGACAACGATCCGTACGAACTAGAAGAGCACGGCGAACGCACCGGAATCGTCGAGTTGCCAGTTGAGTGGATCCGCGACGACGCGGTTTACTTCAACATGAACCGGTTTGCAGCACTTCGGCCTTATACGTCACCGACCACCGTGCTGGACATTTTCCGGCGTGAGTTTGATGAGGCCTACGCTGAAGGCGGCCTATTTCTGCTGACCATGCACCCCCATGTCATCGGCTACCGCTCGCGCATGTTCATCCTGGAAGAGCTGATCCGTCACATGCAAGCATTGCCCGATGTATGGTTTGCAACGCACCGGGATGTGGCGCTGCATGCCAAGGCCCAAATGTGAACTTGAAACGCACTAGCGAAGTTTTCAGGAGCGACGTGCTTCGCCCTGACGGGCATGCGTTAGTGCCTGAATGACTCGTGGCGCTTCCTACTGGTCCTGCGAAAGTCTGAAATCAGGAAGGTTTTCCAATCTCTGCTGTTGGCTGACTGCAGTCCGTCAGCACGCGTGATTCGATGACAGCTCCGTCGTCGAAACCTGACGCTCACCAAATTTCTGCCAGTTGTCGCTTCCGCTGCATTGCAGTCATCGACTGCTATGTCGGCAAGCGATAGTAAATGTCGGCTTCAGGGCATTCGGTTCCAACTCTTGGATTTTCGCTTTGTCGTCGATTCTGGCAAAGGTTTGTCGCGTCTTTGGCTGATCGCACTGATAGATGGACCAAGCTATCCATGTACAGACGCCAAAGCGCTAGACACCGTAAAAACGCCATTTTCGAGCACTTTTACCTGTAAAACGGGCCTCCAAGCCAATGGATACCTGGGTGAGCAGCTCCTAAAAAATAGCGAATAACTGGTTTCCCTAACAAATCAGAGGCTGCCAAATACGCCGTCGAGCGCCTCCGCCAATGGGTCAGCAGTTCAAAATCATAAAATAATTTTTGCAAATCACTGAAACGCCACCTCAGAAAAGCTCCGCAGCTTGCGCGAATGCAGCTGGCTTGAGCCTTCAGCCCGCAGCAGCTCAATCGCCCGCATGCCGATGCGCAGGTGCTGGTCTACCCGTTCGCGGTAAAAGTGATTGGCCATGCCGGGCAGTTTGATTTCGCCGTGCAGGGGCTTGTCGCTCACGCACAGCAGGGTGCCGTAGGGCACGCGAAAGCGAAAGCCGTTGGCAGCAATCGTCGCGCTTTCCATATCTAATGCTACCGCACGGCTTTGGCTGAAGCGGCGTTGCGGCTGGTTGCCGGGTAGCAGCTCCCAGTTGCGGTTGACGGTGGATGCCACGGTGCCGGTGCGCATGATGCTTTTGAGGGCGGCGCCTTGAAGGCCAGTCACATCGGCCACGGCGCTTTCGAGTGCTTTTTGTATTTCCGCCAGTGCGGGGATGGGTATCCACAGGGGCAGCTCTTCGTCCAGCACATGGTCTTCACGCACGTAGCCGTGGGCCAGCACGTAGTCGCCCAGTTGCTGGCTGTTGCGCAGGCCCGCGCAGTGGCCGAGCATGATCCACGCATGGGGCCGCAGCACGGCGATGTGGTCGGTGATATTTTTGGCATTGGCCGGGCCCACGCCAATGTTGACCATGGTGATGCCGGTGCGGTCAGATCGCATCAAGTGGTAAGCGGGCATCTGCGGCAGGCGGGGCGGTTGGGAGCCCAGCTCGTCGCTTGCAACGGCGGGCAAGCCTGCGCGGCGAGTGACGACATTGCCGGGCTCTACAAAGCAGATGTAGTCACTTTTTGGGTCAGCCATTTCGGCGTGGCCCAGTCGCACAAACTCGTCGATGTAAAACTGGTAGTTGGTAAACAGCACAAAGTTCTGAAACCAGTCGGGCGACGTACCGGTGTAGTGGCGCAGGCGCTGCAATGAATAGTCAACCCGCGCGGCGGTAAAGAGTGACAGCGGTTGCGGCTCACCTGGTCGGGCTTCATAGGTGCCATTGGCAATGCCGTCGTCCATCGCGGCCAGGTCGGGCAGGTCAAACACGTCGCGCATCAGTGTGCGGCGTGCAGCGCTTAGGTTGCCTTCAATGTGGTCGTGCTCAGCGAATGAAAAATGCACCGGGATGGGCTGGGTGCTGGTGCCCACTTCAAGCTCCACGCCGTGGTTTTGCAGCAGCAGCTTGAATTGCTCTAAATAGTAGTTGCCGTACAGGTCGGGCCGGGTGAGGGTAGTTTCAAACCGGCCTGGGCCTGCTACAAAGCCGTAGCTGAGTTGTGCGCTGTCGATGGCCTCTTGCAGCTTGCGGGACACGGTCTCGGTGTGAATGCGCACAAAGGGGTAACACGCCCTGACGTGACCTGGCAAGGTTTCTCCAGCGACGTAGCGCTGCATCGCGCTGCGCAAATGTGCGATTTGCTGGCCGTAAATCAGTTGCACTTGCGCCAGTGCTGCTGATGCGTCACTGTAGCGGGTGGGGGCGATGAAGCTGGGTAGATAAGGCATATCAGTTTTTAACAGCTTCTCGCATGGTGACGAATTCTTCGGCCATGGTGGGGTGAATGCCAATCGTGCTGTCAAACACGGCTTTGGTCGCCCCCGCCTTCATGGCCACGGCAAAGCCTTGCACCACTTCGCCTGCATCGGGTCCCACCATGTGCAGGCCGACCACGCGGTCGGTGTTGTCGTCGACCAGCAGTTTCATCAAGGTGCGCTCGGTGCTGCCGCTGAGCGTGTGTTTTAAAGCTTTGAAATCAGCGCGGTACACGCTGACCTTATCGAATTTCTCGCGCGCTGCTGCCTCAGAGTAACCCACAGTACCGATGTTGGGATGGGTAAACACAGCGGTGGGAATAAAGTCATAACTGATGCTGCGCGGTGCTTTGCCTGCTGCGGGGCCAAAGAGCTGGTCGACCACTACCATCGCCTCGCCCAGCGCCACCGGCGTGAGCTGCACGCGTGCCGTGACATCCCCCAGTGCGTAAATCGATGGCACATTGGTCTGGTACTGTGCGTTGACTTTGATGGCCCCCGCCGTGTTCACCTCAACCCCCACAGCGCCCAAGCCAAGTCCGCTGGCATTGGCAATGCGACCCGTGGCGTACAGCACGGTATCAACCGTCAGGCTTTCACCATCACCTTTAAGTTTGACGTGCAGGCCGTGCGCGGTTTTGGTAATGGATTCGACCTCGGTTTTGAATTTGAAGTTAACCCCAGTCTTGGTCATCTCGGTGGCGATAAAGCTGCGCACGTCTTCGTCAAAACCTGTCAACACTTTTTCGCCACGATGAACTTGCGTTACGTGCGATCCCAGGCCGTTGAAGATGGATGCAAACTCGCACGCAATGTAGCCGCCGCCCACCACCAGCAAGCGCTTGGGGAAGGGACTCAGGTCAAACATGCTGTCAGAGGTCACCACGTGTTCGTGGCCTTCGAGGGCGGGGACCAGGGCCGTACCGCCAGTTGAAATCAAGATGTTTTTGGCGGTGTACTGTTTGTCGCCCACTTCAATCGTGTGCGCATCCGTCAGTCTGGCCCAGCCTTTGATGACTTTGACATTCGCACCATCAAGCAAATTGTCGTAAATGCCATTGAGTCGCTTGATCTCCCGGGCGCGATGGGTCTTGAGGGTTTCCCAATTGAAGGTGGGCGCTTCGCCCTCCCATCCAAAACCGTGCGATTCTTCAAAGCTGTCGGCAAAGTGCGCGGCGTAGCTGTATAGCTTTTTCGGAATGCAGCCTACGTTTACGCAGGTGCCGCCCATGTCGGCCACTTCAGCCAGGCCTACGCGCGCGCCGCGCTGCCCCGCCATGCGCGCCGCGCGTACGCCGCCGCTACCGCCGCCAATTACAAACAGGTCAAAGTCAAAATTCTGCATGTGTTTTCTTTCGATAGCCGGGCACTTTGTGCATAGCTTGAGTCAAGAGCTGAAACCCGCAAGCTCTTTTTTCATCCATTCAATAAACACCCGTGTGCGCTTGGGCAGCAGGCGGGCATGGGGGTAGACCAGGCTGATGGGCCGAACCGGGGGCTCAAATTTTTCGAGCACAACGCGCAACTGTCTGCTTTTTAAAAACGGTGCCACCTGGTAAGACATAAAAACGCCAAACCCCACGCCAGCGATGCAGGCCTCAATGGCCGGGGCGTTCTGGTTAAATTGCAGATTACCACTGACAGCCAGTCGCAGTTGCCGCCCGTGGTCATTAAACGGGCCCCAGCCAGGGGCATGGTCAATCACGCGCACGCAGTTGGCTTTCAGCAGGTCTTTGGGGTGCTTGGGTGTGCCGTGGCGCCGCAAGTATGCCGGGCTGGCCACCACCATCCGGCGTATGTGGCCCACGGGCTGCGCCACCAGGCTGGAATCTTCAAGCTGGCCTATACGTATGCCAACATCAATGCCTTCTTCAAGCAGGTTGACCACGCGGTCAAGCAGCACCACGCTACAGCGCATTTGCGCGTGCTGCTGCACAAAGCGCGTCACGGCGGGCGCCACATGCATCTGGCCAAACAGCATGGGCGCGGTGATGGTCAGGTGGCCTGCGGGCTCGCCTGCCTCAAGCGTGAGGGCGGCTTCGGCATCGCCCAGGTCCGCCAGCAGCTGCTTGCAGCTTTCAAGGTGCCTGCGCCCCTCTTCGGTCAGAGATATGCGCCGCGTGGTGCGGTTGAACAGCCGCACGCCCAGGCTTGCCTCAAGCGCGGCCAGCGTACGCACCATGGCGGGTAGCGACGACGACATCACACGCGCCGCCGCCGTCAGGCTGCCTTCTTCGGCAATATGAATAAAGGCCTGCATGGCCCGCAGCTTGTCCATGCCCGGATGATAAGTCTTATCCTGGTTATTCATCCATTTAATGGAGTAGTCAAATCCTATATTTGCCATTTATTCATTTAAATGGATGAAACAAAATCCAGTCTGTCAAATATAGCGATTGAACAGAGCTTGAAACACACCACCAGAAAAGCCACCATGAATACACAGACCGTCTCAGCCCCCAAGACCCTTCCGGTACAACCCATCAAGCTGTACCGCGCTGCGGTTTCTGGCCATGCGCACCGGGTAGAGCTGTTTTTGTCGCTACTGGGCTTGCCGTTTGAACTGGTCAATGTTGACCTGGCTGCCGGTGCGCACAAGCAGGCCGGTTTTTTGGCCATGAACCCGTTCGGGCAAGTGCCGGTGATTCAGGACGGTGCCTTCACGCTGGCCGACTCCAACGCCATTCTGGTCTACCTCACCCACAGCTATGCAGCCAACGCTGAGCAATGGCTGCCGTCTGAACCGCTGGCCGCTGCCCAGGTGCAGCGCTGGCTTTCAGTCGCTGCCGGGCCGCTTGCCTTTGGCCCCGCTTACGCGCGCGTGATTCAGCTTTTCAAGTCACCCGCCAGTCCTGACGACGCCATCGCTCGCGCGCATGGTCTGTTCAAGGTGATGGAGCAGCAGCTTGGCGCATCGCTCTTTTTGGCAGGCAACACCGTCACACTTGCGGACGTAGCCAATTACAGCTACGTGGCCCGCGCCCCCGAAGGCAATATTTCGCTTGTCGGCTACCCGAATCTGCGCGCCTGGCTGGCCCGTGTTGAAGCCCTGCCGGGTTTTGTGCCCATGGTTAAAACGCCGATTGGATTGCCAGAATGAATGCCCCCACATTTCACGCCGGCGAGCGCGCCGTGCAGCAGCGCGTGGGCGTGGCCGGGCGCATGGCCGACCTGGGTCCGCGCGTGATTCGTGACTTCATGCCCGACCAGCATCGTGATTTCTTCGAGCAGCTGCCTTTTGTGATTGCAGGCACGGTCGACGCCGCGGGCCAGCCGTGGGCCTCAGTGCTGGCCGCGCCGCCAGGTTTTATCGATTCACCCGACGCCCACACGCTGGTGTTGAGTGCCCGGCCCCTGCACGGTGACCCTTTGCAGGAGACGCTGGTTGACGGCGCATTCATCGGCCTGCTGGGCCTGGAGCCGCATACGCGCAGGCGCAACCGCATGAACGGCATCGTTCGCGGCGTAAGCACCGTCGGCTTTAGCGTGCAGCTTCAGCAGAGTTTTGGCAATTGCCCCAAATACATCCAGGCGCGTGAGCCGGTGTACCTGCCCGCAGATGCCCGCACGCCGCCAGTGGTGCATCAAGGCGCGCAGCTTGATGGCGCAGCACGCCGCATGATTGAAGCGGCAGACACGCTGTTTATCGCCACCGCCTATTCTGATGCTGACGGTAACGTAGAAGGCGCTGGCGCCGCAGGCGGCGTAGATGTGTCGCACCGGGGCGGCAAGCCGGGTTTTGTGCGGGTTGAC
>JANOCP010000210.1:0-5342 GCA_031412235.1 Polaromonas sp.
GCCCTCGTGGCCGGGTGATCCGCAATACGATCAGCTGGTAGAAGGTGAAGCCCTGAAAGCGGCAGACATCAACCTTGAGTCCTACTGGACGCCTTGGCAACCGGTCGCGCAGCGCCAGCTGCAGGCCGGGCGAGACTACGACAAGATCGTGTTTGCCATCTCGATTGGCGCCATTCCCTACCTGTGCCAGGACATACTGGCCGCACGGCCAGAGTGGCGCGAAATGGTTGCCAAAGTCACCACCGTACAAACCCAGACCATGCAGATCTGGATGAACCGCACCACACCAGAACTGGGCTGGGACATCACCTTTAAAAACCCGTACGACACGGTAATAGGCGCCACCTACCTCAACCCCATCGACGGCCAAGTGGACTTTACGCATTTGCTCAAGTGGGAAGACTGGCCCGCTGCCAATACGCCCCAATCGCTGTGGTACTTCTCGGGTGCCATGGCTGACTATGAAGCCCCGCCGCCGTTTACCGATACCGACTACCCGAGGCGTCAATACGAGCGCGTCAAGGCGCAATGCGTGCAATACCTGCAGGTCAGCATGGGGCCGCTGCTTCCCAAGGCCACCACCAATGCCATCTCTCCACCCGGTGACCCGGTCGGACTTGATTTCAGCCTGCTGCATCCTTACCAGGAAGCCACGGCTGGCCTGGGCGTCAAGCGCTTTGACCAGCAGTTCTGGCGCGCCAATATCGACCCAACCGAACGCTACGTCACCAGCCCGCCCGGCAGTACCGCCGCGCGCCTGAAAGCCTGGGGCTCGGGGCTGTCCAACCTCGTTTTGGCAGGGGACTGGATTTATACCGGCCTCAACGTCGGCAGCGTCGAAGGCACCGTAATGGGTGGCAAGCTGGCGTCTTATGCTGTCAGTGGCTACCCGGCGCTGACGGATATTGTGGGTTACCCGCTTGCCGGGAGTTGATTTCGGATTAAGGTTTTACTCTTAAATACATAGCTGCCCATAACCGTAAATATTGGGCCAGGGACCTATTTCATTGAAAAATACCCATTTTGGCCAAACTGGCGGTGCTGGTGAGCTGACGCGCCAGTCCGCGATGTAAATTGCGTTTACATCCCCGCAACACCAGCCGTTTAAGATGTCTGGATGATCAAGAAACTCATTCCCATCACCTTCTCGGCTCTGGCCCTGCTTTCGCCAAGCGTCCATGCACAAGCGCAATCCACACCCGCAAAAAAAGCGCTGGTAGCCCGTGTTCTCAAGCTGCAGCAGCCGGGTATTGAAGGCGTTGCCCGTACGCTGGCAGAACGCCCCGCCCTTGACATGCTGGACCGCGCAGGCGCGGCCCTGACCACACGCGTTGCGCTCGAAAAGCGCGAGGCCGTTGGCAAAGAAATTCAGGCTGATGTTAAAAAGTATCTGGATGAGGTCGTGCCGCTGGTGCGCGACCGCGCCGTCAAGCTGGCACCCACAACCATTGGCGCCGTGCTCGAAGAAAAGTTTACTGAAGCCGAGCTGAAGGGCCTGGCCGACTTTCTGGAATCACCCGCCTACATCCGGTTTCAGCAACTGGGCGGTGATATGCAAAAAGGCCTTGTCGAAAAACTGCTGGCTGACACCCGCAGCATTGTGGAGCCCAAGATCAACACCCTTGACCAGACTGTGGCCAAGCGATTGGGGATTACCCCACCACCAGCAGGAGCCACGGGATCTGCGCCTGCGAAATAAGCTGTGCAGGGGACGCGGTCATGAAGAAAACTGGAGCCATAAAACGCTGGGATGCAGCCAAGGGCTTTGGTTTTATCCGTAGCCAGGACGTCTCTGCCGACGTTTTCTTTCATGTCAAAGTATTCCGGTCCAGCGCAGACACCGCGCCGCATGAAGGCATGCAGGTTAGTTTTGAAGAAATTTACGTGGGTGGCAAGGGTCCAAAAGCCACCATCGTCAACCCACTTTTTGATACCGTATCTGTGCCCCGATTGGGCCAGGCTGCAAAACCATCGGGGTCATATGCCTCTGGCAGAGCGTATCACGCGCAAGAGGCATTGCGAATGGCTGCAAAAGGACGCTCTCCTGCACGGGCTTCATCTACGGGAGCCCCTCCTAACAGGCTGGCACTTTTTCTTGCTTCGCTTGCGGTCTGGGCCGCGTTGATGGTTTTTGGGCTCGTCTCCAGGCGACTTGCAATAGCGACGCTTGCAGCATTCGTTGTGCTAAACATCGCCACGATATTTGTTTACGCCTTTGATAAAAATGCTGCCGAGCATGGCTCGCGGCGTACCAGGGAAGATACCCTTCACTTTTTTGCCCTCGCCGGTGGCTGGCCCGCCGCATGGCTGGCCCAGCAGGTTATGCGGCATAAAACCAGCAAAACATCATTTCAGACAGTTTATTGGGCAACTGTCTGGCTTCATTGCGCCGGACTGGCAGCGTGGATTTTCTGGTTGTACGCAAAAATCAGCGCGGTTTACGTCCCAGCAGTTTTGCGCTGATCTTGCCCGAACCGTTGTCACGCGGCGGCAAACCGGTGTGCTGGGTCAAAATGCGGCCTTTTACCGGTGATGCCGCCGCCGAGGTTTTTGAAACCACCGCCGTCGAATTCTTTTTGCGGGCACTCTGGTAAGTGCCATCTGTCAGCGGCTGAAAGGTTGGAATCAAATGGTGCTTGCCGTTGCCAATCAGGTCTGCCCTGCCCATGGTCTTTAGCGCTTCCCTCAACAGCGGCCAGTTGTTGGGGTCGTGGTAGCGCAAAAAGGCCTTGTGCAGACGGCGACGCTTTTCGCCGCGCACGATGTCTACCGATTCACTGTCGCGGGTGATCTTGCGCAGCGGGTTTTTATTGGTGTGGTACATCGCCGTGGCCGTGGCCATCGGGCTCGGGTAAAAGGTTTGTACCTGGTCGGCCCTGAAACCGTTTTTCTTGAGCCACTGCGCCAGGTGCATCATGTCTTCATCGCTGGTGCCGGGGTGGGCGGCGATGAAGTAGGGAATCAGAAACTGCTTCTTGCCGGCTTCGAGGCTGTACTTGTCAAACAGCTGCTTGAACTTGTCGTAACTGCCTATGCCCGGCTTCATCATCTTGGTCAGCGGGCCCTGCTCGGTGTGCTCGGGTGCAATCTTGAGGTAGCCACCGACGTGGTGCGTGACGAGTTCCTTGACGTATTCGGGGCTTTGCACCGCCAGGTCGTAGCGCAGGCCGGAGCTGATGAGAATCTTCTTCACGCCCTTGAGCGCCCGGGCGCGGCGGTACATCTTGATGAGCGGGTTATGGTCGGTATTGAGATTCGAGCAGATGCCGGGGTAGACGCATGAGGGCTTGCGGCACGCTGCTTCAATTTCCGGCGACTTGCAGCCGATGCGGTACATATTGGCCGTCGGGCCACCGAGGTCGGATATCGCGCCCGTAAAGCCCTTGACGGTGTCACGTATCGCTTCGATCTCGCGGATGACCGAGTCTTCGGAGCGGCTCTGAATGATGCGGCCTTCGTGCTCGGTGATCGAGCAAAAGGTGCAGCCACCAAAACAGCCGCGCATGATGTTGACGCTAAAGCGAATCATCTCCCAGGCCGGGATTTTGGTGGCGTGGTCGTGGCTGCCGTTTTCGTCGGCGTAGCTCGGATGCGGGCTGCGCGCATAAGGCAAGTCAAACACGTAGTCCATCTCGGCTGTGGTCAGCGGAATCGGCGGTGGCGTGATCCACACGTCTCGTGCGGTAACGCCTTCACCATGGGCCTGAACCAGGGCGCGTGCGTTGCCGGGGTTGGTTTCCAGGTGCAACACGCGGTTGGCGTGGGCATAAAGCACCGCGTCGCTTTTGACCTGCTCGTAGGATGGCAGGCGAATGACAGACCGATCGCGCGGCGGCACCTTGATCTTGCCCTGCATGTGGGACAAGGCGGGGTTGGCGACAAACGTCAGTGGTTTGATGGTTGAACCCATGTCCGTTCGGGCTGAGCTTGTCGAAGCCCTGGGAGCCCCTTCGACAGGCTCAGGACGAACGGTGCTTTTTGCGACCGCTTCGGCTTTACCAGCCACTTCCGCCGCCTCATCTTCCCGCGCACAGGTCGCGCCCTGCTCTTTTGCCACATCCGAAATCATCATGTAGGGGTTGACGTGCGCCTCGACCCGGCCCGGCGCGTCCACGCTGGTGGAGTCAATCTCAAACCAGCCTTGCGATGTTTCATCACCCGCCCGGCGGATAAACGCCGTGCCGCGAATGTCCGTCATGGTCAATATGGATTCTTTGGCAGCCAGACGATGTGCAATTTCAACAATCGCGCGCTCGGCATTGCCATACAGCAGCAGGTCGCATTTGGCATCCACCACCACGCTGCGGCGAACCTTGTCAGACCAGTAATCGTAATGCGCGATGCGGCGCAGCGAGCCTTCAATACCGCCCAGAATAATCGGCACCTCTTTGTAGGCTTCACGACAGCGCTGCGAATACACCAGCGCCGCGCGGTCAGGGCGCTTGCCGCCTATGTCACCCGGGGTGTAGGCGTCGTCGGAGCGAATTTTGTGGTCAGCCGTATAACGGTTGATCATGCTGTCCATGTTGCCGGCCGTCACGCCGTAAAACAGATTCGGCTTGCCCAGTACCTTGAAGGGCTCGGCGCTTTGCCAGTCAGGCTGGGCGATGATGCCGACCCTGAAACCCTGGGCCTCCAGCATGCGGCCAATCACGGCCATGCCGAAGCTCGGGTGGTCTACATAGGCGTCACCGGTGACGATGATGATGTCGCAGCTGTCCCAGCCCAGCGCGTCCATCTCGGCCCGGCTGGTCGGCAAAAACTTGGCCGTGCCAAAACGGGCCGCCCAGTATTTGCGGTAACTGGTCAGGGGTTTGGCGGCGCGCGCGAAAAAAGAGACGTCGATGGGGGCGTTCATAAAGGCTTTGGGTAACCCTCCATTGTAAGGTTCAGCCCTGTTTTTTCCTCGTTTATCAAGGTTTTAGCCCTACAAAGGGCTTGAAGCGTTGCCGATTCGCGTTTTTGCCGTACCGTTGGCGGCTATCACCGCCGCAAACTCAAATCCGCGCAGGCAAAACCTGGCCCTGGCAATCACCAAAACCAATACGGCGAAAACCCTCACGCACGCAATGGGCTCGCAAGATCACTGAATCGCCGTCTTCCAGAAAGGTGCGTATCTCGCCATTGGCCAGGGTCAGCGTTTTTTTGCCGCCTGCGCTCAGTTCGAGCAGCGATCCGGCCTGCTCTGGCACCTGGCCAGACAAAGTGCCTGAACCCAGCAAATCACCGGGCTGCAGATTGCAGCCGTTAACGGTGTGGTGGGTAATCATTTGTGCCAGCGTCCAGTAGGCGTCAGAAAAATTGGACTGCGACAGGCGCTGCGGGCCAAGACCTGCTTCGCG